>JBJESB010000113.1:0-10082 GCA_051882575.1 Oscillospiraceae bacterium
GGCCTGGTAGTTCAGTTGGTTAGAACGCCGCCCTGTCACGGCGGAGGTCGTGGGTTCGAGTCCCATCCAGGTCGCCAATGCGGATTTAGCTCATCTGGTAGAGCGCCACCTTGCCAAGGTGGAGGTAGCGAGTTCGAGCCTCGTAATCCGCTCCATAGAATTCGTCGTGGAATTATTCACGGCGTTTTTTTTGCCATTTTTCCGCCGACTTGTGCAAACCGCACGAATCGGCGGTTTTATTTTGGTTCGCTTTGA
Source organism: Oscillospiraceae bacterium (assembly GCA_051882575.1). Taxonomy (GTDB): domain Bacteria; phylum Bacillota; class Clostridia; order Oscillospirales; family Ruminococcaceae; genus CAG-115. The sequence continues at coordinate 256 of JBJESB010000113.1, forward strand.
TTCCAGACTCTGAACAGCTTTTCGGTGCAGCCTCCCTGCTGCTCGCAGGAATACTTGTTCAGGCACTGCGCATAGGTTGTTCCGTCCAGTGCCAGCACATCGCGAACAACTACGTTTGCGCCCGTGCGCGGGCAATATCTAAGATAGCTCTCACCAAAGGTTCTTCCTATTACTCCCGACATTGCAATTACCTCCCAAAAAAGATTACTCCTTTATTTTCCTCTTGAGTGCTGAAAATATTCCCGCTAAAAATATCTATGTTATACAAATTTTACAGCAAAATATCCTGTTGCTATTGACAGATTGGTCAATTTAGGATATAATTAAAATGTATATGAATATGTCAATATACACACATATAACATAATTTGGAGGTATAAAATGGACAGCTACATCAGACGTTTACCTATATACCTGCTGATAGACTGCTCCGGTTCTATGAACGGAGAGCCTATTGAATCGGTAAAGCAGGGCATCAAGGCGCTTATCGCCGACCTTAAGGGCGACCCGCAGGCAGTTGAAACCGCTTATCTGTCTATCATCACATTCGACAGCTCAGCACGACAGGTTTCACCGCTGACAGAGCTTATGCTGTTCAAGGAGCCGGAAATCAGAGCTACCGGTGCCACCGCTATGGGCGGAGCGCTTACGGTACTTGCCGAGTCTATAAAAAACGAAGTAAGAGTTACAACAGATACGCAAAAGGGCGACTGGAAGCCGCTCGTATTCCTGCTGACAGACGGCTCTCCCACAGATAATCTTGATGACGGCATTAACGCGCTTTCGCAGGTTAAGACCGGCAATATTATCGCCTGTGCCGCAGGCGCAAGCGCAAATACCGCTAATCTCAAAAAAATCACTCCTAATGTGCTTATGATGAACAGCCTCACAGCAGGCGATATGGCACAGTATTTCAAGTGGGTATCCAGCTCAATCAAGGTATCCTCAAACAGCATAGATGCAAAGCCCGGCGCACCCGTAGAGCTGCCGCCGCCTCCTCAGGGCTTTGTTATCGTTCCCTAAGGTGAGCTATGGCTGAACAATCAAGACCTATCCGCGCTCATATTGAATATATGACCAACGCGGCTGAAAGACTCTGCTATGAGCAGGCAAAGAAGGATTTTCTCGAACAGAATCATGCCGAAGCTGCGCAAGCAAACGATAATTCTGTGCAAACGCCTGATTCAAAGCCCGCCGAATCTGCCGCAAAGCCTGCTGAAGTTCAGGCGGCAAAGTCTGCAGAACCCGCCGCAAAGCCTGCTGAAGTTCAGGCGGCAAAGCCTGCAGAACCCGCCGCAAAGCCTGCTGAAGTTCAGGCGGCAAAGCCTGCAGAACCCGCCGCAAAGCCCGCCGAGCCCGCTGCAAAGTCTGCCGAAAAATCCGAACAGCCCGAGCCGCTCTCCGACCGCGCTGTTATGGAGCATACTGCGGGAATCTGGCAGTACAAGCCAATTGCAGACACTACGGTAGAGCTGCACGAGGAAAATCATGCGAAATACTGCAGCGAAGGCGCAATCGAAATAATCGCTGCGCGCGCACGCGGAAAAAAGCACAAGCACGACGCAACCAACTGCGACGACTGGTTTGAAACCGCTACCGTAAACGGCTGTGTAATCGCAGTTGTTGCAGACGGCGCAGGCTCAAAAAAGCTATCGCGCATCGGCGCTCGTATTGTATGCGAAACCGCTGTTGAATATCTTCGCGGCGAGATAAAAAAGGCGTTTGAGGGCGACGACAATCTGAAATCCGCGCTTGCTGCCGATTTCGGCTCGCAGGAGTTTATTTCGGCTTGTACAAAGCTTGCAACCGCCGCAAAGGATTCGGCAAAGGCTGCTTACTCTATGGTTATAGAAGAACACCGGCGGGTATATAATATTAAGGAATACACTGATTTGCTGGGAAGAAATCCCGAGGTCAACGATTTCTACTCGACCTTTCTGGCGGCGATTATTGTGCCGCTTGGTACGGAATGCTTCACTGTTACGCTGCAAATCGGTGACGGATGTATCTGCGGGATTGATTCCGCAAAGGACGCAGACTCCTGCCTTAAGCTGCTGGGCGAGCCTGACAGCGGTACATTCTCGGGCGAAACCGAATTTATTTCGGAGAAGAATGTCGATGACAGGATAATTGCAGGAAAAACGCGTATCAGCCGCGGAACCTCGGATACTTTTTTGCTTATGTCCGACGGCGTTGCGGATGATTATTTCCCCTGTGCGCCTATGATGAAACGTTTGTATCTTGACCTTGCGCTGAACGGTATTCTGCCAATGCAGGGCGAGCCGCAAAAGCCCGTTGACCCTGCTCCTGTGCGATTCCGCTCGGTAAACGAAAGAGCATACAGCGTGGAGCTTCAATACGCAAAGCAGCTTTTGTCCGAGGGCACCGATATTGACGCGCTCTGGAATCAGCGCGACAAGCTGCGCTGCCATTCACTTGAAGCATTCGGCGTTACACTTGGCGATACTCCGCAGGAGCGTTTGCTCTGCTGGATTGACAACTACAACGAGCGCGGCAGCTTTGACGACAGAACCCTCGCAATCATCAGAGTAAAGAACGGCGGGGCTGACGCATGAACAACGGTGATATTCTGACTGCGCTGCTTGACAACGGCAATACTATTGATTATGTATTCGATACCAACGCCCCGCGCGGCGGTATGAAGCACACATTTTTCACGCCGGACAAAAAGTATGCAGTGCAGTTTTTCAACGACCCCAACGTTGCCCGCGACCCGCAGATTCAGGACCGTATACGCGCTATTGTAGGAATCTACAACCCCACGCTTTCGGAACAGGACGGCGGCGCTCTGGGCAATACCGAAAAAACCGCAGAGTACTTCCGTGCGCGATTCTGCTGGCCTGTTGCGATTATCGTAAAGCCCGAGTTTGGCATTGTCTGCCCTACCTATCCGCAGAAATTCTTCTTTGGCGCTGACGCGTCTGCGGTGATAAACCTGAAGGGCAAGGACAAAAAGAGCAACTGGTTCACAGGCAAGACGCGCAAATATCTTAACGACAGCGAAAAGGGCGACTTTCGCACGGCGCTGAGTATGGCAATAAGCCTTTCGCGCTCGCTTAGAAGAATGCACGCCGCGGGGCTTGCGCACTCCGACCTGTCGCATAACAATGTGCTTATCGACCCCAAAAGCGGCTCGATTGTCGTAATTGATATTGACTCGCTGGTAGTGCCGGGCAAATACCCGCCCGAGGTCAGCGGTACGCCGGGCTACATTGCGCCCGAGGTTCTTGCAACGCTGGGAAAGGATTCCGAGCAGAGAGCATACCCCTGCGTTCAGACCGACCTTCACGCAATGCCCGTGCTGATTTATGAATACCTCTTTCAGCGGCATCCGCTCAGGGGACCGAAAATCTACTGCAAGGATTCCGCGGAGGATGACGATTATCTCGCAATGGGACCGCAGGCTACCTTTATCGAAAACCCGAATGATACCAGCAACCGCCCCTCTGATTTGAAAATAACGATTCAGTCGCTTTCAAAGGAGCTGGAACAATTATTTATCGGGGCATTTGTAAACGGTCTGCACGACCCGTCACAGCGCCCTACGGCAATGGAATGGGAAACAGGTCTGCTGAAATCATGGGACAGACTTATTCCCTGCGACAACCCGAAATGCCAATGGAAATGGTTTTTGCTGCGCGACGAAAAGAATCCGGTTTGCCCGTGCTGCAATACGCGCATTGCGCATAAGCTTGTGAAGATTCGCCTGAACAGCGAGCTTCGCGGAAAATCAGGCGTGTTTCGCCCAAAATGCGAGATAATTGCTTATAATGATATGCCATTGTTTGACTGGCATATTTACTCCAACATACGCAATGATGAGAAAGCAGCCACCGATATGCGCGCTTACATCAAATTCTATCAGGGACGCTGGCTGCTTGTAAATCACAGCATAGACGGCATGACCTCGCCCAGCGGACGCCTTGTGACAAAGGGCTGCGCAGTTGAGCTTACCGACGGAGCGGTATTCCGCATGACCTCGGGTGAGAACGGGCTGCTGGCAGAGGTTTCGGTCCTCTGACAATACGTAGGAATCTTCCGCAGAGCGGAATTCCAAGGAGAATATGCGCCGGGTGAAAAGCCTTTACTGAACGCAGCGCACAAGCTCCTATATAACCTTGTTTCGCACACACGAAACAGAAAGGAAATCAAACAATGAAGAAATTCGGACTTACAGACAAGGAAGTCGCTGAATCCAAAGAGAAATACGGCGACAACAGTATGACCGAACAGGCAAGCGAAAGCTTTATGGATAAGCTGCTGGGAAACCTCGGCGACCCCATGATTAAGATTCTGCTTGTTGCGCTGGGCATAAACGTCGTACTGTGGATTCTCGGTTTAGTGGGAGTAATCACCGAAGGAGCGCCCGAGTGGTATGAGCCTCTCGGAATCCTTATCGCAATCATGCTTGCAACGCTGGTTTCCACCATTTCCGAGTACAACAACGAAAACGCTTTCCAGAAGCTTCAGGAAGAGGCTTCAAGAATCATGTGCAAGGTTTACCGCAACGATGTTATCACAGAGGTGGCAATCAACGATATCGTTGTCGGCGACTGCATTCTGCTTCAGGCGGGCGACAAGATTCCCGCTGACGGTATTCTGGTTGACGGCGACCTTAAGGTTGACCAGTCTGTGCTTAACGGCGAGAGCCGCGAGGCTAAAAAGGTTGCAATTCCCGACGGCTGGACCGATACCGATGAGAACATAAACTTCGACAACGAGTACAAGGTGTTCAGAGGCGCGGTTGTATGCTCGGGCAATGCTGTTATGCAGGTTACGGTTGTCGGCGACAAGTCGGTTTACGGCGAAATCGCAAAGCAGCTCCAGACAGACGACGACCGCGAAACTCCTCTTAAGGTTAAGCTCGGCAATCTTGCCAACGGAATTTCAAAGTTTGGCTACATCGGCGGTATCGCAATCGCTGTTGCTATGCTGTTCAAGACCCTGTTTATGGACACGGGCTTTGATGTAATCAACGGATTCCTTATGGTAGGCGGAGTTTTCCAGTGGGCTGCACTGCTTGAAGCAATCATTAACGCCGTAATGCTCGCAGTAATCGTAATCGTTATGGCTGTACCCGAGGGTCTGCCGCTGATGATTGCTATTGTTTCCGCGCAGAATATGGGCAAGATGCTCAAGGATAATGTCCTTGTAAGAAAGGTTGCGGGAATTGAAACCGCAGGCTCGCTCAACATCCTGTTCTCCGATAAGACCGGTACAATCACCAAGGGCAAGCTTGAGGCTGTATCGTTCATCACAGGCGATGTTCAGGAATTCAAGGGTATAAACGAGCTTGGCGACGGGCTTAAGGAGATGCTCTCGCTTTCTATTCAGCACAACACGCTTTCTATGGTAAGCGGCACGGGCGCAGACCGCAGAGTTATCGGCGGCAACGCTACGGAGCGCGCTATTCTCGGCTTTGACATTGACGGCGCAAAGAAAGACGGAATCACGGTTGTTGGCAACATTCCGTTCAACTCCACAAACAAGTATTCCGCTACGCAGATTGACGGCGCATACAAGATGACTCTCATTAAGGGCGCACCCGAGAAGATTCTTCAGCGCTGCGCTACCTACTATGACCGGAACGGCAACAAGCAGCCGTTTGACATGAACAAGCTCAACGCAAAGATTGACGAGCTTGCAAACCGCGCTATCCGTGTGCTTGCAATCGCTACCAGTGAGGACGCTCTGGGCGAGGAAGCCCTGCCCGACGGCAATAACTGGACTCTTGTAGGCGCAGTAGGAATCCGCGACGAGGTTCGCCCCGAATCTATCACCGCAATCCGCGAGGTTAAGGGCGCAGGCGTTCAGGTTGTAATGATTACAGGCGACCGCAAGGAAACCGCAGTTGCAATCGCCAAGGACGCAGGTCTGCTTGAGGCAGATACCGATATCGTGCTTACCTCCGATGAGCTTGCAAAGCTTACCGATGAGGAAGTAAAGGAAAAGCTGCCGAATATCCGCGTTATCGCACGCGCACTGCCCTCCGACAAGAGCCGCCTTGTACGCAATGCGCAGGAGCTTGACCTTGTTGCAGGTATGACAGGCGACGGCGTAAACGACTCCCCTGCCCTTAAGAAAGCCGATGTCGGCTTCGCAATGGGCGGCGGTACAGAGGTTGCAAAGGAAGCCTCCGATATCGTTATTCTCGACGATAACTTCAACTCCATTGACAAGGCTATTCTGTACGGTCGTACAATTTTCAACTCTATCAGAAAGTTCATTATCTTCCAGCTTACAATCAATGTAGCGGCAGTGCTTATCTCGTTTATCTGCCCGCTGCTCAACCTCGCTTCCCCGCTCAACGTTATCCAGATTCTGTGGGTAAACCTCGTAATGGATACGCTTGCCGCGCTTGCATTCGGCGGAGAGCCTGCTCTTGCGCGCTTTATGAAGGAGAAGCCCAAGCGCAGAACCGAGCCGATTATCAGCAAGAATATGATGAGCGAAATCATCACGGGCGCAGGCTGGACATTTGTTCTCTCGCTTGTAATGCTGCTGCTCGGCGAGAAGATTGTTGATGCGGCTTCAGGCATGACAATGCTCGAATCATGGGGCTTTATCAGACCCGGCGCTATTGAGGGTGACGCTCACATCTACCTTACAACCGCATACTTTGCATTCTTCATCTTTATTGCGGTATTCAACGGCTTTAACGCAAGAACCGAAAAGCTCAACCTGTTCGATAATCTTACAAAGAACAAGGGCTTCCTCACGGTATTCGGCATTATTGCTCTCGTACAGATTGCAATGACCTATATCGGTGTTGCAGTTCCCGCTGTGGGCGATATTCTCGGCTGCCACGGTCTTAGCATCACAGAATGGCTGTTCGTTCTGGTTCTGGCTCTGTCGATAATCCCGATAGACCTTATCAGAAAGGCAATCGTAAACGCAGTTTCCAAAAAGTAACACAATACGTTCTCAATCTCCGCACAGCGCGGAGATTGGGGACACATCAGAATCAAGGAGGTAAATAACAATGGCAGTTAATCTTTCAAAGGGTCAGCGCGTAAGTCTGGACAAGTCCGTAACAATGGCAAGAATCGGTCTTGGCTGGGATACCAACCGCTATGACGGCGGTCAGGATTTTGACCTTGACGCGAGCGTGTTCCTTCTGGGCGCAAACGGAAAGGTGCTCCGTGACGAGGACTTCGTATTCTATAACAACCTCAACGGCAGAAACGGCGCGGTAGTTCACACCGGCGATAACCGTACCGGCGAGGGCGACGGCGACGATGAGGCTATAATCATCGACTTTACAAAGATACCGCCTGAGATCGAGAAGATCGCAGTGACTGTAACTATTTTCGACGCACAGCAGCGCAACCAGAACTTCGGTCAGGTATCCAACGCGTATGTTAGAGTAGTGAAGATCGACAATCCCGACGACGTAAACGGCGAGGAGGTAATTCACTTCGATCTGATGGAGGAGTTCTCCATTGAGACAGCGCTGGTAGTATGCGAGGTTTACCGCTACAACGGCGACTGGAAGTTCAACGCAGTCGCAGCCGGCTATCAGGGCGGACTTGAGGCGCTCTGCCGCGCTTACGGCGTGAACGTCTGATAAAACAGCAAATTTACCGGAGGGGGCAGCGGTTTGGCAACAATATATGATATTATCTCGGCAACGCCGGACAATGGTACCGCCGCGCTCCCACCCGGAGAGTTCGAAGGTCCTGTTGTGATCGGCAGACCGATGAAGCTGCAGGGGAGAAATACCACGGTGTGGGCGCGTCACGGCGCTGTTATCGGTATTGAATCCCCCGGCGTCACGCTTGAGGGTCTCCGGGTGGAGATAACCGAGGGCGAGACCTCCGAGACGGCGATAAAAGCGAATTACCCCACAAACATCTCCAATGTTGAGGTGCTGGGAACCGTCAGCGGTTTCGGCGGTGAGGACGGCATGGCGGAGATACCGCGCACGTTGGCTCTGGGAGAGCTGTCACCGCAGGAGGACAACAGCTTCCTGATGACGGTGGATATCCCGGCGGAGGCTGAGATAGTCTGTAACCAGGGCGGAGTGACGTTCATTCCGGATAAGCTGCCGGCTGGCAGGAGCGAGGTAAAGATAATCGTTGCCGCGCCGGGCACTCCGGGGCTTGTGTATTCGGAGATACTGCTGAATTCCTCGTTCCGCAGGAGGATATACCTCAGCGGCAGGTTTTCGGCAGGAGCGCCGGCGGTGAAAGAACGCGTGATATTCACGGCGCAGAATGTCGTTCGCGAGCCAAGACCCAGCGTTCCGGAGCAGCCTAAGTCTATCTGTATCCCGTCCGTCCCGGCGTATGTTCCGTCAATGGGAACGGGGACTCCGGGCAGCGGCGCTTCGGTGCATCAGGAGCTTCCGGGCATGACCCAGGAGCGGAGAAAGACCACGGCAGAGCTTGCGTCGGCGCTCCGGCATGCGGCGGAGGAAAAACCTCCGCTGGTGATGAAGCGCGGACAGCGTATCCCGGTGTCGCAGCTGGGCGAGAGCTTTTCGGCGTATCTCACGGGAGTGAAGCTGGGCGAGCTTGACATCGACCCGTATGTGTTCATGCTTGACGGCAACGAGAAAAGCGTGGGCGACGGCGGACTGGTGTTCTTCGGGAACACTTCCTCGCCGGACGGGGCAGTGAAATATGACAGCGAGGACGGTCACATCAGCGCAGAACCCGGCAGGATATCACCCGGTGTAAAGCGGGTGGTGATCGCGTATTCGGTCTATTCCGGCAGCAGCCGCAGGAATTTCTCGCTGGTAAAGGATCCGATACTGTCGCTTTATTCCGGCGGAAAGGAATGCGTCAGCTTCCCCATAGACGGGCTGACAAACGAAATTACGATAGTTGCGATGGAGATGTACCTGTATAAAGGTGAGTGGCGTATCTCATCGGTCGGCTCGGGCTACCGTGACGGACTGGTGAAGCTGTGCAACCGCTATGGCATCGAGGTCAGCAGCTGATATAAGATTGAGAGGAAAGGTCTGGCAGAATGGCTCCTAATGGATTTACACGATATATCGGATATGACAACGCCGATGTTTTCAAGAATATGCTGATAGAGAGCTACGCTGCGGCGAAGAAAAACGGGCTTTTCTTCGAGGGCAGGATCCCGATGGCTTCCACCACCGAGATAAGCTCGGCGGCAGGGTATGCGGCGGCGGATCTAAGCGACGAGAGATCGGTGAAGTCCGGCGTGCAGAGCTGGCTTTCCTCACAGCGTCTCCAGTACAGCGCGGAGGTGATAACACCGCTACTTACCGAGGCGATAAAGACCTGCGGCGCAAACGGAAAGAATACATACTTCGTCCTGCTTTGCTGGCTGATGAAGTATCTTTCGATAAAGCCTGCGTCGCTGCTGTACATCGGCTCGGGGACGCTCAGGGAGCTGTACTTCATGCTTATCCTTAGCAGCTGCGGAGTAAAGGTCACTTATGTGTCCTACGGTCAGGACGCTGATTTTGACAAGTTCACGCACAAGGACAAGGTACAGACGATAGGCGGCGCCATGAGCGGCGTTGTGCAGATAGACTTCGCCCATATTGATCTGTCAAAGGCGGCTCAGCTGTGCGAGATGCGCGCGTCCGCCCAGCAGGTGGAGGGGATAGTCCAGCGGCTGAATACCACGGCTGCCGGTATCTTCGAGGATCTCATGGTGGATCGCCGCACCCGTGTGGTAAAGAACGGCGGCGTGTACACCGAGGACGGAGTTATCCCGGTATACTGCGCGTCGCTGATAGGCTATGACGACGAGGCGGTATACAACAATATGCTGCTGAACTTCAAGGAGGGCTTTGCCAAGAGCAAGAAGCAGCTCATCTTCAT
>JBJESB010000114.1:0-2530 GCA_051882575.1 Oscillospiraceae bacterium
GTGAAGCCCTCGCCGTTAAGCGAAACCGTGTCGATACCGATATGCACAAGCAGCTCAAGCCCGTCGTTAGTCAGGATTCCATAAGCGTGGTGGGAATCCTGCACGTCGATTATCTTTCCGTCTGCGGGGGAAACGATAGTGCCGTTCATCGGCTTCACAGCGTAGCCGTCGCCGAGAATCTTCTTCGAGAACACCTCGTCCGGGAGGGTTTCTACATTTACCACCGTGCCGCTTGCCGCAGCTACCAGTACAGAGCTATTCTTTTTCTTTCCGAATCCAAACATAATTATGTCCTTTCTCTGATAAAGCTGATTGTAGTTTCATAGTCGCAGTAAGAGCTTACCGCGCCCTTTTTCGTTACCGAAAGCGCCGAATATCCCACCGAAAATGCGAGATATTCACGCAGCTTTTCCTCCGTGATATCCGCAAGCTGCGCCGCAGTTATATCGTCCTTAGCAAGACTGAACAGCAGGCTTCCAATGCAGGCGTCGCCCGCGCCCGTGGTATCGACCGCTGCGACCGACGGAGCGGGGCAGAATACGTCTGCCTTGCGGGTGATAAGCCGCGCACCCTTTGCCCCAAGGGAGTACAGCACCATTTCTGCGCCGCCGTTCAGCAGGCTTGCCAGAGCTTCGTTTTCGTCCTTTATCCCGGTGACAAACTCCAGCTCCTCGTCGGATATTTTCACAATGTCCGCAAACGGCAGGAACTCACGCACCGCTGCCCGACAGTCCGAAGCGCTGCTCCACAGCGGCAGACGGATATTCGGGTCAAAGCTGATAACAGCGCCGTTTTCCTTCGCTGCGGATATCGCTTTTTTGTGCGCGTATTTCGAGGGGGATTCCACCAGCGCCACCGAGCCAAAGTGCAGAATGCCGCATTCCTTTATTCTGCCTGTGTCAAGGTGATTTTCGTCCAGCAGCATATCCGCGCCGGGGTTGCGGTAGAAGGAAAATTCACGGTTGCCGTCCTGCTTAAGCGACACAAATGCGAGGGTGGTGTTCGCTTTATTTGTCCTTACTATCATTGAGGTATCTACGCCCGCGTTTTCCAGCGTTTCAATGATGCAGCTGCCGAAGCCGTCATTACCCACGCAGGAGATAAGCGCGGAATTGCCGCCAAGCCTTGCTATTGCGCAGGCGAGGTTTGCGGGAGCGCCGCCGCATACACGCTCAAAGCCCGTGACGTCTTTCATGTCGCAGCCTTTTCTGTTCGGGATAAAGTCGATAAGCGCCTCACCGATAGAAATTATCTTCTTCAAACGCTGTCAGCTCCTTTCATTGAATCCGTTCAGTTCATAGATTACCGCGCGACCTGTCGCTCCCGTTATTTTAAGCGCGTATTCTTCGTTTTCGGGGTAATATCGGGTGGTGAAAACCTCCGCGTCGCCGTTGAGGTATATCTCTGCAACAGAGGTGTCGCAGAATATCCGTACATCTGTAAGAGAATCTGTTTTTACGGAGCGTTTCGTTCTGCCGCAGCCGCACTTGCCAAGCTCCAGAGTAACAATGCCGCTGCCGAAAGAGAGCGTCATTCCGCCGCATATCTCCGCGCGGAAATCTGACGCGCTTTCAAGCTGAATTTCTGCTTCAAACACGCCGCCGACATCTGCGTTCAGTTCGCCGCCTAAGGTGTATTCCCGACTGCTTCTGCGCAGCGCTTCAAGCTCCTTTACGGGGTTCTGATACAGCTTGCCGTTTCGCTCGGTTATTTCCCGTGGGAGCGTGAGAACGTGCTTCCAGCCGAAGCGGTCGGTGGGGTTCTGGTAGAGGTCGTCTATATCGGGAAGCCCGCCCCAGCCGATTAGAATACGCCTGCCGTTTTTGTCCGAAAAGGTCTGCGGCGCGTAGAAATCAAAGCCGCGGTCAAGCTCGGTGAATTTGCCTATCGTGCAGTCGCCGGGGAAATCCCCGATAATCTGCGCATAGCCGCTCTGATAGATGTTGTTGTAGAGTATACCGTCGCTTTCCACGCCCTGCGGCGAGAAGCTAAGAAACAGCTTTCCGTTTATGGATATGAGGTCGGGGCATTCCCACATAAAGCCCAGCTTTTTATCGGAGGTAATCCTGCCGGAATATGCCCAGCGTTCAAGGTCGGGGGAGCGGTAGATAAGCACCTGCCCGATATCCTCCTTTGTCCTTGCGCCGAGGAGCATTACATAACCGCCGTCGTATTCATACACCTTAGGGTCGCGGACGTGGCAGGTGACGTCGTCGGGGTAATCGCTGTTGCGGAGCACTACCGCCAGCTTCTCAAAGGTCACTCCGTCACGGCTGACTGCGTGGACGGTGTTGTGCTCTCTGCCGCTGCTGATGTAGTCGTAGCCCTCGCCCATAAGCTTTACATTGCCTGTGTAGAACAGGTGAAGCTCATCGCCCTTTACCACCGCCGAGCCGGAGTACACCCCGTGGCAGTCGAACTGCTCGTCGGAACAGAGCGCAGGCGGCAGGTATTCGTAATTCACAAGGTCGGCGCTAGCGTAATGCCCCCAGTAATTCAGCCCCGGCTTTGTATCAAAGGGGGAGTACTG
>JBJESB010000115.1:0-33857 GCA_051882575.1 Oscillospiraceae bacterium
CCACATTTACGCAAAAAAGCCCAGCCTTTGCTGGACTTTTTCGACAGACTGAAACCTCCGCCGAAACGCGGAGGTTTTTTAGGAGGAAAAATGAATACAGAATACTTAAAAATCGGTGATATCACCGCAAAGCTTTACAGGGGTGAAAACGCCGAAGAAACGATACTTGCGGTTCACGGCTTTGGCGGAAATAAAGAGAGCGGAGCAATAGCGGGACTTGCGGAGCGCGTTTGCGGCAGAGGGTACAATGTGCTTGCGATTGACCTTCCCGCGCATGGCGAGCGCGACGACTTTTCGCAGCTTTCGGTTGAGCGTTGTATTGATGACATTCTGTCGGCAGAGGAATATATAAAATCCGCTCTGACGCAGCGCGTTTCGGCGTTTGCAACGAGCTTCGGCGCGTTTTGTATGCTGCTGCGCAGGGAGCGGTTCCCACATTGCTATCGCCGCACAGTGCTGCGCGTTCCTGCAGTGAATATGGCTGATTCGCTGTTAAGTGCCGCTGCGCTGTTCGACAGGGATTTTACGCTTGAGAAAGCGCGGCGCGAGGGCTTTAAGCTGACTATGGCAAAGATCTACGAGCTGCCGTTTGCTTTTTATGAGCAGCTGCGTGAGCATAATGCGCTGCGGTCGTGCGAGGCGTGGAACAGAGAAGATATCCTTGTGCTTGCGGCTGAACTCGACGAGCTTGTCTCACCCGTAGATACGCAGGAATTCCTGCGGCTGAATCCCGCGGTAAAGAGCTGCATTATAAAGGGCGCAGGTCACAGAATGTCGCAGGAGGGCGCTCTGGAAAAGGCACTGGAGGAAGCGGTGAATTTTCTTGCATAATCCGGCAATACTATTTTGGCGCTGAATTGTACAGGCTTTGAATCGCCAAAATAACAGCCTGAAATTCATCGGCAGATTTTTTTCGAGAATACCAGTAGACAAACCGCGCAAGTTGTGATATAATAGTATATGTATATTTAAGGCAACACCGCACAAAGACCATTTATTGGATTTTGTATAATATTGCCTTAAGGATATGCCGAAGAAATCGTATTTGTACAGCCAGAATGACCGAGTTTGCGCTGCAGACAGGGTGTAAAATCCGGCTGACACAAACGCTGTTCGGCAGAATCCCGGTTTTCCGCTGACGCGGGAAGAAAAAAGAAAGGAACTGAACACTATGATTACAAAGGATACAATAATAGGCGATATTCTTGATATTGACGCACAGGCTGCCGCTCCCATTTTCTTTGAGATGGGAATGCACTGCCTCGGCTGCCCCGCTTCCAGAGGTGAATCGGTTGAGCAGGCTTGCATGGTTCACGGCGTTGACGTAGAAGAAATTGTTGCCCAGCTTAACGAGGCGCTTGGCAACAACGCCTGATGATTTCGCTTACCAACCGCCTGCAAACAGCGGCGGAGCTTTGCAGAAAAGGCGTGGTTGCCGCAGATATCGGCACTGACCACGCCCTGCTTGCGTGTTATCTTGCGCTTAACGGCGCAAAGCAGGTGTATGCCAGCGATGTCCGCGAGGGTCCGCTTGAAGCCGCGCGGCGCACTATTGAGCAGACGGGAGTTACCAATGTGACCGCGGTTCTGTCAGACGGTCTTGAAAAAATCGAATATGCCGACGATGTGATTATCGCGGGTATGGGCGGCGAGCTTATCGCGCAGATAGTATCGGGCTGCCGATTCCTTTCGGAGAATACAAGGTTTATTCTTCAGCCGATGACGAAAGCGGAGCATCTGCGGGAATATCTGTGTGAAAACGGGTTTGAAATCATTGAGGAGCGCACTGCCTACGAGGGCAGGCGCGCCTATGTTGTTATGCTGGTAAAATACACCGGAATAATATCACGGCACGACGAGCTGTCTGCACTTATCGGAAAAATCTCCGACCCGCGCTACCTGCGGATGATTTCTGCGAAGCTGCGGAAAAAGGCGGCGCATTTTTCGGGCAGGGAGGACTTCGCGGCAGAATGTGAGCGGCTGGAGAGCCTTGCGAAAACTATCGACAGTAAAGCAGAGGATTTTGAATGAAGGTTTCGGAAATACTTGAATACATAAACGTTATCTCGCCGCTTTCGCTTGCGGAGAGCTGCGATAATGTGGGTTTGCTGGTTGGCAGCGGCGAAAATGAGGTTACGGGAATTGCAGCCTGCCTTGATATCACCAACAGGATTGTGGATGAAGCAATAGCAAAGGAAGCCAATCTTATTGTTTCTCACCACCCCGTAATTTTCCACGGGCTTAAGGCAGTGCCTGCCGAGAGCCCCGTTTACCGAATGATTGCCAACGGAATCAGCGCAATTTGCATACACACCAATTTTGACATCACCGAGGGCGGCGTAAACGATACGCTGCTTGAGCTGCTGGGCTTTGCAAGCTGCGGCGTTGTAGAGCCGATACACCCTAACGGGCTGGGCTTTGGCGCAGTGTGCGATTTGGAGCTTGGCTTTACACCGAGGGCTCTGGCGGAGCACTGCAAAAAGGTGCTGTACGCCGAGGACATCCGCTACTGCGGACCGTCCGAGCTTGAAATAAAGCGCGTTGCCGTTGTAAGCGGCTCGGGCGGAAGTGTGTTAAGACTTGCGCGTGAAAAGGGCTGTCAGGCAATGATTACGGGCGACGTTAAGCATGATGTTTGGATAGACGCAAATAACACGGGCATGGCGCTTATTGACGCGGGTCACTACGGCACGGAAAAGTGCGCTTCACACAGAATTGCCGCCCTGCTTTCAAGGAGCTTTCCGAGTGTGCCGGTATTTGCTGCGGAAACGGAGCACTATCCATATAAGTGTATATAATTTGACACCAACGGAAAGGAAGTGAGCGCAGTGTCGCTTGACGGAGCGTATCTTCATCTTGTCTGCCGCGAATTAAAGCCGCTTATCGGCTCACGCGTCGATAAGGTATACCAGCCCTCGCGCGAGGAACTGGTTATTTCGCTGCGCACTCTGCGCGACGGCGCAAAAAAGCTCATTCTTTCCGCAAACAGCGTTTCGGCAAGGGTGAATCTCACGGAGGCTTCGTTTGACAACCCGCAGCAGCCGCCAATGTTCTGTATGCTTATGAGAAAGCATCTGGGCGGCGGCAGGCTTATTGATATCCGTCAGGACGGGCTGGAGCGCATAATATATTTCGATTTTGAGTGTACCAACGAAATCGGCGATATCGTAACCAACACGCTTATTGCAGAAATAATGGGCAGACACAGCAATATTATTCTCGTGCGCGACGGCAGAGTGGTGGACAGCATAAAGCGCATCACCGATGATATTTCATCCGTGCGCCGCGTACTGCCGAATATTCCGTACGAAACACCGCCGCGATCGCAGAGGCTGTGCCTGCTTGACTGCGCGGCAGATGATGTAATGGCTCGGCTGGACAGCACGGAGCGTCTTGCCAAAAGACTGGGCGCGGTGCTGGAGGGCGTGTCGCCGATTCTTGCAAGAGAAATGACCTATTTCGCCGCAAAGGATATCGACGCCGTTTGCAGTGAGCTGTCCGAAAGCGCGCGCGACAGATTGAGGTTTATTCTGGCGCGTGTTAAGAGGATTCTCTGCGGAGAGGAATCACCCTGCTTTACGACGGTCAGTGAGCTTAACGGCAGAAAGAAGGATATCTGCTTTATCAATATTGAGCAGTATTCCACAGCTATGCTTACTGCGCACGGCGAGAGCGCAAACAGCACGCTTGACAGCTTTTTCGCCTCTGCCGATAAAACCGAGCGCACCAGGCAGCGGGCGCACGACCTGTTAAAGCTGCTTATGAACGCCTACGAGCGTGTTTCGCGCAAGCTGGAGCTTCAGAAAAAGGAGCTTTCGGAATGCGGCGAGAGGGAGGTTTTCCGAGTCTGCGGCGACCTTATCAACGCGAATATCTATCGGCTGGAAAAGGGACAGACAAGGGCGGTGCTGGAGGATTTCTACACGGGCGAGCCGCGCGAGATTATGCTTGACGCAAGGCTTACTCCCGCGCAGAATGCGCAGAAATACTACACCGAGTACAGAAAGCTTGATACAGCCGAAAAAATGCTCACCGAGCTTATAAAAAAAGGCGCGGACGAGCTGATATACATTGACAGCGTTTTCGACGCGGTAAGCCGCACCGAGAATGAAGCGGAGCTTTCCGAGATACGCCGCGAGCTGCGCGAGCAGGGCTATCTCAAGGGCGGAGTACGCGCCGACGAGCGGGTGAAAAAGCCGTCCGAGCCGATGAAATTCCGCACCGGCGACGGCTTTGAGGTGCTGGTGGGCAGAAACAATGTTCAAAACGACCGACTTACGCTTAAAACCGCGAAGGCTACGGATATCTGGCTGCATACGCAGGGCATTGCGGGCTCTCATGTGATAATACGCACCGAGGGCAGACAGCCCAGCGAGCAGGCGCTGTTTGAGGCGGCGCAGCTTGCCGCATATCACTCAAAGGGACGTGCCTCCGCGCAGGTGCCGGTGGACTACACGGCGGTAAAATTCGTGAAAAAGCCCGCAGGCGCAAAGCCCGGCATGGTGATTTTCACCAACAACAGGACTTTGTTTGTGGCTCCGGATGAAAACCTTGTAAATTCGCTGAAAGCTAAATAAATACAGACATAAAAAGAAAGGACATTTGCAATATGAGAAAGGAACTTGCAAAAACATACGCTCCCAAGGAATTTGAGGAGCGCATCTATAAGGACTGGGAGGCAAAGGGTTACTTCCATGCGGAGATAGACCCCAAGAAAAAGCCGTATACTATCGTTATTCCGCCGCCCAATATCACAGGTCAGCTGCACATGGGTCACGCGCTGGATAACACGCTTCAGGATATCCTTATCCGCTGGAGAAGAATGCAGGGCTACTCTGCGCTGTGGCTGCCCGGCACAGACCACGCTTCCATTGCAACAGAGGCGAAAATCGTTGCAAAGATGAAGGAGGAGGGTCTTACAAAGGATGATGTAGGCCGCGACGGATTCCTTGAGCGCGCTTGGGACTGGAAGCGCGTTTACGGCGGCAGAATCATTCAGCAGCTTAAAAAGCTGGGCAGCTCCTGCGACTGGGAGCGCGAGCGTTTTACGCTGGATGAGGGCTGCTCAAAGGCGGTTCAGAAGGTATTTATCGACCTGTACAACAAGGGGCTTATCTACCACGGCGAGAGAATCATTAACTGGTGTCCCAACTGTAAGACCTCTATCTCGGATATTGAGTGCGAGTATGAGGAGCAGGACGGATTCTTCTGGCATATTAACTACCCGTTTGCAGACGGCAGCGGCTACCTTGAAATCGCCACCACCCGCCCCGAAACACTGCTTGGCGACTCTGCCGTTGCGGTAAACCCCAACGACGAGCGCTACAAGGCTATTGTAGGCAAGATGCTAAAGCTGCCGCTTACCGACAGAGAGATTCCCGTTGTTGCGGACGACTATGTAGATATGGAATTCGGCACGGGCTGCGTTAAAATCACACCCGCGCACGACCCCAACGACTTTGAGGTAGGCAAGCGCCACAATCTTCCGCTTATTCACATGATGAACGACGACGCTACAATCCGCGAGGACATAGGCGGAAAGTACGCGGGCATGGACAGATACGAGGCAAGAAAGGCAATGGTTGCCGACCTTGAAGCGCAGGGTCTGCTGGTAAAGGTAGAGCCGCACAAGCACAATGTTGGCTGCTGCCAGCGCTGCGGTACTACGGTTGAGCCGAGAGCCTCCTATCAGTGGTTTGTTGCAATGAAAAAGCTTGCGCAGCCTGCTATTGACGTTGTAAAGAGCGGCGAGCTCCGATTCGTACCCAAGCGCTTTGAAAACGGCTATCTTTACTGGATGGAGAATATCCGTGACTGGTGCATTTCCCGTCAGCTGTGGTGGGGTCACAGAATACCCGCCTACTATTGTCAGAATAAGGACTGCGGTCATACCGAAATCACACTTGACGGCATTTCGGTTTGCCCCAAGTGCGGCGGCGCAATGAAGCAGGACGAGGATACCCTCGATACATGGTTCAGCTCTGCGCTGTGGCCGTTCTCTACGCTCGGCTGGCCCGAAAAGACACCGGAGCTTGAGTATTTCTATCCTACCACAACGCTGGTTACAGGCTACGATATTATCCCGTTCTGGGTTGCAAGAATGATTTTCAGCGGACTGGAGCACACAGGCGAAAAGCCGTTCAAGGATGTACTTATTCACGGTCTGGTACGCGACGAGCTGGGCAGAAAGATGTCAAAATCGCTCGGCAACGGCGTTGACCCGCTGGAAGTTATCGACGAATTCGGTGCTGACGCGCTGCGTCTTACGCTGGTTACGGGCAACGCTCCCGGCAACGATATGCGCTGGACAAAGGATAAGGTTACAAACTCCCGCAACTTTGCCAACAAGCTGTGGAACGCTTCGCGCTACATCCTGATGAATCTGCCCGAGGACTTTGAAAAGGCACAGCTGCCCGAAAATCTGCCTATTGAGGACAAGTGGGTTTTAAGCCTTTACAACAGCCTTATCAAGAATGTTACCTCAAATCTCGAAAGCTACGAGCTTGGTATTGCCGTTCAGAATCTGTTTGACTTTATCTGGGATGTTTTCTGCGACTGGTATATTGAGCTTACAAAGCCCAGAATTGCTGCGGGCGGCGAAACGGCGCGCGCTGCGCAGAATGTTCTGGTTTACATCATGCAGGGCGTACTTAAGCTGCTGCACCCGTTCATGCCGTTTATCACCGAGGAAATCTGGCAGTCAATGCCCGGCGTTGAAACCGAGAGCATTATGATTGCAAAATGGTGCGAGTATGACGAAAAGCTCAATTTCCCCGCCGAGCAGGAGGAATTCTCCCGCGTAATCGGAGCTATCAAGGCTATACGCGTACAGCGCAACGAGCTTAATGTTCCTCCGTCCAAAAAGGTAACAATGAATATCGAAACAAAGTACACCCAGCTGTTTACAAGCTGCTCGGTATTCTTTGAAAGACTTGCGGGCGCGGGTGAGCTGAATATCACAAGCGAGGTTACGGATACCGAGGCTATGGTAACGGTTGTAACCGAGAGCGCGCGTATCTTTATGCCTATGGGCGAGCTGGTCGACAAGGAGAAGGAGCTTGCGCGTCTTGAAAAGGAAAAGAAGGCAGCCGAGAAGGATATCGAGTTCCTGTCAAAGAAGCTTAACAACCCCGGATTCCTTGCAAAGGCGCCCGCGCAGCAGATTGAAAACGAGCGCGTAAAGCTGGCAAAGGCAGAGGACAAGCTCAAGAAGATTCTTGCTTCAATCGAGGGACTTAAATAATGGAAATTCGCCGAATGCTCCGCAGTGATGAAGCGGACGTGGGCAGACTGTATGTACAAAGCTGGCAGGCGGGCTACAAGGGGCTGCTGCCGCAGGATTACCTTGACGGCTTGGAGAGTTGGCGCTGGGACAGCAAATTCACCGAAATGCCCGGCAGCTTTGTGATTACAGACGGCGGTAAAATAGTGGGACATTCCTGCGCACGAGAATCAGCCGATGAAGAAATGAGCGGCTGGGGCGAAGTATGGACGCTGTACGTTCTGCCCGAATATTGGGGCAAGGGATTTGGCAAGGCGCTGCTGCGGCATACGGTTGATTGGCTGCGGGAACAGGGCTTTGAGCGGATTTACCTGTGGGCGCTTGAAACAAATTCCCGTGCAAGGCGATTTTATGAAAGTCAGGGCTTTTGCGAAAACGGTGACACACTCTGCTGCGATATCGGCGGCGCAACGGTCACCGATATAAGGTATATCAACGTTACGGCAAAATCATAAGCACAACATCACAAGACCAAAGGAGAAAAATCATGTCCGACCTTACACTGGTAGTACTGGCAGCGGGAATGGGCTCGCGCTTCGGCACACGAATAAAGCAGCTTGAGCCGCTGGGTCCGAACGGTGAGCTGTTGATAGACTACTCCGTTTATGACGCAATGAAAGCGGGCTTTAACAGGGTTGTATTTATAATACGCCGTGATATTGAGGAGCTGTTCAAAAGCAGAATTGGCGACAGAATCTCTGCGAAAATCAAAACGGAATACGTTTTTCAGTCGCCGGATAATCTCCCGTGCCGCGCGGGTGATTTCCCCGACCGCACCAAGCCTTGGGGCACAGCGCAGGCATTGTACTGCTGCCGTGATGTGCTGAACGGACCTTTCGGCGTGGTTAATGCGGATGATTTTTATGGTCGGGACGCATTCGTGCAGCTTGCCGGATTTCTTAACGGCTTTACCGCAGACGGCTGTTCGATAGGGTTTATGCTGAAGAATACTCTATCGGATTTCGGCGCGGTAAACCGCGGAATCTGCAAGGTAAACGGCGAGGGGCTGCTGTACAGTGTGGAGGAAACCAAGGCAATCACACGACATGACGGAATAATCAGCGGTACATTCAGAGGTGAAGAAAAGCTGCTGGAAGAAAACGATACGGTATCAATGAGTATGTGGGGCTTTGACGGCGGGTTTATGCCAAGACTGGAAACGCAGCTATGCAAATTCCTTAACAGCCTGCCCGCAAATGAGCCCAAAGCCGAGCTTACAATTGCAGACGCAGTAGGCGCGGAGATAACAGAAAACGGATATATGATGCGAAATATCACTACCGACAGCGTCTGGTTTGGCATGACCTATGAGGAAGAAGCCGAGAAGGCGCGTCTGAGGCTGCTTGACAGCATAAAAAGAGGTGTATACACAAGCCCGCTGGCGTAAGCGGATTCTGAATTACGGGGTGATACAAAATGCTGATAGTTCCGATAGATAGTCTTTCTGCGGGAATGGTGCTTGCAAAAGACGTTGCTTCAACCTCCGCGCGTGAATATCGTACGCTGCTGATGAAGAACACCATGCTCACCAATGATATGATACAGCTTCTGAAAAACAAGGGTATCAAATCGGTAAGCATTGTTGGCAACGAAACGGTTGCGGTTGAACAGCAAGCGCCCACAGCCGCTGAGGAACAGCAGGAAAAGCAGCTTATTACTCATATCGGCAAAGCGCTTTCGCAGATGAACGATATCTTCGACAACGGTGAAATCAAGGAGCTTTCGCAGGAGGCGGTAAAGCAGATTGATAATATCGCCGATGACATTCTTGAGGATATCAAAAACGATTCAACCTACCTCGGAAACCAGATGATAGCGCTTCAGACCTACGATGATTACACCTACAAGCACTGTCTGCGCGTTGCCATGCTTTCAACCAGTATGGCTGCGGAGCTTGGGCTTCCGCAGGAGGACATCAAGGAGATAGTTGTTGCGGCGCTGCTGCACGATATCGGAAAATCAAACATTGACCACGATATTGTGGCAAAGCCCGGCAAGCTCACCGATGAAGAATTTACAGAGATTAAGCGTCACCCTTACATAGGCTATGAAATCCTGAAAAAGACGGGAGCGTACAACGCAAATATTCTTACGGGCGTTCTGTTTCATCAGGAAAAATACGACGGTACGGGCTACCCGACAGGCATTGCGGGCAAAAAAATCCCGCTTATCGCAAGGATTATCACCGTTGCCGATGTGTTTGACGCATTGACCTCCAACCGCCCGTACCGCAAGCCGTGGTCGGTTGCCGAAACCGAGGAATATATGCTGGGCTCATGCGGTATGCACTTTGATTATGATGTTGTGCAGGCGTTTCTGCGGGCGTTCAATCCGTATCCGCTCGGCACGATTGTAGAGCTTTCGGATACGCGTCACGGAGTTGTTATAAAATACAACACCAATGTTTTAAGACCTGTGGTGAAAATCCTTGGCGGCCCTGCGCAGGCGCTGGGTGAAATAGTTGACCTTGCCAATGATTTCCGCTTCCTGTCGCTGATGATAAAGGGTATCTACACGGGCGAGCTCGACAGCTCGGCTACCTTGTGATTTATTCGGAAAAATGACAGCCCGAGAGTGAGGATTCTCGGGCTTTTTGCGGCAATATGGGATTTTTCGGCGAAATAAATATGATTAAGAAAAATTGCGATTTCCACTTGAAAAACAGATAGATATGTGTTATAATAAATTTGTATAAATATATTTGAACGCAGAGCATTGCTCTGTGTTTTGCGGAGGATAATTATGACATACAAAGAGAGCTTTATCAAGTTCATGGTAGACAGCGGAGTGCTGAAATTCGGCGAGTTTACGCTCAAAAGCGGCAGACTGGCTCCCTATTTTATCAATGCGGGAAATTACAAGACCGGCGCGCAGCTTGCAAAGCTGGGTGAATTTTACGCAGAGTGTATTCGGGAAAACGGGCTTATGCCGGATACGCTTTTCGGTCCCGCATACAAGGGAATCCCGCTTGCGGTTTCTGCGTGTACGGCGCTTTACAATAAGTTCGGTTTAGATGTAAACTACTGCTTCGACCGCAAAGAGGTTAAGGACCACGGCGAGGGCGGTATGTTCGTCGGAAAGACTCTTATGAATGGCGAAAAGGTCGTTATTATCGAGGACGTTATGACCTCGGGCAAGGCGCTTCGCGAGGTACTGCCCAAGCTTATGGGCGAAGCAAATGTTGATATCGAGGGCATGGTAATCACGGTTGACCGCATGGAAAAGGGTCTGACCTCGGATAAATCCGCTGTACAGGAGGTTTACGAGGCGTTCGGCGTTAAGGTGTACTCTATCGTTACCATAAACGACATTATCGACGCGCTTGAAAAGGGCATAATCCCCGGCGCAGAGTATGTTGAGAAGATGAAGGAATACAGAAAGACCTACGGTGTAGGATAAAAAAAGAAAAGGGAAATTAAGAAGATGGATATGCCGTTTCAGCCCAACGAGGGCAAGAATCTTGAAATTGATACGGACTACGGCAGATACGCCCGTTACCCCGTAAAAACTCATGTTATCACAAAGGACGACGTTCTTGAGGATGTTCTTGACAAGTATGTCAGGGAATACATCACCGAGGGCGACACAATCATCATGTCGGAGAAAATTGTTGCTATTTCACAGGGTCGCGCATTCCCGATTGATGAGATTAAGGTATCAAGGCTGGCGCGGTTTCTGTCGCGCTTTGTGGTAAAAACCAACTACGGTATCGGTCTTGGAATGCCCGAAACCATGGAGCTTTGCATACGCGAGGTCGGCAGACCGAAGGTTCTGTTTGCGGCAGTTTGCGCCGCTATCGGAAAGGTATTCGGCAAGCGCGGTGTGTTTTACAATATCTGCGGAATGAAAGCGCGCGCAATCGACGGTCCTTGCGAATACACGCTGCCGCCGTACAATCATTACGCAAAAATGGCGCCCGACAAGCCCGATGAAGTAGCCGAGCGGCTTACAAAGCATCTGGGTGTTGATGTGGTTATAATCGACGCCAACGATATCGGAGCAAATGTTCTGGGCAAGCCCCGCAAGGATATGCCCGACGAGTTCCCGATTCAGGCGTTCAAGGATAACCCGCTTGACCAGTGCGCACAGCAGACGCCTATTGCTATCGTGCGCAAGGTTTCTTAATGATTTGTTTTTAACTTTTCGGAGGTGATTTTATGGCAACAATCGGTAATATGTCGGCTGTTCAGGTAAGAATGGCGCAGGTTTCGGCAAAATACGGCGCGGCTTCCTCCAATCTTTTCAGCGGATTGGAAAGCGGAAAAACAAGCTCGAACGACGAGGTTCTTGCGCAGGTAGTCAAGAATAAAAACGCCTACATCAAGCAGCGCTACAACGAGCTGTACAAGTCTGTTTTCGGCACTACCGAGGAAGAAGCGCAGAGCAAGGTTGCGCTTAAAACCGCATCCTCGCAGACAAACACCTCGGCACAGGCGCTGACGGATTTCGCAAACGGTCTGAAATACGGCGGCGAGTACGACTCGGAGCAGTATGTTAAGGCGGCTGAAAGCTTCGCTGAAAACTACAACAGCATGATTGAGGGTCTGGGCGAGGCGCAGGGCGAATCTCTGCTGCAAAAGGGCGTAATCATGGTAAATACCGCAAAGGTATACTCCAGTGCGCTTAAGAGAGCGGGATTCACGCTCGGCACGGACAACAAGCTGACCTTTGACAAAAACGCCAAGGTGACTGCAACGGATATCAAAACCACCTTCGGCAACGGCGGCTTTACATCCAAGGTTTCGCAGAAGGCGCAGCAGATAGGCAGCTTAAGCGCAAGTCAGGGGTTGTTCTCTTACACCGCAGCCAGCACGCAGAATTATGCATACACAATCGGCGCGCTGTTCAGTACATACGCGTAATAATCGAAAAACAGCCTGTTGAGAATAATTGACTATCAACCAAAATCGCCGCCTTTCATGCAATTGTAAGGCGGCTTTTGCGTGTAATGACGGGTTGAAAACTCTGCAAATACCGCAATGCTTACTGCGCGATTTTACATAATGGTGTAACTTTAATTAAGCAAATGGTGATAATTGCACAAAGAAATATTATAAAATTTGTGCAAAAGCTCATAGCTAATTTGCTGCGTATTACTTGAAAAAGTAGATTTGATATGGTATAATTTATATGAAGTATATTCGGTTTGTCTGCCGCTTGCAGAGAACCGGTCGGCGCGCCTGACAAGCGCGTTGGTTTGATTTTAGGAGGACTGTGTAGTATGTCAACTGCTGTTGCTGTAAACGATAACACAACCGGCAAAACACCGCTTAACAAGATTATAGGTCTTGGAATAGCCGTGTATGCCGTGATTGAAGCTATCGCTGCCTACTTTCTTGTTCTCGGACCGCTGTTTGTTTCTCCCGTATTCAGACAGTGCAGAGAGTACAATGAATCCGGCGTAACCTGTATTATTAAGCTTTTCGGAAAAACCTTTGCTTCCCAGAAGGAAATTGCTGATAATCAGATAATTCTTTCGCTGTGGGATACAATAGTTAATATCGCTCTGATATACATAATTCTTACAGGTATTACCATTCTTTTGGCGTTTTGCCTGTTCAAGGGCTTTGCTTTTGCAAAGAGCTATCTTACGGCGGTATTCGGCGCAAAGGCTATAATCGGTCTTACAGCGCTGATTATTCCGTTTGGTCTGCTGAGAAATTCCATGAAGATTTTCGGCGCAGTTGACGCTGTTCTTTGCATTGCTGCGTGTGCATACTTTGTGTACATCAACAGCCTTGAGTATGCGGATGATATGCTTTATACCGACGAGCAGCGCGCGGATATGAAAAAGCGCGGAATCAGAGGCGCTGTGATGTTCGTTATGCTGGCAGCCGCAATGATATTCCTTGCTTTTGGCATGGGCGCAATGGGCGGTGCATGGTCGATATACCTCGGCTGGCTTACCGATACGGCTATCGGTCAGGGCTGCGTATTGGCGATTCTGCTCGCAATCGGCGCTGTGGCTTCTATCGTATATGTCCGCGAGGGTGACTGGGCAGAGTTCTTCTATGGCTCGTTCGGCGCAGCCGGCGCAATTACTGCGGCTGTTGCAATCTTCAACAGAATCATGTGGATTTTCAAGCAGTACAATCCCATGAAAGCGCTTGCAAAGCAGGGCGACGAGGATGCAATCGCGTGGGTTGGCAGCAACGGCATGACGGCAAGCTGGTGGAGAAACACAGTTTTCCTCATTCTCGGATTTGTTGCGCTTGCAGCGCTTGCGGTATACACACTTCTTCACCTGCGCAGGAAGATTAACCTCAAGGCAGAGCCCGAGCAGAAGCTTCCCTCAATCGCAGTACTTGTTTCGGCGGGAACAATCGTTCTCAGCTTTGTTCTGACGATAGCTGCTATCACAATGTGGCACAAGGTGCTGTATCAGGGCGCTGCTCTGGGTGCTATGGATTATATGTACTTCATGGCTTACGGCGGAATTACGTTGTTCCTTGCGCTTTCGATGCTGGGCGGTTATTCTTTCACAAAGTTCGGCACGCTTGCACTTTACCTTATCGTGGCTTCAAGCAACTTCCAGACAATCTTCACTGTTTTCAGCCAGAGGTCAAATGCTGTTGCATCGTATGCAGAGCAGGGAATTAAGTACATGGGCACAAACTACATCATTTCAGGAGTACTCTACATCCTTGCAACACTCAGCTGCTTTGCAATAATCGTTGCGTTTGTTATTAAGGGCGTTGACGATTATATGTATCAGAAGCGTTTCAGCTGATAAATAAAACACAAAATACAAAGCTGCCGTCAAGTACGGCAGCTTTTTTGTTGAATTGCGCGAAACTGATGTAAATACTGCGTCAAGTATTGACTTTTTCGGACTTGCATTGTATAATTATATAAATAGAACAAAATAAGGTGAGGGGGATTTTATGGCAAAGCGCAATACGATACTTATTGTTGACGATTTTGAGTTTAACAGACTTATGCTTGCTGATACCTTCAATGGCTATAATATAGTCGAGGCTGAGAACGGTCAGCGTGCCATTGAGGAGTTTGAGCTGCACAAGGATGAACTGTGCGCGGTTCTGTTGGACATAATGATGCCTGTAATGGACGGATTCGGTGTTCTGGAGCACTTGGTGGCAAAGAACTACATAAACGATGTGCCGGTGTTTATCATCAGTGCGGATACATCCAACAAGTCGCTTTCGAGAGCGTATGATTTGGGCGCGGCTGATGTGATTTCCAAGCCTTTTAATATTCGTTTTGTGCGCAGACGTATCAGCAATATCATTGAACTGTACGATAATCGCCGCGAGCTCAAGGCGCTGCTTCAGTCGCAGAATACTCAGGACACTAACGCATAATTTGACAGTGATAACAGCATGGTTCGACTGACCGTAATCAGCGTCCATGTATAGAAAAATCCGCCGTTATTTTTACAGTAACAGCGGATTTTTTAATGAACACAACACCCGGGCAAAACGCTCGGGTCAGGCTGTCGAAAAAAGCAATTATTTCATTTTTGATGGCATTGAGCCATCAAAAATGCTGGGGGAAAACTCTTGTTTTCCCCCAGACCCCTTTAGCGCTTTTGGGCGTGTGACGCTTCGCGTCAATAGCGGGGCGCTGCCCCGCACCCCGCAAGGGCGCTGCCCTTGACCTGCTACCTTTTGTCCGACAAAAGGTAGCCAAAAACGTTGACGCTTCGCGGTTGTAGCACGGCTTTTTCAACAAGCTTACCCGGGCAAAGCGCTCGGGTGCTGTTGTATTGCGATAGAATTACAGAACGGTAGAATTGTTGATAGCCGAGAACAGCGCAAGTACGGAGGACTTGATAATATCCGTATCAATACCTGCGCCCCAGCTTACGGTGCCGTCGGGGCAGGTGATTCCGATGTAGGAAGCAGCCTTTGATTTGGAAGAATGCTCCAGAGCGTGCTCGGTAAAGGTTGAAATGGTGTATGAAATACCCAGACCGTTCTTGATTGCGTCGGAGACAGCGTCAAGACGACCGTTGCCGAAACCGTTCCATGTGCGGGTTTCGCCGTTAATCCTTGCGGTAAGCACAGCGGAAATGCTTTCACCCTGTGTATAGTGTACCTCGATAAACTCCAGCTTCTTTTTGAGATTTACATAGTTGTGCATGAAGATATCGTAGATTTCAGACGGCATGAGCTCCTTGTGCTGTCTGTCGGACACGCCCTTAACCATGTAACCGAAATGCTCGCGCATCTTAGGCGGCATGGTAATGCCGTAGCTCTGCTCCATAAGGTAGCCGATACCGCCCTTGCCCGACTGGCTGTTGATTCGGATTACGTCGCCCTCGTATTCTCTGCCCAAATCCATGGGGTCGATAGGCAGATACGGCACATTCCAGTGAGCAGGGTCCTTTTCCTCGCGCCACTTCATGCCCTTTGCAATTGCGTCCTGATGAGAGCCGCTGAATGCCGCGAAAACAAGTCTGCCGCTGTAAGGTGAGCGCTCGTAAACGTGCATTCTGGTCAGACGCTCGTAAACCTCTGTGATTGCGGGGAGATTAGTGAAATCGAGATTCGGCTCAACACCGTGGGAGTACATATTCAGAGCCAGCGTGATAATATCAACGTTACCCGTGCGCTCGCCGTTGCCGAAAAGTGTACCCTCAACTCTGTCAGCGCCCGCCAGCAGACCAAGCTCGGTATCTGCTACCGCGCAGCCGCGGTCGTTGTGCGGGTGAAGCGAAATTATCACATTCTGGCGGCTGTGCAGAACCTTGCACATATACTCAACCTGCTGCGCGTAAACATGGGACATTGATTCCTCGACGGTTACGGGCAGATTGATGATAACCTTGTTTTCGGGAGTAGGCTGCCAGATATCAATTACCGCGTTGCATATCTCTGCTGCAAATTCGGGCTCTGTTCCCGTAAAGCTCTCGGGCGAGTATTCAAAGCGGAAATTGCCAGGAGTTTTTGCCTTGTACTCATTCAGCAGCTTTGCGCCGGTTGTGGCAATTTCAATGATTTCTTCCTTGCTCTTTCTGAACACCTGCTCGCGCTGTGCGACAGAGGTTGAATTGTACAGATGAACCACTGCGCTCTTGCAGCCCTCCAGCGCCTCAAAGGTCTTTTTGATGATGTGCTCGCGGCTCTGTGTGAGTACCTGCACGGTTACATCGTCGGGAATGAGATTGCGCTCAATCAGCGCGCGGCAGAATTCATACTCGGTATCCGAAGCGGCGGGGAAGCCGATTTCAATCTCCTTGAAGCCCACGTCAACCAGAGTCTGAAAGAACTCCAGCTTTTCTTCAAGGCTCATGGGAATAATCAGCGCCTGATTGCCGTCGCGCAGGTCAACGCTGCACCATGTGGGAGCGCTGCTGATGTACTCCTTTGCTGCCCACTCCATGCAGGGGAAGGGCGGCATAAAATAGCGTCTGCTGTACTTTTCCGATTTTGTCATAGTTCTGTTCCTTTCATTCAGAAGTTCCGAAGTGTTGACCCGAGCCGCAGAGTTTGACAATAAAAAAAGCCCCACTCTGACCGAAAACGGTCGAGAGATGAAGCCAAAACTCCACGGTACCACTCTCATTGGCATAAAATGCCCGCTCAACACATCTGTCAATGTGATTCTCTGTAACGGGAGAACCCGTAGCTGCTTACTGCCGCATAATGCTGCCTGTTCAGCCGCTCTGCTCAGGGAGGAGCTATTACCCTGCCTTGCTGCCGCCTCGCACCAAACGGCGGTTCTCTGAAAGCACTGTCGGGGCTTTTTTTCCCTTCATAGCATTTACAATATGGTCGGATCAAAAATAATCCTGTTTGTATTATAGCATGATTATCGAACTTTGTCAAGTAGCAAATATGTTGTTTTTTAAGAGGGGATTACAAAAAATTCTGCATATTTTTTCGGACAGCTTCATACATATTGGACAAATAGCTGATTACCGGAGGTACACTATGAAACTGGATAAAAAATCAATACGATTAACCGTGGCTATGATTGGCTGCTTTGCATTATTGGCGGTGTGCGCCCGCGTAACCGAAACCGCACTGCCGACCGCCGTTGAGACTGCCGAAAAACCCATTATCGTTCTGGATGCGGGGCATGGCGGGCTGGATTCGGGCGCGGTTGGCAAAAGCGGACTGCTGGAAAAAGACGTCAATCTTTCGGTAGTGAAGAAGCTTGCATCCATGCTTGAAATGTCGGGATTTGAGGTTGTGCTCACGCGCAATGAGGATATTTCCATCTATGACCCGGGTGTTGAGGGAATCCGCAACCAGAAGCTTTCCGATATGGACAATCGTCTTGAAATAGTGCAGAAATATCCGGAAAGCATATTTTTGTGTATTCACCAGAACAACTACACCGACCCGCAGTATTTTGGCGGGCAGATGTTCTACAATAATAACAACCCCGATAACCGCACACTCGCGCAGATTATGCAGAACCGCTTTGCAGCGCTTCAGCCGGGCAACGACCGTGAAATCAAGCTGTCGGGCGAGGAGCTGTTTCTGCTGAAATCCAACCCGAATCCGTCGCTGCTTATCGAGTGCGGATTTCTCTCCAACCCGAAGGAGGAGGCTTTGCTTGCAACAGACGAGTACCGCCAGCAAACAGCATTCACAATATACTGCGGATTGATTGAATTTCTGGAGGCGACCGCGGAAACACCGTCGGAATTTGGAGAAACATTTGAATAAAGAAAAGAGGGGCTGCATAGTAGCCCCTCTTAATTTTGTTTACGGCAAAAATCTTCCGATATGCAACCTTTGCTGTTGTTTGCCCGTCTTATTCTCAGAGGTCTTTCAGAATTATAATCGGAATGGGCGGGCAATTCTGACGATTGACAAACGGCATTTCAATAACTGTGTATCTGCTGCTGTCGATTGTAGGCAGAAACTCAAGCAGGGCGTCGTGCTCCTCAAAGCCCGTTTCTCTGCCGTAGTAGATAATCAGCGTCATTATTCCCCCGCTTTTCAGCAGCTTCAAGCCTTTTTCAATGGCAGGTATTGAGGTGGATTTGTTGGTAAAAATATTATGGTCACCCTTTGGAAGCCAGCCGAAATTGAACATTATGCAGGATACGGTGTTCTCTTCAAACAGCTCATCCATTTCGCTGTGACTTTTCAGCAGAACCTGCGCACGGTCGGTCATGCCGTTGGCTTCCAGCAGAGAACGGGTGCTTTCGACTGCCTCGGGCTGAATATCAAACGCGGTTACTCTGCCCTCGCCGCCGACAAGCTGCGCAAGCAGCAGAGTATCATTGCCGCGCCCCGCCGTAGCGTCTATGCAGATATCGCCGGGCTGAACCTTTTCTCTTACAATGCGGTGTATTATATTCAATGCGCTGAAATGCTTTCTTGAATCCATAGCCGACCTCCGATTATAATTTTGTACTAATTATAGCATAATCTCGGATAATTTGCAATGAAATTCGGAAAGGCTCGGTATAAATTTGACAAATGCACTCCACGGGTGTATAATAATATAGTTGTATTATTTTCAGCACATGGAGATATTTGTAAATATATGATACCTGTCGCTGCATAAATTAGAGATAATTTATTAAAAAAGCTGAAACTTTTTCAAAATTAACGCTGACTACTGTAATGTGAGCGGATAAGCGAGGTGATATTCCGCGTGGGAAATCAGGACATTGACAGCTACTTTGACACAGTTTACGCCGAAACCTTCAGTTCAGTATCACGGTTCGTTGTAAGCCACGCGGCACGCTTTCAGGATGCAGAGGATATAGTCCAGAACGTATATACCCGCTTTTATAAAAGAATATCTGCAAAGGGCTACGCGGATATTGACAACGCCGAGGCTTTTGTGATAAATATAGCAAAGTTTGAATGCAGAACGGCATTTTCGGGCTTTATGAAGCGCAAGGATAATCTGCTTAACCTTTCGGATTACACCGAGGAGGAGCAGAGAGCTCTTGACGCGGAGATGTCGCGCGACCAGCCGAGTCTGGAGGATACGGTTGCGGATAAGCTGCTGGCAAAGCAGATATTTGATGATATTATGAAGTCCGATGAAACTACGGGCAGAATCTTCTACCTGTACTTTGTTGAGAGCATGAAGCTGGAGGAGATAGCAGACGTGCTTGATATGAAGCTGTCGTCGGTGAAAAACAAGCTCTATCGAACCATTGAACGCCAGAAGAAAAAGTTTGGCATATAATATAAAGAAATAATAACCGAAAGGAGGTCATGCTTTGTGAATAAGAACGATTTTTACCGCGAGCTTATGAGCGAGTATTCGTTTGACGCTGAAAAGATTAAGCAGAATGCAAAAAAAGGCAGATTCGCAAGGCAGAAGGTCTCCCCGGTTTCCATTGCGCTTACCGCGGCTGTGGCGGCGTGTACTGTGGCAGTAGGAACACTGGCAGTAAGTATTATAAATTCGCACAACAGCGGTGTTATTCTTGATACATCTGGCAATACGCTTTCGGGTCTTTCGGCATCCGAAAGACTTAAGCAGGCGCTTGAGGCACAGGATAAGGAAAAAGAGAACACCGAAACAATCAATGTGCTTGTTACATTTACAAGCTGTATGACGCCGCAGGATGCGCAGGCGGTAATAATGTCCTGCGTAAGTGAGGGAAATGTTCCCGTTAAGGCTGTATTTCTTGCTGATGATAACCGAATTACGGATAAAGCGGCTGTTGAGTCGCTGTTTAACGGCTTTGAGCAGAATATCAGAGCGGTTGCAATCAGCTGTCCGGCTTCGGCTATGGGCGTTTTGCAGCAGCGCACAGAGGTCGCGCTGGCAGAGCCGATTTCGGAGGAAGAGCTTGCTACGGCAGTTATTGTAGACAAGGATGCGATTAGCGAAATTATTGATACAATCGAGCCTGTATCGCCCGATAACGAGCCTGTTTATACCGATACCGAGCCCGTTATTTCCGAACCCGGCGCGGGCGGCGATAATACGCCGGAGGTCGGCACGGATGAACCGGATGATAACAGCACCGCAGAGCCGATTGAGGCTACGCAGGAGGCTTCGGGTGAAACGGCAGAGCCCGCAGAAACCGAGGACGCTCCTGTGGTAACAGAGCCCGAAACCAACGAGCCCACGGTTGATATTCCCGAGGTTATTACGCCTGCGGAGGATTCGCTGCCCGCCGGAGTTACGCTCCCTGTTCAGGCGGATAAGTTGAACTTTGAATCCGAGTATATCGGCGCGGAGAATGCATACTTTATCAGCGAAAACAAGCTGTTTGTAAAGACCTCGGATACAATTGCGCTGTACAGCTTTAACGGCGTAAGACTTACGCTTGCCGCAGAAGCTCCCGCGGTTGACGCAAAGGTAGGCTGGATAGCTGAAAACGGCGGCAGGATGATAGTATCCTCGCTGTGTGATGACGGCAGAAGAACCAAGCTGTGGTATGTTGACGCAGATAACAGCCTTATCAGTGATATGTCGGCTGAAGATATGGTAATGGACGGCACTATCGCGGGCTTTGGCTACAATTCGGGCAGCAGGCTTCTTGCCATAAACATCAAGGAAAACGGAATGTACTATGTCTGCGCTGCAAAGCTCACAAGCGAGGGCAGTCTTGACTATATCGGCACGCCCTTTGAGAGCAAATCCAAGGTGACGCTGATGTGTTCGGGCGGCAACACGCTCTATCTTGCGGTAACAAGCGGCTCGCTTACGCAGGTTATGGCGGTTGACGCTGTGACAGAAAACACAGACATCATCAAGAGCTACGATAACAACCCCAAGATAAGCAAGAATCTTGCGTTTACACAGAGCGTGATTGCTCCTTCGGATACTGCGGTTATCGGCTTTACGGAGATTCTGGAGGGCGCAACGGGCAAATTTGCGGTGACGGATTTCTTTGATACTGCGATAACCTTTGGCGCAAGCCGCGTCGGATTTATGGCAGACGGTCAGTGCTACACGGTGGCTGACGGCAGAATTTCGCCTGCGGGCGGAGTTGCTGCTCTTGCTCCCATTGAGTACAAAAAGAGCCTTTCGGCGCAGTATGCGGTAAGCGCTGTAACCGAGGGCAAGGTAAAGATTACCGACAGCATTTACACAGCGCAGAACAAGTCGGGGCTGCTTACATTCACTGCAATCACCGAGAACTGCTCCGAGCAGCTGAAATCGGCTATGACAAGGGCAATCGGTGTGAACAATGCGCTGGCGCAGTACAAGTGTGAGACTGTGGGGCTGGATACACCCGAAAAGCTTTCGCAGGCAATCAGGGCGGCATATTCCGAGAGCGCAGCGGCAAAGCTTTGCGCAAAGTGCAATATTTCAAGCACGGTGCTAAATTACACAAGAGGCGGGCTTAAGCCGATTTCGGCTGACAGCGCAGCTTTGGTAATAAACAGCCGGAGTGACACATCCGCAAGCGGAACGCTGTATATTGCGGTTGGAAGCTTTGGCGGCAAAACGGCATACAGCTCGGTAAACGTAAGCTTTGTTTACGAAAACGGCTGGAAGCTGGATATGGTACTGTAACACGGATTCAGTGCGGTTGGGCGCTCACCCTGCCGCACTGTTTGATTATTTTGGATATGAAGAAGAACCTTTTTATAGCCGCTGTAATTGCGGCGTGCTGCGCGCTTGCCGCATTGGTGTGGGTGTTATTGAACAGCACGACCGCCGATAAGGCAGCAGCGCAGATATATGTTGACGGACAGCTTTATAAGACTCTGCCGCTTGATGAGGATTGCGAGCTGGTTATAAATACACAGCACGGCAGCAACACGGTAATGGTAAGCGATGGCTCTGTGGCTGTCACCGCTGCGGATTGCCCCGATAAGGTCTGCGTGCGCACGGGTGCGGTTTCGGGCGGCGGAATACCGATTGTCTGCCTGCCGCATCGGCTGGAAATACGGGTGGTTTCGGCAGAGAGCGCGGTTGATATTGTGCTGTGAGGTGTATGATAATGTCTGAACGCGAGGAAAAATTCGAGAAGATGCTGCAAGCGGTTCAACAGCAGTATGAGGCAACCGTAATGAAGCTTGATAAGCTGAAAGCGGAGGGAAAAAACAAAACCGCTGCATACAAGCAGCTTCTGTGCGAGAAACTCACGCTGCAAAACATCTTGTCCATGTACAGGGTTTATGGGCTGATTGAATAAGAAATCCCCAAGAGCATTTTGTTTACTGCTCTTGGGGATTTGCCTTAATTGAAGAATATCAGCGCTATTGCCAGCAGTATTCCGAGGAACACAAAATTATAAATCGAAAATTCCAGAAAGAACCTGCCCTTTTTCGCGCCGTCGGAGCGGACGTACAGCTTATATGATATAAGGCTTGCGAGCGAGGCTATAAGCGTACCCATGCCGCCTATGTTCACGCCGCGAAGCAGGGCGTCCGAATTATCGGTAAAGCCCGAAAGCATGATTGCGCACGGAACATTGCTTATGATTTGTGAAAGCCCGCAGGACAGCAGAAGCTCTTTGCCGTCCGCTGCTGCGGCAATCAGGGACCTAATTTCGGGCACGGCGGAGATATTGCCCACAAACACGAAAAAGCACACGAAGGTTCCAAGCAGGGCGTAATCTACCTTTGCAAAGATTTTTCGGTTTGCAATCGCCAGCGCGGCAAGCGTTGCGGCAAGGCAGATTCTGTAATCCAGCAGGCGCGCTACGGTACAAAGGCTTGCCGCGAAGATTCCGCAGTACACCCAGAAGCATTTCGTGGGCTTGAATGTAGTTTTTGTGTTGTCCTGCTCGATTTGCTCATTTGGAATCAACGCCTGCGAGAGCGCAAGCAGTATCAGGCAGATACCGCTTAACGGCAGCATTACCGCGAAGAAATCGGCAGGGGAGTAGTTGTAATGCGAATATATGTACAGATTCTGCGGATTGCCGACAGGCGTTGCCATTGAGCCAAGATTTGCAGCGGCGGTTTCAAGCACTATTGTGCGAATCAGCAGCTCCTGTCTGCCCTTGAAAAGCATCAGCGTCATTGGAACAAAGGTTATCAGCGCGACGTCGTTTGTCATAAGCATTGAAAGGAAGAAACACAGCGCAGTAAGCACAGCCGCCAGCATTCTTGACCCTTGTATGCGTGAGGTGAGCTTTTTTGAAAGGTATTCGGGCAGCCCCTCTGCGCTGAAGCCCTGTACTGCCACCATAAGACAGAACAAAAGTGCAATCACCGAATAATTAACGTAATTAAGGTAGCCCGCATTCGGCGGCGTGATAAACATTGAACCCACGGCAAGTACAAACGATATTGTAAGCACGGTTTCCTTTTTTATAAATCTCAGTATTTTCTGCATATAATTTCTCCGTCTGTGAAATTCCATTCTCGGCATATTATTATATATCATCGCGCGGCAAAAATCAATCGTAATTTTCACATTTTTACAGCACTTGACACGTTTTTTAGGATATGCTACAATTATTCGGAAAGCAATCGGAATTTTTGGAGGAAATTATGAGCAGGTTTTTCGTCTACGGTGAAAAGGAAATGGATTACCTTTCGGCAAGGGATAAGAAGCTGGGCGCAGTGATAAGCCGGCTTGGGTTTATTGAGCGCGGAGTTATTCCCGACCTGTTTGAGGCGCTGGTTAACAGCATAGCGGGTCAGCAGATATCTTCAAAGGCACTTGAAACGGTCTGGGGCAGAATCACCGAGCGGCTTTCGCCGATTACCCCGGAGCATTTCTGCGAGCTTTCCGACGAGGACATAAGAGCTTGCGGATTATCTGCACGGAAAACGGGGTATATAAAAGCTGCGGCGCAGCGGTTTGCCGAAGGCTCGCTGAATGCCGAGGCACTTAAATCTCTGCCCGACGACGAGCTGATAAAGCAGCTTACAGAGCTTAACGGCATAGGCAAATGGAGCGCGGAAATGCTCATGCTGTTTTCGCTGGAGCGGCAGGATGTGTTAAGCTATGGGGATTTTGGCATAATGCGCGGCTTGCGAATGCTTTACCGCCACAGAGAGATTACGCCCGAGCTTTTTGAGCGGTACAGAAAAAGATATTCCCCTTACGGCTCGGTTGCTTCAATTTATCTTTGGGCGATTTCGGCGGGCGCGGTTGAGGGATTGCATGACCCTGCTCAAAAATAGCGAAAATGTTTCCAAATCCACTTGTAAAAATTCAATTTCTGTGCTACAATAAAAAGAGTACTTACAAGGGACGCGCCGAGTAAAGCACAGCGTAACAATTCTGCCGCGCGAAACCGCGCATTTGAGCAGGGCGGATTTTTCAATCGGCGTTTCTCTGATGTACTGTGAAAGGATGGTATAACAATATGGTAGTTCAGCCAAAGGTAAGAGGATTTATTTGTACAACGGCTCATCCGGTGGGCTGTGAGATGGCAGTTAAAAAGCAGATAGAGTATGTAAAGTCACAGCCGAAGCCCGAGGGCGGCTTCAGCCCCAAGAAGGTGCTGGTAATCGGTTCTTCAATGGGCTACGGTCTTGCTTCAAGAATTACCGCGGCGTATTCCTGCGGCGCGGCAACTCTGGGCGTTATGTTCGATAAGCCCGCAAACGAGAAAAGACCCGGAACATCCGGCTGGTACAATACAAGAGCCTTTGAGAAATTTGCGGCTGCCGACGGGCTTTACGCAAAGACAGTAAACGGCGACGCATACTCCGAGGAGTGCAAGCGCGAGGTTATCAATATAATCAAGGCGGACATGGGCAAGGTGGATATGGTGGTTTACAGCCTTGCCGCACCCAGAAGAACGGTTGGCGAAACGGTTTACAGCTCCGTGCTTAAAACAACAGGCGAGGCATACACCAACAAGACCATCAATCTTAAAACAAACACCGTTTCCGAGGTTACAATCGAGCCTGCAACACAGGAAGAAATAGAAGCTACCGTCAAGGTAATGGGCGGCGAGGACTGGGAAGCGTGGATTGACGCGCTTAAGGCGGCAGACGCTATTGAGGATAATGCTGTTACCGTTGCGTATTCCTATATCGGACCGAAGCTTACTCACCCGATGTATTTTGAGGGCTCTATCGGCAGAGCAAAGGCTCACCTTTACGAAACCTCGAAGAAGCTGACGGAAAAGTATGCGGTAAACGGCATAAAGGCGTATATTTCCGTAAACAAGGCGCTTGTAACGCAGTCCAGCGCGGCAATTCCGATTGTTCCGCTGTATATTTCGATTCTGTACAAGGTTATGAAAGAAAAGGGCGTTCACGAGGGCTGTATCGAGCAGATGTACCGTATGTTCGTAAAGCTTGCGGAGAATCCCGTGCCTGTTGACGAAAACGGCATGATTCGCATGGATGACCTTGAAATGCAGCCCGAAATTCAGAATGAGGTAACCAAGCTGTGGAATGAGCTGACCAACGAAAACCTCAAGGAAAGCTCGGATATAGACGGCTACTGGGAGGACTTCTACAACTTGTTCGGCTTTGGTATTGAGGGCGTTGATTACGACGCCGACGTGGAGATTTAAGGCAATAAGTGTTATACAGAGGGAATTATCGGTTCTCTCTGTATAAATGTCTATGGGGGCTTTATGGAAAAGGTATGGGATGAGCTGTACTCGGCGGCGAGGGCAGTGCAGAACGAACGCAGAATTTCCGACTATGTTGAAGCGGGCGGAGTTGCCGCGGCGGTTATGTCGGATTCGGGCAGAATATACACGGGGGTTTGCATAGATACCTGCTCGACGCTTGGTATCTGCGCAGAGAGAAACGCGATATTCAACATGATTACAAACGGCGAAAGCAGGATTGCAAGGGTGCTTGCAATAATGCCAAACGGTAAAACGGGCGCTCCGTGCGGAGCCTGCCGCGAGCTTATGACGCAGCTTATGCCCGAGGATTACCCCAAGATTGAGATAATGCTTGATTATGAATCGGGAAAGGTTGTCACTATGGGCGAGCTTACTCCCGAGTGGTGGATACAGCCGCAGAAATAATGCGGCGGGATTGTACGGAGGTGCATAATGAAAGTACCGAAGAGGATTGCATCCGGAATAATAAATGCGCTGAAGGGCGGCGTTGTTCCGAGAACGGGACTGGGATATATAGCGGTCGGCAGAACAAACGAGATAAACGCGCTGCTGCACGATGTTTCCATAACCGAGGAGGGCGGCGCATTCTTTCGCTTTGTTGTGGGAAGATACGGCAGCGGCAAGAGCTTTCTGCTTCAGACAATGCGCCAGCACGTTATGGACAGAGGCTTTGTCGTGGTTGACGCCGACCTTTCGCCCGAGCGCAGGCTTATGGGCGCAAAGGGTCAGGGTCTAGCAACCTACCGCGAGCTAATCAGAAATATGTCGGTAAAGGCAAAGCCCGACGGCGGCGCTCTGCCGCTGATACTTGAAAAGTGGATTACATCCGTCCGAACCGAGGTTATTTCCGAGGGTACTCTGCCCGAGAATCCGTTCTTTGAAGCGGCGGTTGAGAAGCGCATTTACGAGAAAATCAGCGAGATACAGGATATGGTTCACGGCTTTGATTTTGCAAAGGCTCTGGACACCTACCACAAGGCGTTTATGGCGGGCAACGACGAAAAGGCAGACTGCGTTGTAAAGTGGCTGCGCGGCGAGTACGCCACAAAAACCGAGGTTAAGCAGGAGGTAGGCATAAACGCGCTGATAAGCGACGAAAACTGGTATGATTATATCAAGCTGCTTACAGCGTTCTTTGTAAGCGCGGGCTACAAGGGACTTGTGGTGATGATAGACGAGCTTGTGAACATTATGAAAATTCCGCACTCTGTGACGCGGCAGTACAATTATGAAAAAATGCTGATGATGTACAACGACGTAATGCAGGGAAAGGCTTCGCATCTGGGCATAATCATGGGCGGTACGCCGCAGTGCATTGAGGATACCCGACGCGGCGTGTTCAGCTATGAGGCTTTGCGCTCGCGTCTTGAGCGCGGCAGATTTGCAACCGATGAAACCTACGATATGCTTGCGCCTATTATAAAATTAAGCCCGTTAAGCGGCGAGGAAATGACGGTGCTGACCGAAAAGCTCGCGGAAATTCACGCGGGGCTTTACGATTACGAAAGCCGTATTACGCTTGAGGACAGAATATACTTTGTAAAGGCGGAGTACAGCCGAGTGGGCGCGCAGAGCAATATCACGCCGCGAGAGATAATACGCGATTTTATCGAGCTGCTGAATATCGCAATGCAGAATCCCGACAAAACCATAGCGCAGCTTATGGGCGAGGATTTCAGCTTCAGCGAGGGCGGCACAGAGGACGACAGTACGGCGGGCTTTGAGGATTTTGAGCTTTAATCGGGATATGAGGAATGAAAATGGAGATTATAGATTATTTTGAAAGCCCCGAAAAGGAGCATTGGCTTTCGGAAATAGAAAGGTGCGAATGGGGCGCGGCTAAATTCCTTTCGGAGCTGCTGAAGGGAACGGAGTCAAACTACGGAACCTTTGAAAACGCGGTCGGAAAGGGCAGGCTGTATCTTCTTACACAGGGCAGCGAGCTGATTTCTTTTGCAACGCTTTCCGAGCAGGATTGTATCGCCGATAAATCCATGACCCCGTGGATTGGCTTTGTTTATACCTATCCGCAGTACAGAGGTCACAGGTATATGGGCGGGATTATCAGCCGGGCGTTGAGCGACGCTGCAGCGCAGGGCTTTGACCGGGTGTATGTTGCTACCGACCATACAGGCTTGTATGAGAAGTACGGTTTCAGCTATCTTGGAAACCGAACAAGCGTCTGGGGCGAGGATGACCGCATATATGTAATCAAAACCAACGGAGGAAAACCATGACGATATACAGATATGCAGCGCCGTGTCATTTCGGGCTGGAAAAAACGCTGTCCTTTGAGGTAAAGAGGATTGGCGGCACGGATATAGAGGTAAGCGACGGCAGGGTGTGCTTCAGCGGCGGCGCTGATGTCTGCGCAAGGGCTAACATCGGGCTTTCAACCGCAGAGCGCGTGTGTGTCGTGCTGGGAAGATTCAGGGTGAGAAATTTTGACGACCTGTTCGAGGGCGTAAAAAAGCTCCCGCTTTCGGAATATATCGGCAGATACGATGCATTCCCGAATACGGGGCACTGCCTTAATTCGCAGCTGAAAAGCGTGCCTGCGTGTCAGCGAAGTATAAAGCGCGCTATGGCTGAAAATCTGGGAAAGGCATACGGTGTTGAGCGAATGCCCGAAACGGGTGCGGCTGCGCAGATTCGTTTTTCGATAATGAAGGATGAGCTAATGCTGATGCTGGATACCAGCGGCGAGGGTCTGCACAAGCGCGGATACAGGCGCGAAAGCAATGCCGCACCTATCAAGGAAACTCTTGCGGCGGGCATTGTTGACCTTGCAAGAGTACGCGGCGGCGACATGATTTGCGACCCGTTCTGCGGCTCGGGCACACTGCTGATAGAAGCCGCTCTTAAAGCGCAGAATATAGCCCCCGGGCTTAACAGACGCTTTGCGGGTGAAAAGCTGGGCTTTCTGCCCGAAAAAGTATGGCGGCTGGCGCGCGAGGAGGCAACGGCGGCTGTTCGTCACGATACGGGCTTTGAGGGCGTCGGCTATGATATTGACGAGGAATGCGTGAGCCTTTCGGCGGCAAACGCGAAAAAAGCGGGCGTTTCGGGTCTGCGCTTTGAAAAGCGGGATATCAGAGCTTATGTTCACCCCGAGCGCGCGGCAAAGATAATCACCAATCCCCCCTACGGCGAGAGAATGCTGGAGCTGGCAAACGCCCGCGAGCTTTACCGCGCAATGGGCGAGCGTCTGCTGCCGCTGGGTGATAATCAGCTGTATGTTATCACGCCCGACGAGGAATTTGAAACGCTGTTCGGGCAGAAATCCGACAAGAACCGCAAGCTGTACAATGGTATGCTGCTGTGCCGCCTGCACTCATACTACAAGGGTATTTAAATGAAAAAACAAAAGTTTGAGGGCGTATGCATTCCTGCTGTAATCCTGTATATGGCTTCGGTAAGCATTGCCCTGATGTACACAATCTGCCGCAGCGAAATGATTGTTTGCTCAATTGCAATGACTGCGCTCTGCTCGGCGGTATATATGTTGTTTTTCTGCCTGCGCGGTAAAAAGGCGCTTTCGTTACTTGCCGCCGTCGGGTTGGGCGCGATTGTGCTGGCTGCGCTTAACATGGCTGACGCCTTTAATTTCGCCAAGGGCGGATTTATGGATTTTATCTTCACCGCCTCGGAGGAATACGACTTGGGTTATGCAGCCTGCGCTATTCTGATGTTTTCGGTGTTTATAGGATTTGTATGCTGTTATTT
The DNA here is from genome assembly GCA_051882575.1 of Oscillospiraceae bacterium. Lineage (GTDB taxonomy): Bacteria > Bacillota > Clostridia > Oscillospirales > Ruminococcaceae > CAG-115. Next base: position 29,409 of record JBJESB010000115.1, read on the forward strand.
TTCGGCGGTAGTGCCCCGCCGCGGAATACTGGTATCTCCCGCATTTGTCCCGCTGATTCTTTCGGCACGAACCGCGGGCGGTCTGCCGCTGTGGATGGTCTATTTTATGGCGGGCTCGTTCCTGCTGTGCTGCGCAGTTATTGCGCGCCCCGTAAGCGAGGCTCGGGATGATGTAAGCAAGCCGATACATAACCTGCAGCGTACTCTTATGGGTACGGGAATTGCGCTTGCTGCTGTGATTATTGCATTCCTGCTGCCAAAAAGCACGGTTACGCCCTACGGCGACGTGCTCAACGAGGTGTTCTCAAACAGCAGAGGCGGCTATATGAATGTATCCGACAGGCTTTCCAATTTTGTGTCCAATTCTTCTGTAAACCGCGGCGGAAACAACCCTCGGCAGGATTTACTGTTTGTGGTTTCGTCGGCAGATACGCCCTATATTGACCGCTGGTCGTTTGATTGCTACAACGGCGAAAAGGGCTGGACAACGGACAAGGATTATAACACGGGCTATGACGGCTGGGAAAGCAAGAGAAAGCTGTGCAGCAGCGCGGACCTTGTAATCAATCTGAAATATGCCGCAAAAAACGGCGGGCTTGAGCAGTACGCCGAGAGGCTGGAAAAGATTCCGGATTATCTGCCCGAGACGGGAACCATGGTAATCAGCATTGCCGACGATTCAACGGCAAGTGTTGTGCTGCATCCGCAGAGCACTCTTTCCGTGACAACATATCCGAATGAGAAGAATGTTTACAGGTCGCTGCGCGGTGAGCTTTTCTTTGCGGAAAACCCCGAGCCGAATATAAGCTATTCGATAAAATACGACCGCAGCCCCGTAAACGAGTATTTCGTGCGCGAATTTACCCGTGAGGAGATTTACGACATGATAAATAAGGCGCGCGACGAGGGCTTTATCGGAGAGGACCGAGCCGCGGCGCTGATAGAGGATTATATTTTTGCGGAAATCTTTTTAGACGATGAATACGCCGACTGTGAATACTATGAGCAAATCAGGCAGCTTGCGCTTGAGATAACCGAGGGTATAGAATCCGATTACGATAAGGCGCTGGCTCTGGAGAAATGGTTCGGCGAAGCGGGATTTTTGTACGACCTTAATTTTGTCCCCGCGCGAACCGACGCGGAATATTTTCTGTTTACAAGCAAGCGCGGAATTTGTTCGGATTATGCAACTGCGCTGACGCTTATGATGCGGTCTGTGGGTATTCCTGCGCGTTATACCGAGGGTTTTGTGCTTTCGCAGGACAGCAGGCAGGAGGACGGCAGGTATTATGTCACCGCCGATAAGGCTCATGCCTATACGCAGGCGTATATTTCGGGCGGCTGGGTAACCTTTGACGGCGTGAAGTATGTGCAGAAGGCTGAAAACAGTAAGGCGCTCGGCATTGCGGTGTATATTGCGGCAGGTATTGCAGCGGCTGTAATCATACTGCTGATTGTTTTCAGAAAGAAAATCTCCGAGGCTGTATTTAACGTAGGAATGAAGCTGCACAAGCCCGAAATGCGCGTGCGCAAGGCGTACAAGCGCATAAACGCAGACGCCTGCGAGATATCGGGCGTCCGTCACGGAACGCTTACAACGGGCGAAACCGCTTGTGTGCTTTCAAATGCGCTCGGAATGAAAGAAGAAAGCGAGTATGTGCGCAGCGTATGCGACGAGCTGTTCTATAACGGCACCGTAACCGCCGACACATCAAAGCTCGCCGATATATGCAGGGAAATACGCAGACGCAGAAGGAGGCTGAAAAAGTGAAGATATCAGGCGAAAAAACAAAGATATCAATTGGCTTTGCGCAGGTTCTGATGTTTGTAATTCCCTTTCTGCTGCTGATTAACGGAGAAATCGGCTGGATTATGCTGTATGCCGTTGTTGCCGCGTATATAATTTCAGCTGTGCTGTTTCTTATTTCGGTGCATAATATCAAGCTGGAGATGACGCCCGAATTTCTTGGCGTACACGAGAAGAATGAAACCGTCACCGTTAATGTTACGATTAAAAAAACCGGATTCTGCCTGCTGCCGCATATTACCCTGCGGCTGATGGCGGGCGGAATAGAAAATGTTCTGACGGCAAGAACAGCGCTTATCGGCAGAAGCAGCGTTACGGTAAGCTTTAAGTGCGGCTTTGCGGAGTGCGGTCTGAACAAAGCGACTTTACTTTGCTGGTGGGGTGAAGATATTTTAGGATTCATTTCAAGAGAAGCTGATTCGGGGCTGTGTTCCACAGTCGCCGTACTGCCCGAGCTGAAGCCGCTTGAGAATATTACGCTCACACCGAAGCTGATACCCGACGAGGACGACGAGGAGCAGGAGGAAACGGTCAGCAATGCCCTGTTCGGCGGTATGCCGGGCTTTGAATACCGCAGATATGAAGCGGGTGATTCTCCGAGAAAAATCAATTTCAAGCTTTCTGCAAAGCAGCGCGAGCTTATGGTGCGCAGAGATGAAAGCACAATTTCGGGTACGACAAGAATACTAATCAGAAGCAACAGCTACCCCGATTCCTTTGAAAAGGCGCTGTCAATGGCGGATGAACTGGTTCGCAGAGGCGGCACGGCAGAGATTTTCCACTGCGGCGAATCCTTCCGCGCTTCCTCGCCCGCCACGCTCGATAAGCTGCGCGAATGGCTGGCATTCAGAAAGGTCGGAAAACTGCCCGATGTAAGCGAGGAGCAGCTGTTTGAGAAGATGGATTACATTATCAGCCGTTCCTATGAAGAAACCGCAGAGAATTACGAGGTCTGACAGCAAGTTTTCGTCAATGTGACCGAAAATTATTTGATATGTTATGCATTTTGATAAATTTTTAGAAAAATCATTCAAAACATCTAGCAATTTTAATAGATTTCTGTTATAATGTATTTGAGCGACAGCGCCCCGTGGTTTGTTATTTTAAAAACAGGGCGGTCTGCACACAAAAAAACTGTAAAAATGGCTTTCCAAAGCGGTAAAACGTACGGACAAGCTAAATAAAATCAGGAGGAAATTTCCAATGGCAAACAAATGGGTCTATACCTTCAAAGAAGGTAACATGTCTATGCGTAACCTGCTCGGCGGTAAGGGTGCAAACCTTGCTGAGATGACCGAGATAGGTCTGCCTGTTCCGCAGGGCTTTACAATCACAACAGAGGCTTGTACTCAGTACTACGAGGACGGCCGCAAGATTAACGACGAAATCATGGCGCAGGCTATGGAGGGCGTTAAGTGGATGGAAGAAGTCAACGGCAAGAAGTTCGGCGACCTCAAGAATCCTCTGCTCGTTTCCGTACGTTCCGGTGCGCGCGCTTCCATGCCCGGTATGATGGATACAATCCTCAACCTGGGTCTTAATGACGAGGTTGTTGAGGCTATGATTGCAGGCAACCCCGACCCCGCTTTCGAGAGATTCGTTTACGACTCTTACAGAAGATTTATCCAGATGTTCTCCGATGTAGTTATGGAAGTAGGCAAGAAGTACTTCGAGAAGCTCATCGACGAGATGAAGGAGAAGAAGGGCGTTAAGTTCGATATCGACCTTACAGCAGCTGACCTCAAGGAGCTTGCAGGCCAGTTCAAGGCTGAATACAAGAATCAGCTCGGCGAGGACTTCCCCTCTGACCCCGTAACACAGCTCAAGCTCGCTATCGAGGCTGTATTCCGTTCATGGGACAACCCCCGTGCAAATGTATACCGCCGCGATAACGATATCCCGTACAGCTGGGGTACAGCAGTAAACGTAATGCCCATGGTATTCGGTAACCTTAACGACCAGTCCGGTACAGGCGTTGCATTCACAAGAGACCCCGCAACAGGCGAGAAGAAGCTCATGGGCGAGTTCCTCATCAACGCACAGGGCGAGGACGTTGTTGCCGGTGTTCGTACTCCTATGCCTATCACACAGATGGCAGAGAAGTTCCCCGAGGCTTATGCTGAGTTCCTCAAGGTTTGCGAGACGCTTGAGAACCACTACCACGATATGCAGGACATGGAGTTCACAGTAGAGAACAAGAAGCTCTATATGCTCCAGTGCCGTAACGGTAAGAGAACAGCACAGGCTGCTCTTAAGATTGCCTGCGACCTCGTTGATGAAGGCCACAAGACAGAGCAGGAAGCTGTTCTGATGATTGACCCCAGAAACCTCGATACACTGCTTCACCCGCAGTTCGACGCAAAGGCTCTCAAGGCTGCTACACCCGTAGGCAAGGGCCTCGGCGCATCTCCCGGAGCTGCTTGCGGTAAGATTGTATTTACCGCTGATGACGCTGTTGCTTGGAAGGAGCGCGGTGAGAAGGTAGTTCTCGTTCGTCTGGAGACATCTCCCGAGGATATCACAGGTATGAAGGCTTCGCAGGGTATTCTGACCGTACGCGGCGGTATGACCTCTCACGCAGCCGTTGTTGCTCGTGGTATGGGTACTTGCTGTGTATCCGGCTGCGGCGACATCAAGATGGA
>JBJESB010000116.1:0-2465 GCA_051882575.1 Oscillospiraceae bacterium
GCATATTGTAAATCTGCGCCGCCGCAACGCAGTCACCGCCGGGCGAGTTTATCCAGACGGTAATGTCACCGCTGCCGGACATCAGTTCGTCCTTGAAAATCTGCGGAGTGACATCATCGTCAAACCAACTCTCGTCAGCAATAGTGCCGTTGAGGAACAGCGTTCTCTCCGGGTTCTGCTCCTGCGTTTCCTCGTTCTGTATCATCTTGTTTGTCCATTTCCAGAACTTCTTCATCGGAATTTTCCTCCTCTCTGTCAGCTGATGCGAAGATACCTGCGTCAGCCAGTTTTGTCATATTGCCGTTTATAAGGTACAAATCTCCACCGTCCTCGGCAGGTATACGGTCGAGGTTTTCAAGCTCCCGAATGTCGTTTGCGGACATCCAGCCATTCTGACGGGCGGTAGCGTAACCGCTCATACGGCTTGCGTAGTCGCCCCGCAGCAGTCCGTCAACATTGAACTTAATGAAATAGTCCTTTTTCTCGCTTGGACTGAGTAGCGAACGCACCATACTCTGTTCCCAACGAACAAGCCACGGTTCAAGGGTGTATTTCACGAACTCCAGCGACTGCTGTTCGATATTAGAAAAGCTCGACTTTTCAAGGTCGCCGACCATGTGCGGCGGCACTCTGAAAATTCGAGCTATCTCATTTATCTGAAACTTTCGTGTTTCTAGGAACTGCGCCTGTTCGGGTGAAATGCTGATGGGAGAATACTTCATGCCCTCTTCCAGCACAGCGACCTTGTTTGCATTGTGAGAACCGCCGAAAGTTGCGTTCCAGCTTTCGCGGACTTTATCGGGATTTTTAAGCGTTCCGGGGTGTTCAAGCACACCGCTAGGAGCAGCGCCGTTTGCGAAGAACTTTGCTCCGTACTCCTCTGTGGCAATCGCAAGCCCGATAGCGTTCTTCGCCATAGCAATCGGCGAATAACCGACAAGCCCATCAAAACCAAGTCCGGGGATATGCAGAACATCGTAAGGCGAGAGAATAACCTCGTACTCCTTACTGCGTATTGCTTCATCATTTCCACGATAGTATTTGTAGTACAACCGCCCGTTTTCATCACGGTCAACGGTCATTTTGTTAGGCATAAGCGGATAGAGAGCCACGACCTCGCCTTTGCCGTTGCGGATAATTTGCGCATATGCGTTGCCCCACAGTAGCAGGTGCGTCATAAGCGTTTCACGGAAAATGAATGAGGTCATTTCGGGGTTCGGCTCATCATGCAGTAAGCGGTAAAGCGAATGCGATACGGCTTTCTCCTTGCCGCCGTCCGAACGATATTTGTAAACGTGCAAGGGTAGTCCCGCCACAGCCTCCGACAGCACACGAACACACGAATACACCGCAGTCATCTGCATAGCGGAACGCTCTGTGACGTTCTTTCCCGCCGTAGAGCCGCCCGTGAAGAAACGGTATGCACTGCCCGCTGTGCTGTTTTTGGGCTTATCCCTCGAATGAAATAAGCCGCTGAAAATCTTCATATCGTTACCTCCTAAAGGGTATAAGAAAAGCACCTGCCATTGCTGACAGATGCTGTGATGTTATGTATCAATACTGTGTTTCAGAAAGCTGCTTACTGATATCCCTGCCGCCGTAAATAATGCGGAGAATTGTGACCACTGCCTTTTCCTCATCTGAAAGATAAAAAATCAGATAATTGTTTACCGGAAGAATTCTCAATCCACGGCTGCGCCACGGTTCTTCATCGAACAGCCGATACCGCTGCGGCATTTCATCAAGAGCACGAATCGCTTTCATTATTTTTTCCGTTAGTTTTGTGGCAATTTCCGGCTCGACAAGGCTATCAGAAATATATCTGTAAATGTTTTTCAGATCCTGTCTTGCAGAATCCGTGTAGAAGATTTGGTATTTCATTTATCAAGCTCCCTGCGGATTTCTGCTTCGACCTCGTCTATTGAATGTACTCTGCCCTCCCTGATATCTTCCATGCTCTTTTCCAACTCGGCATAAAGCTGCTCTCTGGAAAGAGAGTCCATCATAAGGATACTATCGTCAACGGGCAGCTTAACATCAAACGGGATGCCTTTCTGAAGTACGACCTGTCTTAAAAACATACTTACTGCGTTGGACATGGGAATACCAAGGCAATCAAGAATCTGTTCAGCCTGCTCTTTTATATCCGGTTCGACACGGACAAATACATTTGCGGTTCTAGCCATAATGAACACCTCCAAATATCAAATGTGGCTTTTTTATTATTATACCACATTTGCTTGCAAAATGCAATACATTTGAAAGCATTATTTACAAAAATAATAACCCTCTCTCATCGTACACACTCGCCCCACCGTCATTCCCACATCGGATAGCTCTGTCAAGAGCCATAATAGTCGCCACAGCGCCGTCAATCTTCTCGGTGGACTTCTCCTTGTCTGCCTTGATGTTTCCGGCTGGGTCGGTGCGGATATAGATGTTGTCCATATTCCACCGCAGAACCG
>JBJESB010000117.1:0-9569 GCA_051882575.1 Oscillospiraceae bacterium
AAAAGGGGGTCTGGGGGAGAAACCCATAGGGGCGGGGGAAATACCCGCTTTTGTTGGATTTTCTCTTTCCCCCGCCCATACGGGTTTCATCCCCCAGAATCAGCGGGGTATGCCAATACCAAAACCGGTATTAGGACGCCAGTCCTAGATTCACCAGCCCCGCAGAGGGTCTGCAAGGACGCCAGTCCTAGCCAAAAAGCCCACCGCAGGTTCACACTAGGACACCCGTCCCAGCCCCCTCTGCTTAATTTTTTGATTCGTAGAATCTCCGCTGATAGAACGCCAGCAGGTCGGCGGCGACCTGTGAAATCTCAAACCCGTTTGCGGCGAGCTGTTCGGCGGCGTGTTCATTTCTGACATCTGCGCAGCACAGCGCAGCGCACGCCCAGTCAGCGGCTGAATCCTTAAGCGTGAGCGTATGCGCGCCGTCGGTGAGGTTGATTTCGGGCGTGATTTTGTCGGAGAATAAGCAGTAAAGCCCCGCGCATTGCGCTTCAACTCCCACCACGGGCAGACCCTCGTACTGCGAGGGCATAATCAGGCAGTCGAACGCGCTGTAAAGCTTGTCGGCGTCGTTTCGCTGACCGGTAAAGATAACACGATTTTGCAGCTTTGCGGCAATCACACGCGCGGTGATAAGCTCCTTGTCGGGACCCTCGCCGACCAGCATCAGCATTGAGTTTTTGTGCTGTTTGAGAATCTCTGTGAATATGTCCAGAATGAACATCTGGTTTTTCTGCGGGCAGAATCTGCCGATATGCCCGAAAAGCAGCGTCTTTTGCGGTATCTTGAATGCGCTGCGAATTTCCTTGCGCTTTGCGGGGTCGAACGCATATTTTCGGGTATCAATCGCGTTGCGCATAATTCTTACACAGGAGCTTGCAGGGGCAGGGTCGCAAAGCTCCGCGCAGCGCGCGTTTTTGCCGTACATCCAGTGCGCGGCATATTGCGAGCAGGCGAGGCAGTCCGTAGCGTACGCCCGCGCAAACGGCTTTAGCAGAGCCTTTGCGATATTCCGAACAATCTCACGTTTTCCGCCCGAGGTGCTGTGGTTGTGCAGAATCCTTACGGGTACGCCCGCTTTTTTTGCAGCAAGCAGCCCAAGCCCCGAAAGCGTGCTGAGGTGGCAGTGCGCTATGGTATAGCCGCCCTGCGCCAGCAGCTTTTTCATGGATTTGTAGTATGCGACAGGGTGCTTCAGCGGCGGCACAACAAAAATTCTGCCGCCAAGCTCCTTGATTTTTTCAATCGGAACGTGCGTTGAGCCTTTGAAAAGGTAGAAATCAAACTGAACCTGCTCGCGGTCAATTGCGCTGTATGCGTTCATTACCATTTGTTCAACGCCGCCGCCGTTCATTTTGCCGAGAATCTGTGCAATGCGTATCAAGAGCGCCTCTCCTTTATGTTTGATGATACTATTCTATCATATTTCGCACAGTTTTTCAAGCGGATTCATATATGCAGTTTGTTCATATATTGTGAAAATGCGAAATAATCTGTGCATAAATTCGGCTAATATGCACGATGACTTTTTTGAAAAAATCATGTATAATAGTATTGTAAACATTCACAATATTAGCACAGCATGAACGGAGGTGCGTCTGTGGAACGGAAGTATGATAAAATTTATATGTGCATAGATTTGAAGAGCTTTTTTGCCTCGGTGGAATGCGCGGATATGGGGCTTGACCCGTTTACGACAAATCTTGCGGTAGCTGACCCCTCGCGCGGCAGCGGGGCAATCTGCCTTGCAATAACTCCTGCAATGAAAGCGCTGGGCATACGCAACCGCTGCCGCGTTTTTGAGATTCCGCAAGGCGTGGAGTATATTACGGCAATGCCGCGCATGAAGCGCTACATGGAGGTTTCGGCGGATATTTATGAGGAGTATCTGAAATACATAAGCCCGGAGGATATCCATGTGTATTCGATAGACGAGTGCTTTATTGACGCTACGCCGTATCTTAAGATGTATAACAAAACCCCGCGACAGCTTGCGGTAATGCTTATGCAGGCGGTGTTTGAGCGCACACATATCTGCGCTACGGCGGGCATAGGCACAAATCTATTTCTTGCAAAGGTTGCGCTGGATGTTACCGCAAAGCACGCTCCCGACCATATAGGTATGCTGGGCGAGCAGCAGTTTAAGGAAAGAATCTGGTATCATCAGCCGCTTACGGATATCTGGGGCATAGGCAAGCGAACCGAGGAGCGGCTGAAAAAGCTGGGCGCGTATAATCTTTATGACGTTACGCAGCTTGACGAGAAGGCGCTGTACAAGGAATTCGGCATAAACGCGCAGTATCTGATAGACCATGCGCATGGCGTAGAGCCCTGCACAATGAAGGAAATACATTCCTATACCGCGCAGAGCCATTCCATTTCCAACGGGCAGATTCTGTTTGAGGATTACAGCTATGACGACGCGCTTACGGTGATGAAGGAAATGGTGGATAATCTGGTGCTGGAGCTGGTGGAAAAGCATCTTGTAGCGGAGAGCATTTCGCTTTCGGTGGGATACTCAAAGGATGTAAAGCCGCGCACGGGCGCGTCGCGCAAGCTGGATGGATTTACGGGCTCATACAGCAAGCTGGCGCAGCAGTTTGAGCGCGCCTTTGCGGAGACTACACACCGCGATACGCCCATACGCAGTATAAATATAGCGCTGGGCAATGTGGTGGATGAGGTGTACTCCACGATAGACCTGTTCACGGATTTTGAGGCGGAGGAGCGTGAGCATAATATGCAGCAGGCGATATTGGAAATCAAGCGGAAATACGGGAAGAATGCGCTTATACGCGGGATGAGCCTGCGAGAAAAGGCGACGGGGCGCAAGCGCAACGAAATGGTAGGTGGACACAATGGCGGCTGACAGAGCGAAGCAATTCATGCCGTTTGCCTCGCTTAAGGGGTATTACGAGATGACGCGGCGGCGTGAGCACATACGCGAGCCGCGCAGGGAGCTTTCGGAGGATAGCGCGGAGGAGCTTAATCGCAAGCTGTGCGCTGTACAGCAGGGGCAAATGCTGACGGTAACGTATTATCGAGCCGACCATTATGAAGATATTACGGGCATGGTATCGGAGTTCAACACAGCGTTTCGGCGGCTGACGATAGTGAAAACGGTGATACCGTTTGATGATATAATTGAGATTGTGCGAGTTGCGCTGCCGGGGGATTGCGGGTAGCGAAAAGCGTTTGAAGCACAACAAACAAAAAAAGCAGGGTATTTCACGCCCTGCTTTTCATCTTACTTTTCATTGCGCTTGCAAACAAAATTCCACGCGTCGCGGCACATATCCTCTATGCCCTTTTCGGCTTTCCAGCCAAGCTCACGCTCCGCCTTTGACGGGTCGGAGTAGGTGGTCGCTGCGTCGCCCGGGCGGCGCTCGCCTATGGTGTAGCCTAAATCTACGCCGTTTACCCGCTGGAATGTTTCCAGCATCTCAATAACGGAGTAGCCCTTGCCCGTGCCGAGATTGTACGCCTGCGCGCCGTGCATCTCTCTTACCTTCCTGATTGCCGCAACATGACCCTTTGCAAGGTCAACAACGTGTATGTAATCGCGCACACAGCTGCCGTCGGGTGTGGGGTAATCGTCGCCCGCAACCGCAAGCACCTCGCGCTTGCCCGTCGCCTTGTCCAGAATAATCGGCATAAGATTGTTCGGAATACCGTTCGGGTCCTCGCCGATAAGACCGCTTTCATGCGCACCGACAGGGTTGAAATACCGCAGCAGAATCATGCTCCATGCGGGGTCGGCGGCTGCCATTTCGCGGCAGAGACTCTCGATAATCAGCTTGGTAGAGCCGTACGGATTGATTGCCGAAAGCGGGAAATCCTCGCGCACGGGGACTGTTTCGGGTATGCCGTAAACGGTTGCAGAGGAACTGAACACCAGCTTTGTGCAGCCGTACTTTTTCATTGTCTGCAGAATATTAAATGTACCCGTAAGATTGTTCGAGTAGTACATAAGCGGCTTCTTAACGCTTTCGGGAACGCACTTGTAGCCCGCAAAGTGAATTACAGCCTCGATATCGTTCTCGCTGAAGATTCTGTCCACTGCGGCGATATCCAGCATATCGTCCTCGTAGAATTTGAAATCCTTGCCGGTGATAGCTCTGATACCCTCCAGCGCCTTTGCGTTGGAGTTATAGAAGTTATCCATTATTATGATTTCTTCGCCTGCGTTGAGCAGCTCCACGCAGGTATGCGAGCCGATAAAGCCTGCGCCGCCCGTAACCAAAATTGCCATATCCGAAACCTCCGAAATATATCTGCGGCATTTCTGCCTAAATTATCAAATACATCTTTATTATACACAAATTTTCGCCATGTGTCAATAACTTTTGTACAAAATAAAGAGCAACACCGCACAAGACCGGTTATTGGTTTTTGTGCGGTATTGCCAACTGTATTCCGAAGAAATTATTCGCCGTCAAAAAAAGTGCGGTAAACGGTTTGCATGGTATCGTTGAGTATGTCATACACGCCGTTTTCGTACGAGGTGTACGCAAGCGAGCCGTTTGAGCAGAAAGCCATGCCCGTGCCGTCGTGGGTATCGTAGTAGATTCCGTTGACCGTGCCCAGCGCCTGCCCGGGATGCCCGTGAATAGTGCGCCCTGCGATAAGGTTTTCGGGGTAGATTCTTACCGAAAGCCCGAGGTCGAATTTTTTTGCGGCAAAATAATCTGCGTTCATCAGGTCAACCGCCTCCTGCGAAAGCACCCGAACGCCGTTATAGCTTCCGTCGCCCGCAAGGATAATGCCCATTTTTGCAAGGTCGGGGCAGGAGATAATCAGCTCGCTGTTGGCGGTGAGGTAGGAGTTGCCCAGCCCGAAGCTTTCGTAGTAGCGCGTGGTTCTGCCCCATGTACGCGGGTCGTTTTTTGTACCGTCGGGGGCGTACAGCACAGCGACGCTTTGCTTGTCGTCGATTCTGCTGATGGTATAGCCAGCGTCCATTCCAAGCGGTTCAAACAGCACACGCTCGGCGAAATCGTGGAAAAATTCGCCTGTAAGCCGCTCGGTAATCGAACCTACCGTACCCATGCCGAAGTTGCAGTAGGTGTAGAATGTGCCGGGCTCTCTGCCGTTGTAGGCGGTGGAGAGAATATAGTCGGTGGTGTACTTTTTGCTTGCGGAAAGGTCGTAGGCGTAGTTGTCGGTGAGACCTGCGGTATGCGTCAGCAGGTGCCATAGCTTTACGGGCGTTTCGGGGAACTGCGGGCTGTTGTAGGGCATACCGGTGAGCTGTTCAAGCTCGGTTTCGGGCGTGAGAACGCCCTCGTCGTACAGCGTCATCAGCGCCATTGTGGCGACGAATTTAGAAACGCTGGACATACGGTATTTTGTATTTTCACTGCACGGGATTTCAGCTGTTTTGTCAGCCAAGCCGTCGGAATATGTATGAATAATCTGCCCGTTTGCAAACACGCACAGCGTAAAGCCGTTAACGCCGTTTTCGGCGGCGATTCGGTCAATCTCGGCGTGAAATTCAGCCTCGTTGAAATCCCGAATATGCACGTCGCGCGGGTCGGGCTCGGGCTCAACGGTCTGCGGTTCTTCGGACTGCGGTTCTTCGGTCTGTGGCTCTTCGGTCGGATTCGGAAGAGAAACAGGCTCTGTTTGTGTGACAGAATCAGAGGCAAGGCTTGTACCGCCCGAGAGCGATTGTTCTTCTGTGGGATTATTGGAGCATCCACAGAGTACGGCGGCGCACAGAATCAGCGCCGCCGTCTTTTGGAGAGAGGTCAGGTTGCGGATAGGAATCACTCCCGTTTGATGAAATTGTGGTGGCTTATGTAGAGTTTTTAGAAAAGTGAGTGGAGGGAATTATTGGAGCAAATAGTGAGATTATTCTGAAAAAATCGGCACAAGCCTGCCCTTGCTTACATATTAGCACATAAAATTACCTGTGTCAACAATAGTTACATAACTGTAATCAAACGCGCGAAACTGTAACTTTGCTGTAATAATTCCGAGGCTGCTGTAACCGTTCTGTAACAATCAGCCCTCAACCCACTTGTAGTAAAACTCAAGCTCGTTACGCTCGTTGTAAAACGCCAGAATATCACCGCGAGATTTTACCGAGTACAAGGGCGTTCCCGCCTGCAAACCCGTTGCAGAGCCGTCCTCAATGCCGTCAGTATTTTTCGGAACCTTGACGCGAACCTCGCCCGCAATCTCGCCCAAATCCGCTTCGGTAATGCCAAGCTCGTATACCCATTTCAGGTCGGGTATTGTCGCTGCGCTTGCCCATTTTGCTCCGCCGATGAACAGCCACTCGGTTTCATCGGGAATAAAGCCGCCTGTTGTATCGGATGTATCGTATTCCTCGGGGTAGTCCTCGGCGGGCTGCATGGTGAGCAGATTAAGCGCAAACTTAACACTGTCGTTTTCGGTGCAGAGAAGATACTGCCCCTGCCAATTCATTTCGCCGAACTGCTCTTTGGGAATATACGCCGTTTCAACCTCGCCCGCCGACGATACTCTGATTATGTTCGCGCCGCCCTCAAAATCGCTGCTGTAAAGGTATGCGTAGCCGTAGTCCTCAAGCATATATTTCAGCGTTACAATATCGTTGGTGGAGTACACAAGCCTGAAGCCCGTGCCGTTATTTGCGTTATAGAAAAGCTCGGTGTAAATTTTGTCGCCGTGATACGCCTCGCGCAGGTTGCGCAGCGCAAAGCAGGTGCCGTCAAAGCCTATCCTGTACCACGAATCAATCACCGTTGCGGTGCGCCAGCTGTCGCAGTAGTAATCATCGGCGAAATCCGCCCTTGCATTCTCGATAACCTGCTTTGAAAACTCGGTTTCCTTGTCAAAATCCTGAATCGAATCGCCCCAGTCATACGAGCAGATAAATTCCTTTGTGGTGTAATCAAACTCCAGCGTGAAATAGCGCGCGGTGGTCTCGGGGGTATGCCCGCCAAGCTCGTCAAGCTCGTATAGCAGATAGTATTTTGCGGCAAGCAGGATGTTGTCTGTTTTGCCGCCGCCGTTTCGGTCGATAAGGTAATAGGGGTTGTATGCCACCTCGTCGCTCAAAAAAGCATTCTGATATACCCACTGCTCTCCGCTGCTGTCGGTGATAGTCTCGGGCAGCTCTAATTTTATGACCTCGCCCGCTCTGCCGCTTTCGAGATATCTCATTCCAAGCACGGAAAGCTTTGCGGGGTACTTGTTCCACACAACGCAGGATGACGTTTTGCGGAAAATCTGTACGGGTTCGTCGATAAGCGTTTCGCCTTCGCCCAAATCGGTGTAATAGTACATAACATTCGGGTTGCTTTCGGGTACGAAAAACGCAAAGCCCATGCCGCCGTTTATTCCGCTGATATAGCTTCCGGCTGCGTCCGAAAATACGCTCAACGGGTAGAAATTTCCCACGTTGAAGCAGTCCTCGGAGTAGCTGAATTGTATGCGCCAATCAAAGAACTCGTTGTACCACACGCCGAAGAAGCTGCGCTCCAGCACGTCAAAATCAAAGCCGCTGTAATACAGTGTTTTCTCCTCGGGCAGCGTGTATTTGTCGCGCAAGCCGAGACACTCCGCGCTATACTGAACCCATGCATTGTCGGCGTTTTTGGTGAGGGTAATCTCAAACAGCATTGCGCTTTCGGGAGTGGGATTTTCTGCGGGGTATAAAACCTCGGTGAATTTTATGATGTCCTCGGTGATATAGGTTACGGTGATATTGCCGCTGTGCTGCAGGTCGGCGTTAGTGGTGTAGGTCTGCCCGTCAAATTCTGCGGTGATATCGGTAAAGCGTTCAATATCTGCGCCGTATTTCTCGCAGAAGAACTGCAAGCCCGCCGTACCCAGCCTTGTGGGGTTTTCAAGCGAAACAGAGGTCAGCTTATAGTTTGCTTTATACCTGCAATTCGGTTGATTTACCACCGCGTTTTCCGCGTCGGAGTAGTGATACATGGTTTCGGGGTCGCTTCGCGGAATGAACAGCAGGTCGTTGCCGAAATCCGAACCGCCGTAATAATCGCACAGAATATACCAGCCCTTATCGTCCGCTCTTAACCCTATCATTCGTCTGCCGAAAAGATTAAAGAAATCATCCTCAAGCAGGCTCAATTTATATTCGTTGCCGGAATTTTCGGTTTCCTGCCAGATGTACTCAAAGCAGGTTTTGAACATTGCGATATCCATGCTGTAATTGTCGGGGTCGAGAACGCTCTCGGGGAATGCGCCGCTGTCGCTTTCAACGGCGTACGACGAGCTTTCGGGCTTTGACAAATCAATCGCCGAAACGCCCGAGGAGCTTTCAGTAAGCTCGCCTGTGTTTCGGTTAAGCATAATGGTGGTGATAATACCAACGGCTGCTGCGGCGGCTAAAATCCCCGCAAAAACGCCCTTGCGCAATCTCTTTTCCGATTTGATTTCGGGAAGCTCTGCAACGGCTGCGCCGCTTGTTTCGGGCGAATCCGCGTCGGTAGCGGCAATAATGTGCTCGGCGGCTTCATCGGTGAATTTCTCGTCAATCTGCGAAAGTGAATCGCTCCAGAATTTCTCGCTCATATCTCAACTCCCCTTTCTGTTAAGTGCTTTCTCAAGGCTGCACGTGTGCGCGAAAGCTGCGTTTTTACAGCGTTTTCGTTCATCGAAAGCGAATGCGCAATCTGCTTTACCGACTGATTGTAGTAGTACCGCATTACAAAAATAATGCGCGGCTTTGCGGCGGTGCTTTGCAGAAATTCGTTTATGTAACGCGCGATTTGGGCGCTGTCGTAGACGCTCTCGACGGTTGATGCGTCTGGCAGGATTTCGGCCAGCTCGCCGTTTATGCTGTCGGCGTAAAAGTGCCCGCTGCTTTGTGCGGTATTCAGTGCGGCGTTGCGCACGGTTCTGCAAAGATAGCCGCGCAGTGATTCGGGGCGTTTGGGCGGGATTGCGTTCCACAGATTAAGGTATGACAGGCTTACGATTTCCTCGACATCCTGTTCGTTGTGCAGAATCCCTCGCGCAATCTGCGCACACAGTCTGCCGTATTTCAGCCGAAGCTCCTCGATTGCCTGCTCCGACCGAGAGAAGAACAGCTCAATTATTCCGTTGTCATCCATTCCGATACCCCCTTGCTTTCTTGTCTATTATAACAGATTTCGGCGAAAAAGGTTACAGAAATTTCTCGGGAATTTTTGGCGGCGGAGTTAAGGGATTTTTCGGAGAGGTCGGCACGGAAAATTTGGCAAAATGTGACAGAAATCTCTCGGGATTTTCGGCGACGGCGTTAAGTGATTTCCCGCAGAGGTTTGCGCGGTGGTTTTGGGTGGGATTTCGGCGGAATTAAAAAGTATATCGGTTTTTTCAAAAAAAAGTTGCAAAAACACTTGACAAATCAAAAATAGCGTGATATAATATATTAGTCGCTGAAAGGCGAACGATATGGCGGCATAGCTCAGTTGGCTAGAGCACTTGGTTCATACCCAGGGTGTCATTGGTTCGAATCCGATTGCCGCTACCACACGCAAAGCAGTTCGTTCCTCGGACTGCTTTGATTTAACGGCCCGTTGGTCAAGAGGTTAAGACATCGCCCTTTCACGGCGGAATCATGGGTT
>JBJESB010000118.1:0-2415 GCA_051882575.1 Oscillospiraceae bacterium
CAGATTTATTTTTGCAATACTTTGCACAAAGCCGTTTTGTCCCGCAGAGGTTGAATAAAATTAAGACAAAACCATGTGGTACAATTCGGCATAGCAGAAAGCGTGCAAACATCAAAGAATGCGCCGCGGTAAACGCCTCAAGTCTAACGTGCAAAAGCTGATGAAAGTCATTGGCATGCACAGAGTAAAAAGCGGACAAAGGGGTGGGGAGAGGGGAAAAGAGGGTCTGGGGGAGAAAACCGTAGGGGAGGGGAAATGTCCGCTTTTGTTGGATTTTATCAGTTCCCCTCCCCGAAGGGTTTCATCCCCCAGTTTCAGCAGGGTATGCCAATACCATAACCGGTATTAGGACGCAAGTCCTAGCCAAAAAGCCTCGCAGAGGTTCAGCAAGGACACCGGTCCCGGCAAAAATTCCGGTTATATCATTTTTTATATATCGCATATATTGAATGGTTATTCACATACGCAAAAAAATGTGTTAAAATATTAACAAGCAAGAGGGAAGGATAGAAAAACACCCCCTCAGGCATAAGAAAAACGGCAAAAAATCGGGAATCCCCCGATAGAAAAAATAGGAGGAAACAGCATGAAAGAGAAGCAGTACGAGATTGTGGAGGGCGTAGAAAAGCTTGAAGCGGCAATCGCCAGAGTACGCGCTGCGCAGCAGAAGTTCGCAACCTACACACAGGAGCAGGTAGACCGCATATTCTTAGCAGCAGCAACAGCTGCCAACAAGCAGCGTATCCCGCTTGCACAGCTCGCGGTTGAGGAAACCGGCATGGGTATCGTTGAGGATAAGGTAATCAAGAACCACTACGCAAGTGAGTATATCTACAACGCATACCGTGATGTTCAGACCTGCGGAATCATTGAAGAGGACAAGGCATACGGAATCAAGAAGGTTGCAGAGCCTATCGGCGTAATCGCAGCTGTTATTCCCACCACAAACCCCACCTCTACGGCAATATTCAAAACTCTTATCGCGCTTAAGACCAGAAACGGTATCATCATCAGCCCTCACCCCAGAGCAAAGGGCTGCACCATTGCAGCAGCAAAGGTTGTTCTTGAAGCAGCCGTTGCAGCAGGCGCTCCCGAGGATATCATCGCATGGATTGATGTTCCCTCGCTTGAGATGACAAACACTGTAATGAAGGAAGCTGACATCATCCTCGCAACAGGCGGCCCCGGCATGGTTAAGGCTGCATACTCCAGCGGTAAGCCCGCTCTGGGCGTCGGCGCAGGCAACACCCCCGCAATCATTGATGACACAGCTGATATCAAGCTTGCAGTTAACTCCATTATTCACTCCAAGACATTCGACAACGGTATGATTTGCGCTTCGGAGCAGTCGGTAATCGTTATCGACAAGATTTATGACGAGGTTAAGAGAGAATTTGCGGCTCGCGGCTGCTACTTCCTCAATCCCGCAGAAACCGAAAAGGTTCGTAAGACAATCATCATCAACGGCGCGCTCAACGCAAAGATTGTAGGTCAGAAGGCTTGCAGAATCGCAGAGCTTGCAGGCATTACAGTTCCCGCAGGCACAAAAATCCTCATCGGCGAGGTTGAGTCGGTTGATATTACAGAAGAATTCGCACACGAGAAGCTCTCCCCCGTACTTGCAATGTACAAGGCAAAGAATATCAGCGACGCATTCGACAAGGCTGCACAGCTGGTTGCTGACGGCGGATACGGACACACATCCTCTATCTACCTCAACACCGTAACCGAGCAGGCAAAGATTAACGAGTTTGCAGCAAGAATGAAGACCTGCCGAATCCTTGTAAATACACCTTCCTCGCACGGCGGTATCGGTGACCTTTACAACTTCAAGCTCGCTCCCTCGCTTACACTGGGCTGCGGCTCATGGGGCGGCAACTCCGTTTCGGAGAACGTCGGCGTAAAGCACCTGCTTAATATCAAGACCGTAGCGGAGAGGAGAGAAAATATGCTTTGGTTCAGAGCACCCGAGAAGATTTATATAAAGAAGGGCTGCCTGCCTGTTGCGCTTGACGAGCTTAAGACCGTTATGGGCAAGAAAAAGGCATTCATCGTAACAGACAGCTTCCTGTACAACAACGGCTACACAAAGCCTATTACCGATAAGCTCGACAGCATGGGTATTCAGCACACAACATTCTTTGATGTTGCTCCCGACCCCACACTCGCTTGCGCAAAGGCAGGCGCAGAGCAGATGAGAGCATTCGCTCCCGACTGCATTATCGCTCTGGGCGGCGGCTCGGCAATGGACGCTGCAAAGATTATGTGGGTAATGTATGAGCACCCCGACGCAGACTTCATGGATATGGCAATGCGTTTCAGCGATATCCGCAAGAGAATCTACACCTTCCCCAAGATGGGCGAAAAGGCTTACTTTGTTGCAATCCCCACCTCCGCAGGTACAGGCTCCGAGGT
>JBJESB010000119.1:0-32997 GCA_051882575.1 Oscillospiraceae bacterium
ATCAGCGCCGCAAGACCCGCTGCAAGAAGCGAGAATTACGAGAACTACATCAAGCGTCTTGAAAAGCTGGAAGCAATCTGCTCGTCGTATGACGGAGTTGAAAAATGCTACGCTATTCAGGCAGGCAGAGAAGTGCGCATAATGATAAAGCCCGAGTCTGTAAACGACGACAGCATGAAGGTGCTTGCTCGCGAGATTGCAAAACGTATCGAGAACGAGATGGAGTATCCCGGTCAGATAAAGGTAAACCTTATCCGCGAAAGCCGCGCAATAGACTACGCAAAATAATCACTTGCTGCTCCCACTTGGTTGGGAGCAGTTTTTTCATTAAATTCATTATTGTAGGGGCGAACATTGTTCGCCCATTATGAAAACGCAGGATTATCTCCGTACGGTAGGTCTATATTTGTCGTGTGGCGGCGCAAAATTCGGGTCTGATATAAAATGGGCGAACGCTGTTCGCCCCTACGGGTTTGCGAGAAATCATGGATTTGTTAATTCCGCCGCCAAATTTATGCAAAATCTCCAAAACACTGCGCACAGTTTTGGCTGGGCGCGGTGTTGACAGAATCACAACAATGCTATACAATAGATAATGGATAATTGTATTGTCCATTTGACCGCCGAATGGGTCGGCGGCGTGAAGAAAGGAATTACTATATGAATTGCAACAAATGCGGCGGAGCAATCCCCGAAGAATCTAAATTCTGCCCGCACTGCGGCGCAATGCAGACAGAATCCAAAAAGGACATTTTCTGTATAGAGTGCGGACTGATGCTTCAGCCGGGTACACTTTTCTGCCCCGTGTGCGGAACATCCGCAGACGGCACAAAGCCCTCTGCACAGGCTATTCCGGCGGTATCGGCAGATTCAATGCCTGCTGTTTCGGGAGATATGGGAACAGTTTCCGCAATACCGCAGCCTGTACCCCAGCCTGCTTCTGCGCCTGTTCGGGAGGCAACCCCCTCGGACGCTGTTTTCGGAGCGTATAATGCGGCGTACGGTTCAGAGCTCAAGCCCTCGGATATTGCGTTCGCAAAGCCAAGCGACGCAGTTTTCGGCACGAGCCGTGTATCCCTTGAAAAGCCCTCGGATTCCGAAGTTACCGCTCAACCCGAGCAGGCAAGACCATACGCCCCCGAGCAGACCTATTCGCCGCCGGAACAGACCGCTCTCCCCAAAAAGAGCAGTAAGAAATGGGTAGGCCCCGTTATCGGCGCGGCAGCCGCAGCTGTGGTGGTAGGCGGCGGAGCTATCGCTTACAATGTCAACAAGGCGGATATCACAAATATGATTATGGGCGACAGCGCATACGCCCGTATGATTGAGCAGAGCAGCGTAAAACAGCTTACAGACAGCGCTGATACCGCTGCAATTTCAAAGGCGGCAGGCAGTGTCGTTGCAGCGGCAGCTTCAGCAAATTTAACCGAAACCAACATCAAGGATTTAGAAAATATCACCTACGGAGCAATTGACGGAGATTTATCCGAGATTTCATCAGGTTCCGGTACAGAAGTGAATATTGCATCTGTTATCGAGCAGCTCAACAGCCAGCTGTTAAGTCTTACAGGATACAGCGGCGCTGATGTAAAAATCGGTGTTGAGGCAAAAATCACCGAAACACTCCGCGCGCTTATAACCGAGGGCGAAAGCGAAGAGAACGACTCGCTCAACGAGATTCTCAATATTATAAACTCCTCCGAGCTTCAGTTCACGGTGCTTTCCGCAAAGGACAGCGCTTCAATGTATTGGGGAATCAATGACGCCTCGGCTTCGTTCTCATTCGGCATTTCGGGCTTGGTATATTCCGACGGTACGGTTGGAATTATCTTCCCCAATACCTCCGACACCGCAATCAAGTACACCATTGAAGCCGACGACACAATTTCCTATGAGCAGACCGCACTTCCCGAGATTGACGAAAAGGAAATCGAGCGGCTGAAAAACGAGCTTATCGACCTGTATCTTTCCTACTACGAAAAGGGTGAAATAACCGTTACCGCCGAAAACGATGTAAAGAACATCACGGTTAAAATCACCTCGGAGCAGGCAACCGAAATGGTAAAGCAGGCTGCTGCGCTTATCGCGGAGGATGAGTATTTCTCGAAAACAATAGTAGATTACATAAACGCAAACGGCGGCAGCATTACCGTTGATGAATACAAGAGCTCAATTATGGACTCGGTTAAGGATATGCAAAGCAACAACGACGCTGTAATGCTCATAACCACAAGCGTTGACAAGCAGAACAATATTCTCGCAAAGAAATTTGCCGTAGAAAACGCTGAAAAATACTATTCGGAATTCGGCTATAAAACCGAGGGCAAAAACACCGAGCTGTTTGCGCTTGTGCGCAATGATAAAACGCAGGAGTTTACCGTGCTTATCACTGCCGAAAACGCCGCAGACGGCGTTGTAACCATATCCTTTGACGAGTATGACGAGGCAAAGGTTGAAAACGGCGAAGAATTTATTCTTGACATTAAGTACAAGGACTGCAAGCTTGAAAAATTCGGCAAAACACAGACGCTTACAGGAAACTACGAGATATCGTCTAAAAAGGCAATTTCGCTTGATACCTCCGACGAGTACAATTCAAGCACCGCTGCGCTGGCAGCGCTTCAATCGGCAAAGATAGTTATAGATTCCAAGCTTGAAGCCGATAACACTCTGATTCAGTCGTTTATGCTGGAGGTTCCGCAGTACGGCAGCATTGCGCTGAAAATGACCGAAACGCTCACCAACGACGCTCCCGCAACGCTGCCCAACGGCGCGCTTGACGTAAACAAATTCTCCTCCGGCGAGCTTTCCGAGGATGATATCAAGGAGCTTACCGATTCAATCAACGAGCTGCGCGACGATATAAATGCAAAATGCGAAAACTCAAGGTCAAAGCTTGCAAAGTACCTTAAAGAGGGCGCAAACGAAATCGTAGACTCGCTGCTTGACGAGATTTCACCCAAGGCAACCGAATCCGCAATCAATACCGTAAACGAGATGGCAGACAGGCTCAATGATAAATGCTATTCTTATTCCAATAACTACAACGAAGTTATGGATGAGGAGCTTCAGGATGAGCTTAACAGCCTGATACAGCGCATCAACAGCAGCTATCTCTGGGGCGAGGTATCGCTTGAGGATTTGTCTACTGCGCAGACTGAACTGGCAAAAATCGAAGCGGAAATTGAGGAGTTTGGCGAAAAGCTGGAGAAGGCTTCAAAAAAGAAAACCGAAGCCATGTACAACGATATGGATACCGAAGAGCTTGAAGCCGCAAAGTTCTCCCTCGACTTTTTGTACGATATGATTGCCGACGAGTTCACAACGCAGATAGATGCTGACGAGGAGCTCTATGAGGCATTCAGAGAGGTTACGGAAAAGAAAGATAAGTGCGACAAGGTGTACGCCGGTCTGGAGAGTATGTTTGAAAGCGGCAACATTCAGATTGGCAGGATACGCGACCTGCGCAAGGCAGAAGCTGCGTATGATATCGCGCTGACACAATTTATTTCTCTGCTGCAAAGTAAGGTTGTATCGTAATCATAATAATGAGGCGGGTTCAAATGAATCCGCCTCATCTGCTTATTTTGTTTCCTCAATACACATTTCCTCGCCGCCGATTGTAACGCGCGTACCCACAAACAGCGGAGCTGCGCCGCCGCTTGGAATCTCCTTGCTCTGACCGTTGGGCAGAACACACTGCCAAGAGGTATCGGAAAGATTTTTCAAGCCCCATAATGCGGGGTTCAGCTTGTTGCGAACCACCTGCGCGGTAATCTCAAGCTCTTGTGAGAACAGCTTCGCACCGTCGAACAGAATCACCCGATTCTTGCCGCTGTTCAGCGAAAGCGGCGGCTCACTGTGAATCCCGCAGCGACATACCAGCCTGCCCTCCTCGTCGCGCTCAAACGCCTGCAAAAAGCTCTGCGCCCCGCATGAACACCCGCAGATATCCCCGCGCAGCCTGATTAACAGGTCAAGCCACTGCTTTTCCAGCAAACGCTTTTCGGGCTCAAACAAGCCCCTTGTGAACGACACCGTAAACGCCTCGCGGATATAGTCAGGCATAATTCGCCAGAATTTGATTATATTGTTATGAACCCCGCGCACGGGTCGGTTGGAATCATCCTCGGGATTGTAAACAAACATCGGGTCGAAACCATAGTGCCTGCGCTCGGCTTCTTCTGTAAGGCACACGCTTTTCAGCACCCTGCTGCCCTCCAGCGGGTCGCCGCGCAGCAGCAGACGGAACAACACCACCGCCAGAGAATATCGGTCGGTAAGCTTATCGGGCGCTTTTTCGCCGCGAACGATTTCGGGCGCCATATAGCCCGGCTTGCCCGCAATACCTAAATTTTCGCCGTACGGCGCAATATTGTCGCAGTCACAAATCAGCACATCACCGTCAGACGGGCGTATGAAAAAGCCGCCGTCGTTCATATCCTGATAGCTTCTGCCGCAGTTGTGCAGCTCGCGGAATGCCTGCGTAATTTTTATTGCGGCATTCACCACCGCATAAAGTCCCGAAAGCTTCACCCTAGCGTTTAGTATATCCGAAAACGGCGCGTAGTCCTCGGGAACAAGCCGCATGATAAAGCCAAGATAATCCGCATTCTGCTGCGTAAGCATAAGCGGCATTACAAACGGAGAGTTGCCCTCGTTAAGCGTACCTGTTTCTGCAAGCGACGCAAGATTCTCGCGGAACAGCACAGGTTGTTTCACCCTATTCGGGAAGTACAGCTTCAGAGCGTACTGCGTACCCCTGTACTCCGCGCGGTAAACCGTACCCTGCCCGCCCGAGCCGAGCTCTGCCAGAATAACCGCCTCGCCGCCCAGCTCCATTGGGATTCTGTCGCCGATTCGCAGCATCAGTAGCCGCCTCCCGCAAGCTTATCTATTTTCTCATCCGCCGCAGTGTCTGCGCTGTTTCCGCACCACTCGCAGACGGTTTCGGATTCACCATTCCAGCAGGAAAGCTTGCCGCAGTCAGCACACTGGAAAAAGCCCTTTGCGCCGCAGTACGGGCAGGTGGGGTAATCCTTGGTTACATAGAACGAGCCGCTGATTTCAGCAGCGTCGCATTTCTCGCGCTGCGCAGTGCGCTCTGTTACCTTAAACGCCCATGTGGCGTACCATTCATTGGGGTCTCGCTCCTCGGCGCGAACGCCGAAAAGCTCATGCTTGTTTGAACATTTTGTCAGAATTACTGCCGCTTTCACAATCTATCCTCCATTTTCTTTACCAGAATTTTTTCTCGTGCGGACAAGCACTGTCTGCTCTAGCCGCGCGAAGCTGCACATAACAGCCGCATTTTGTACAGGTGCCGCTAATCAGAAAATCGCACCCGCCGCATATCTCCAGCCGACGCGCGTATAACTCCGACGGAGCTTTTTTCTCGCTCGGAATCAGCGCAATGCGCTCGCTTACCGCCCTTGCAAGGTCGATTTCACCCGCCTGCTCAAGCAGACAGCGCGTACAAGGCTTTTTCGGAATATCAGACATCCAGCGTTACCGCCGTTACACTGCACGGCTTAAGTGTGATGAATGCTCTGCCGTTTTCAGTGCGGATATCGGACTTATCCGTAATATGCACGGCGTCGGGGCAGTCAAAGGTGTTGTAATCACGCGCACCGCCGCAAAGCTCACGCGCCGAAATACCCTTGATTTCAGCGGAAGCGATATTCAGCTCAATCTCGAACTCCTTATCCAGCGCGCAATTTGAGAATGTAACAAAGATTTTGCCATCCGCGCCCACAGAAGCCGACTGCGTAACACATGGGATTTCTCCTATTTTATCGTTCTCGATATGGCTGTAAATAAGCTCTGCGTCCTGATGCTGCTTGTACAAATCAAACACATGATATGTGGGCGTCAGAATTGTCTTTTCGCCCTCGGTGAGAACAATCGCCTGCAATACATTTACCGCCTGCGCAATGTTCGCCATATATACACGCTCGGAATGATTATTGAAGATGTTCAGATTTATCGCCGCAACAACCGCGTCACGCATGGTATTCTGCTGATACAGGAACCCGGGATTTGTCCCCGGCTCAACATCCGTCCAGATTCCCCATTCGTCAACGATTAGCCCAACCCTGCGCTCGGGGTCGTATCTGTCCATTATCTGCGAGTGGCGCGTTACCAGCTCTTCCATGAACATGGTGCGCTCTATCGTGCCGTAATACTCCTCATCGGAAAACTCTGTCGCACTGCCCTTATGCGACCAATCGCCCGTGGGAACGGTGTAGTAATGCAGCGAAAGCCCGTTCATAAGCGCGGGCGTAATGCGCTTCATCATAACCTCTGTCCAGTTGTAATCCGCAGAGTTCGGACCGCAGGCAATTTTATACAGCTCGTTTCCGCTGTAATTGCGGCAGTAGGTCTGATATCTGCGGTAGGTATCAGCGTAAAATTCGGGTGTCATGTTGCCGCCGCAGCCCCAGCTCTCGTTGCCAACGCCTAGATACTTCAGCTTCCACGGCTGCTCTCTGCCGTTCTTTTTGCGAAGCTCCGCCATAGGCGATATTCCGTCAAAGGTTATGTACTCTATCCACTGCGAAAGCTCCTCGACAGTGCCGCTGCCTATATTTCCCGATATGTACGGCTCACATCCCACAAGCTCGCAAAAGCGCATAAACTCATGCGTGCCAAAGCTGTTGTCCTCAACCACGCCGCCCCAGTGGGTGTTTACCATTCTCTTGCGGGTGGATTTCTCGCCTATGCCGTCCTTCCAGTGATATTCGTCTGCAAAGCAGCCGCCCGGCCAGCGCAGTACAGGCAGCCTTATCTGTCCGAACGCCTCCACAACATCCTTGCGAAAGCCCTCAATATTGGGGATATCGCTGTTCTCGCCTACATAAATTCCGTCATAGATACATCTGCCCAGATGCTCCGAAAAGTTGCTGTAAATTTCACGGTTGATATGGCTCTTTTTGTCAAGCGGGTTTATGGTCATGCGTAGCTTCTTCATTGGTAAACACTCCTTCATAGAATTGCTGTTATGCTATAATTTTACCATACCTCCCCTGAAAAGTCTACAAAAAAATTGCGAAGCAAAGCTAAAATCTGCCGAAAAATGCTGAATTTGTAGCAAAATATAAAAACAGTGCGTTTAGCTATTGCAATTTGCACAAAAATATGTTATAGTCATAATGTGCTTAACGGCACTAAAATTTAATACGGTGTTGTCTTTGCTAACCACCGTTAAAAAACAAGGAGTTTTTTTATGCCCAAAAACGAATTTTTCAAGCCCGCAAACCTCGCCCGACTTGCGATTGTTGCGGCGATGTACGCAGCGCTTACACTTGCGCTTCCCGGTCTTTCCTACGGCGGAATACAAATCAGATTTTCCGAAATACTTGTTCTGCTGTGCTTCTACCGCAGAGATTACAGCATTTCGCTGATTCTCGGTTGTTTTATTGCAAATATCTTCAGCCCTATGGCGCTGATGGATATGATTTTCGGAACGCTTGCAACTGCTATCGCGGTGATTCCCATGTTCAGCTTCAAGAATATATGGCTTGCGTCGCTGCTTCCCGTAATCAGCAACGGCGTTATTATCGCAATCGAGCTCTACGTTGCGTTTGGCGAGCCGGTTTGGTTAAGTATGCTCACGGTTGCCGCAGGCGAGCTGATTGTCTGCACAATTATCGGCTGCCCGCTGTTCAGGCTGGTGTTTGAGCGCAGCTCGCGGCTTATGCGCATAATCGGCGCGAATAAAAACAGCTACACGCTCAAAGCAGAGAAGAAAAAAGCGTAAATATAAGAACAATCCCCAATGCGAAATCTGCCGCATTGGGGATATTTTATAGCATAACCATGATATGTACTCCGAAAAGGCAGTTTGCAATAAGCACCGCCAGCATAACCTTAACCATAGGCGAGTTTGAGGCAACGTTGTTTCTCACCAGAAGCAGAAACCACCCGCCAAGTGCGATAAATACGACAATGCATATAATCGTGAAAAATCCGTACCTGTCGGACAGCGTGTCGATATAGCGCACACCGACCTGCGCGGTGCCCGAAAGCTCGTTTCGCAGGTCGCCTACCTCATAGCGCAGGTCGCTGTCCATGGATTTCAGCACGCCGTTTATTCTCACGCCCTCGGCGCTTTCGCCGTAACTGTCGAATTTGTCCGCGAAGCTTTCATCCGCCCGCACCACCATGACGACGGTGTTTTCCTCGTTTGATACAAGAAAATAGTGGTCGAAGCCCGCGGGAATAACGGCTATCAGGTGGGTTATTCGGTAATATTCGTCCGAGCCGTAATACGCCGTATCGTCAACATACATTTCCGAATCCACGTTTACCGCGCTCTCAAAGGATATGGGATTAGTTTTCGCGAAAAGCGGCGCTACGCCCTTTATGATAAAGAAAACAACCGCCGCTGCAAAAAACAGCAAGCCGAGTACGGTTTTTGCTTTCATATAATTCCTCCGATTCTATCAATCGTGCCACCCAACCGAATTATTTCAAAAAATTTTACAGCGGGGCAAAAGCTCCGCCGTTTTATTATTCCTTATTCTTCGCGGTCGAATACTCGCCCGAGCCCTCTGCCATTACAATATCGCCCGCCGAAATTCCGTTCAGAATCTCTGTGTAGCCGCCAAGCGTATCGCCTATTGTAACAGGCAGCTTGAATCGCTCGTCGCCGTCAACCAGCGTAACCGTACTGGAAGAACCGCGCGTTTTTACCGCCTGCGCAGGCACTGCAAGAACATTCCTGCGCTCGCGCGTTATGTACGCCGTCGCCCAGCCCGCGTTTATAACCATAGGGTCTTTCTCATAGATACCCGTCAGCGTACCCTCGCCCAAGTCAAGAATGGCACGGTGAGCGACTTTTTTAGAGGCTGTTGCGGGCATAACATCCGGAGCGGATACAACTGTCGCGTCGTACATATCGTTGTCCAGCCTTACCTGAATCTTCTGACCGTAACGCAAGCCGTCAGCCGCGCCGCCCTCAATGTATACTCTCATATCCTCGGGTGTGGAAATCGCGCAGCAGACATCACCTTCATTCACCGTTGAGCCTATCGTCGGGCGATATGCCTCGGTAATGATTCCGTCAAAGGGCGCGGTTATGGTATAGGCAGCCTTTTTTTCAAGCAGCATATCAAGAGTGTTCTTTTCAATCTGATACTGAACGCCTGCCGCCGCTCCGCCCGAAAGCGACGCATTATACGCCGCATTCACCTTTGTCTGCTGGTTGTTAATCTCATAATCAAGCTCGGAGGAATCCAGCACCACCAGCACATCACCCTTGCTTACCTTGCTGTTCTTTGTCAGCTCCGCAGACAAAACCTGCGCCTGCGCGGGAAATGTGAGATATGTCGCATAAGGATACCCTATAACCGCCGCAGTGCTGTCGGTCTGTGAAATATCCATATACTCTGCCTGTGCCACCTCGAACGATATTTCCTCGGCACCATAGATAGGCAGCTTTATCTGCTCGGCGGTATTTTCGCCCTTGCAGCCCGTAACAGCCGCGCAGATAGCCAAAACCGTAATCACTGCAAAAATTCTTTTCATGCTGTCACCTGCGGTATCAGAGCCTGCTGATTACCTCCATGCACATTCTTCCGTTATGATAAGGACACTTCCAAGGGTCAACCATGGGCTTGAAATCAGCGGGAACGCCGTTTGCGTCAACCTGCGAATGCCACTCGCCGCCCTTGCGGTCGTCGATTATCTCGCGCTTTATGTAATCCCACACGCGCTGTGCAATTTCGAGGTATTCCTCGCCGCCGTATTTTCTCTGATATGCATTGAGGAAGCCCACAACCGTTTCAGCCTGCACCCACCAGATTCGCCATGTGTTGATTTTATCGCCGTCACGCTCGTTGAGCAAAGAGCCGCTCGCCTTGTCATACGCGATATCTGCGATATTGCGGACTATCCTGCTGTTCATCCCGGCAAATTCAGCCGAAAGAGCCGCGTCGCCAACAGCGTCACACGCGCGGTCGATTAGCCATGTTGCCTCAATATCGTGACCGTAGGAGTGTATATCACCGATAACATTCATGCCCTTATCAAAGAACACCAGCAGCTTATTTCCCGCCTCGTCAAAAATCTTGTCCTTCGTGAGCCTTAACTGAAACTTCAGCCGCTCCAGCACCTTTTCGCTGTGGTCGGCAAGATACAGCTCCGTGTAAGCCTCCATCATGTGGAGAGTGGTATTCATGGTCTTGTCTGCCATCAGCCCGTTTTCCGAAAGCTCGTCGTTTGCAAGCTCGGATTTCCAGTCGCGCGCCATGGTTTCAAGATATGCTACGTCGTCAGTGGAGTTTTTCTCAACCAGCTCCATAACCTCATACGCAAGCTTAAGCGCATTCTTGTCGCCGCTTGCACGGTAGTAGCTTGAAAGCGCATAGATAAAGAACGCCTGACAGTAGGTATGCTTAAAATCATCCTTAACCGTACCGTCGTAGTTCATTGACCAGTACACTCCGCCGTACTCTTTATCAACACACTTTTCGGTGAGAAATCTGTACGCGTGAGCTGCATTTTCAAGCAAAGCCGGGTCCTTAAGCAGCATATACGCATTAGAATAGAACCACAGAATACGCGAATGGAGGATTACGCCCTTTTCGCCCTTTTTGTCGATGTTCAGAGCACTGTCCATAAAGCCTGTAAAGCCGCCGTACTCATCATCGCGCAGATTGTTCCAGAACGGGATTATATGCCCCGTAAGCTCATCAATAAATTCCTGCTTGTTCATTGCTGTCTCCTTGTGTGATTACTGCTGATTCTCATTCTTGCCGCAGCAGTTCTTGTACTTCTTGCCGCTGCCGCAGGGGCAGGGGTCGTTTCTGCCGATTTTTTTGCCTGCCTTAAAGGGTGTTGACGAACCTGCATTCGGTGCGTCGGGATTCATAACACGCTCGCGCTCAATAGGCTTTTCAACTCTTACGGGAACGGTAAGCACAAGTCTTACGGTTTCCTCGCGTATTGCGGCTATCATCTCATCAAACATTGCAAAGCCCTCAAAGCGGTACTCTACAACGGGGTCACGCTGGGCGTAGCTGCGCAGCGCAATACCGCGGCGAAGCTCCTCCATGGCGTCGATATGGTCCATCCAGTGACGGTCAACAACCTTAAGCAGGCAAACACGCTCAACCTCGCGCATGGTTTCACTGCCCATATCAGCCTCGCGCACATCATAAATCATGTTGCCGCGCTCCTTGATAAAGTCGATAATATCCTGCTTGGTCAGATTGTTAAGCTCCTCTGTGGTATAGCGCAAATCGGTATCCATAAGAAACAGATTGAGGTAATGCGCGCGCAGACCGTCAAGATTCCAGTTCTCGGCTACGGTATCGTTGCAGTACATATTTACTACCGTCTCGATATTCTCGTTCATCATATTTCTGATGTTAGCGCTTACATCCTCGCCGTCAAGCACCTTGGTGCGCTGCGTGTAGATTGTCATACGCTGCTGCGACATAACATCATCATAATCAAGGACGTTCTTTCTGATGTAGAAGTTACGCGCCTCAATCTTCTTCTGAGCGTTCTCAATTGTCTTGGAAAGGAACGAAGCCTCAATAGGCTGGTCCTCGTCAATGTTCATGGTTTCCATAACCTTCTGAACACGCTCGCCGCCGAACAGTCTCATAAGGTCATCCTCAAGCGAGATATAGAAACGGCTTTCGCCGGGGTCGCCCTGTCGTCCGGAACGTCCGCGCAGCTGATTATCTATACGGCGGCTCTCGTGGCGCTCCGTACCGATAATGAACAGACCGCCCGCAGCGCGTACCTCGTCAGCCTCGGGAGCAATCTTCTCCTCATATTTCTTGTTAAGCTCCTGATACTTTGCGCGCGCGGCAATAATTTCCTCGTTGTCGGTCTCCGCAAATCCGGTAGCCTCCTGAATCAGCGCGTCATCATAGCCCAGCTTTCTCATCTCTGCAATTGCAAGATGCTCCGCATTACCGCCCAGCTTGATATCGGTACCGCGTCCCGCCATGTTTGTGGCGATAGTAACAGCGCCCTTCTTGCCTGCCTGCGCTACTATCTCCGCCTCGCGCTCGTGGTTCTTCGCGTTAAGCACCTCGTGCTTGATTCCGCGCGCCTTTAACAGCTTTGAAAGCTGCTCGGACTTTTCGATTGTAACAGTACCTACAAGCACCGGCTGACCCTTCTTGTGGCATTCCTCAACCTGGTCGCATACAGCTTGGAACTTGCCGCGCTCGGTGCGGTAAACCTGGTCCTGATTGTCAACACGGATAACGGGCTTGTTGGTGGGAATCTCAATAACGTCAAGGCTGTAAATCTGGCGGAATTCCGCTTCCTCGGTCATAGCCGTACCTGTCATACCCGACAGCTTGCTGTAAAGTCTGAAGAAGTTCTGGAATGTGATAGAAGCAAGCGTTTTGCTCTCGCGGTTTACCTCTACGCCCTCCTTAGCCTCGATAGCCTGATGCAGACCGTCGTTGTAGCGGCGTCCGAACATCAGTCGTCCGGTGAACTCGTCAACGATAACAACCTCGCCGTCCTTTACAACATAGTCCGTATCGCGGTGCATGATAGTATTTGCGCGTACCGCAATGTTTATGTGGTGAAGCAGACCCACATTCTCGGGGTCCATAAGGTTCTCAACGCCGAAATGAGCCTCTGCTTTCCTGACGCCGCTGGGAAGCAGGTTCGCCGTTTTTGCCTTTTCATCGACGATAACATCGCCTTCCATGGTTTCGTTGTATTCCTCGCGCTCGTCAAGCTCAACAACCTTTGTAACGGTGAGAGTCTTTGCGAATGCGTCTGCCTTCTGGTACATTTCGGTGGATTTTGCTCCCTGTCCGCTGATGATAAGCGGTGTTCTCGCCTCATCAATCAGAATGGAGTCAACCTCATCGACAATTGCAAAATTGTGTCCGCGCTGAACCTTTTCGGACTTGTGAATGCACATATTATCACGCAGATAATCGAAGCCCAGCTCGTTGTTTGTAGCGTAGGTAATATCGCAGTTGTAAGCGGCGCGGCGCTGGTCGTTATTCAGCTCGTGCGTGATAAGTCCAACCGAAAGACCGAGGTAGCGGTGAACCTTGCCCATAAGCTCGCTGTCGCGCTTTGCAAGGTAGTCGTTTACCGTAACAATATGCACACCCTTGCCCGAAAGAGCGTTAAGATATGCCGGCAGAGCCGCAACGAAGGTTTTACCTTCACCCGTTCTCATCTCTGCAATTCTGCCCTGATGAAGCACAATACCGCCGATAATCTGCACGGGGTAGTGTCTGATGCCTATAACTCTTGTAGAAGCCTCGCGGCATACTGCGAATGCATCGGGAAGTATGTCGTCGAGAGTTTCACCATTTGCAAGTCTGCCCTTAAGCACCTGCGTCTGTGATTTAAGCTCTGCCTCGCTCATTGCCGAATACTTGTCCGCAAGGTCCAGTACAGCCTGCTTGATAGGCTCAATGCGCTTTAATTCCTTCTGCGAATATGAGCCGAAAATTGATGACAAAAAACCCATTTTATATATACCCTTTCTTTGTGATATCCATTATGAGAAACAAATACTCACTCTATATTATACAATACCCGCCGCGGTTTGTCAACCGTGAAAACCCGCAATTCATATATATTCCGATTTATTTTTTTCCTTTTACCTGCCCAAATCCGCAAAATTCCCCTCATACCGCGCGGCACAAGGGGAAAAATCATTTGTACATTATCTTGTCGGAATTGAGTGTGTCGTTAAAGCCCATTCTGTACCCCAACTGACTTACAACGGGAATAAGCGCGTAGTAAATCAGCATAAGCGCAGGAAACAGCGGCGACATATTGTCTATCTGATTAAGCGTAGTTTCCTCCCACGCCATGCTTTCTGTGATTACCGGCTCAACAAACGCCAGAACGTATGGGTATGCGCTGCCGCTGATGAATTTGTAGATGAGAAGAGTGTCCTCCTGCGGGAAGAACAGCTTGTTAAGCAGCAGTACTATCGTCGGCACAGCCGCAATCAAGCCTGCAATCGCGCCGATTAGCACCCAGCGATGCTTAAGCTCGCGCTCAACCCTGCCAAGCTTTACCAGCGAACGTTCGCGTACGCCGTCTTTCCACGCTGCTGTGAAAACCAGCATGAAAAACACTGCCGTGCAGCATACTATCGCCAGTATTTTTGTAAACCAGTTCAGCCCGAACATCGAAATCGCCATAGTCATAATAAGGCACATCACATTGCCCAGCACAATATATCCCAGCGCCGACAGCAGCAGTATTGCGAATGATTTTCTCTGCATTGTATCTTTCCTTTCAGTTCATGCCAAGCATGGAGTATTATTTCCGCAAAATGTGACAGAATATACTCAGGGGAAACACCGAGTACGGCAAAGCACACCGATTCCGCCGTGCGAAACCGCATTACCGAACGGGATTCAGCGTTTACCCTGCGGGACATAAGCCCGAATAATCAATATCGAATATCAGTGAGGATAAATATATGAGTGATTTTAACAGCCGCCAAAGCGCCGAAATACTGCGAAGCGTTCACAGAAACGCCGAAATGGCGTTTCACTCCTGCGAGGATGTATTAAAAATCTGCAAAAACACCCGTCTGCACGACGAAATAGCCGCCGAGCGCGCCCGATACCGCAATGTATCCGTTCACGCCGCGCAAGAGCTTGAAAAGCGCGGCGCGCGCCCTGCCGAATACCCCGAGTACACCAAGCTGATGGCTAAAATGGGAATATACTGCAAAACCGCAAACGACCGCTCTGCAAGCAACATTGCTTCCATGATGATTCGCGGAACCACCATGGGAATAATTGATATGCAGCACGCTCTCAACCGTTCCTCCAAGGCGGAGGAAGAAATCCGCCGCGACGCACAG
Organism: Oscillospiraceae bacterium; assembly: GCA_051882575.1. Taxonomy (GTDB): domain Bacteria; phylum Bacillota; class Clostridia; order Oscillospirales; family Ruminococcaceae; genus CAG-115. The sequence continues at coordinate 14,828 of JBJESB010000119.1, forward strand.
CAGCTGCTTAAACGCGAGGAACAATTCTGCGACCGCCTTAAGAAATTCCTGTGAGAGCCAAGTCCAATCGCCGAAAAGTCCCCGCCGAATTTCCCGTCGATATCTCAATCGGGAACATACACAGCTCCGACGGCAGCCCCGTTGAAGCCTCGCCGATTGCCTCTCCGTCTGCGCCAATCACTGCGGATTAGTCAAACACGCCCTTATCGGGATTTATTACCCTGTCGTTTACGATATTGTCAAAGACCTCCAGTGCGCGGCGGCGCTGTTCCTTTGCGTCGTCGCCGTTGCCGGTCATATTTGCGTAGATATCACGAACATATACGCCCACGGAATCGGGACAGCTTGCCCAGCGGGTAGCCTCCATAAGCGGTGTGGTGTTATACTGCAAGCCGTCGCCCTTATTGAACACGGCGTCGGGATATTCCTCGGAAAAATCGCGGAAGAATTGTACTTCCTCGTTGGCAAATTCGTTAATCACCGCAATAATGCCGTCGTCACACACCATAAACTGGCTGTCGCCCGTAAGAATTTCGCTGCTGAATTTAAGCTGCTGCGAATCGGTAAACTCGTTCACGCCCGCCTCGGTAGAGAGATTGATGCAGTTTACTCCCACATGAACATAGCCGTTGCCGTCAAAGTCGGGGCAGTAGCGTTCAAGCGCCTCTTCTATTTCAAGCTGCTTCATGTATATGCCGCTTGAATTCTTCGTCTGTATTGCAAGCACATATAAATCCGGTTTTTCGCGTGTGGCGCACTGAACGGTAAGGTATGTTATAACAAACAGCGCAAATGCGCCGACAATAAGCTGCCACTTGTAATGATAGAAGAAATTCTCAACGGCTTTCATTCCGGTAGGCTTGACAGCCGCCTGCGTCTCCTGCGGAATCAGCTCGCTTTCCTCAATGATTCCCTGCTTAAGCTTCAACAGCTCGCGCTTTTCACGCAGGCGTTCCTCTTCCTGTAAACGCTCTCGTTCCTTTTTGGTCATAATAACTCCTTTTTATATCGCATAATAGGTAATTATAATCTGCAAATGTGTTAATCCCGTCTGTTGTTTGTGGAAGAACGGTGAAACATATCAACAAAGCCGCCCAAATACAGGGCGGCTTTAGGTATCAGCCGATAGGTCTCATCGTCGGGAACAGCAGAACATCTCTGATGCTTGCGGAATCCGTCAGCAGCATAACCAGTCTGTCAAAGCCAAAGCCCAGACCGCCCGTGGGAGGCAGACCGTATTCAAGCGCAGTGATAAAGTCCTCGTCAACCTGCGCGTCGTTGCCGCCCTGTGCGCGCTTTGCCGCAACCTGCTTTACAAAACGCTCTCTCTGGTCGATAGGGTCGTTAAGCTCGGAGAATGCATTGCCAAACTCGGTGCCGTTTATAAAGTACTCGAAACGCTCTGTAAATGCGGGGAAATCCGGCTTGCGCTTTGCAAGCGGCGAATTTTCAACAGGGTAATCGTAGATAATCGTCGGCTGAATCAGCTTGTCCTCAACAAACGCCTCAAAGAATGCAATCAGAACATGACCCTTTGTGGAATTTTCGTCAAGCTCGTCATCCACATGATGAGCCTTTGCACACTCGCGCGCTGCGGCGTCATCAGCCCATTCGTAATAATCAACACCCGCGTACTTCTTTACGGCGTCAATCATGGTCATGCGCTCCCAAGGCTTGCCCACAGCGATTTCCTTGCCCATATAGGGTACGGTATCCGTGCCGCATACCTTCAGCGTAACCGTTCTGTACAGCTCCTCGATTAAGTCCATCATGCCGAAATAATCCGTGTACGCCTGATACATCTCAATAGAGGTAAACTCGGGGTTGTGGGTTGCGTCCATGCCCTCATTGCGGAATATTCTGCCGACCTCATATACCTTATCAAAGCCGCCCACGATAAGACGCTTGAGGTAAAGCTCGGTTTCTATTCTCATGTACATATCAATGTCAAGCGCATTGTGGTGCGTCTTGAATGGGCGCGCAGCCGCGCCGATTTCCAGCGTATGCAGCACGGGCGTGTCAACCTCAAGATAGCCGTGCGAATCAAGAAACGCGCGAATCTCTCGCAGAATCAGCGAGCGCTTTACAAAGGTATCCTTGTTCTCGGGATTTGCGATAAGGTCAAGATAACGCTTCCTGTAACGCTCCTCCTTGTCCTTGAGTCCGTGCCACTTTTCGGGCAGGGGCAGCAGCGACTTGGAAAGCAGCGTAATCTCCTGTGCGTGTATGGAAATCTCGCCCATCTTTGTGCGGAATACCTTGCCCTTTACGCCAACGATATCGCCCAAATCCCACTTCTTGAAATCAGCGTATGCCTCGTCGCCAATATCGTCGCGGCGAACATATACCTGCATTCTGTCGCTGCCGTCGCGCACATCAATAAAGGTCGCCTTGCCCATGATACGGCGAGTCATCATTCTGCCCGCGATTGCAACATCGGTATTTTCAAGCTCCTCAAAGCGCTCTCTTATCTCGCTGTTGAGGATTGTAACATCATAGCTGGTAATGGTATAAGGGTCCTTGCCCGCCTCCTTGAGCGCGGCAAGCTTTTCAAGTCTTACTCTGTGCTGCTCGTCAAGCTCCTCGGCGGTAAGCTCCTTGCTTTCAAGCTCCTCGTCTGCCATTATGCTTCCTCCTTCTTTCTTATGTCAAGAATCTCAAACGCAAGCACACCCGAGGGAGTTTCAACCTCAATGGTTTCGCCAATCTTGTGTCCCACCAGACCTGCGCCGATAGGAGACTCATCCGAAAGCTTGCCCGAAGAAATATCAGCCTCGTTTGTGCCCACAATGCTGAACTCCAGCTCCTCGTTCATTTCCTTGTCAAGAATTTTTACAATCGTACCGATACCAACCTTGTCGGTGGAAATCTCGTCATCCTCGATTACCTGCGCGTTTTTCAGCACCGCCTGAATTTCCGCAATACGCGCCTCCATCTGCGCCTGTGCGTCCTTGGCTGCGTCGTACTCGCTGTTCTCGGAAAGGTCGCCGTGTGAACGCGCTTCCTTCAGCTGCTCGGTAACCTCTACCCTGCGGACTGTGATAAGGTAATTCAGCTCATCCTCAAGCGCCTTATAGCCCGTTCTTGTCAGTGTTGTTACAGACTTATTCATATTCAAAAAGTCCTCCTTAAAATAGGTATATATTCCTGCGCATAAGCGCGTGATTTACTCTGTGGGAAGCACGGAGGCAAGTACCTCCAGTGCCTTTTGAAGCTGCGCGTCGGTATCGTCGGTAAGCATATCAAAGCTTACGCCCGCTGCAAGCTCCGTTATATAGTCGGGCTTAAGACCCTCTCCGTCATAGCAGCCCGATTTCGGCGTGTAAATCTTCGCGGTGGTTATTCTTACCGCGCTGCCGTCGGTCAGCTCATACACGGACTGCATAACCGCTTTTCCGCGCGTCTGCTCGCCTACCAGCACAGCGCCGCAGTTATCGCGCAGCGCACACGCAAACAGCTCCGAGGCAGAGGCGGTATTGCCGTCTACAAGCACCGCCATAGGCAATGAGATTACCTCGCTGCCGTCGGTTTCAATCAGCGTTTTTTGGCTGCCGTCGGAATACTCCGCAGTTGCAATAATCGCCGTTGTGATAAAGTGATTCAGCATAGGCTTAAGCGCAGCAACCGAGCCGCCGAGATTGTTTCTCACATCAATCACAAGCGCGTTTACTCCCGCTTCAATCAATTCGTCAAGAACGCCCGAAAATTGCTCGGCAGTCTTTGCGTTAAATGACGTAACCGAAATATAGCCGATTCGCTCGTTTATTACCCTGCCCGTTACAGACTCGATTTCCAGCTGCTGGCGCACAAGGTTTACGCCGAGTTCCTCGCCGTTTCGCAGAATCTTAAGCGCAAGCTTGGTTCCAATCTCACCCGAAAGCTGCGCCATAGCGTCGGCTTCGGAATAATTAAGCAGGCTTTTGCCGTTTATCTCGGTGATTACATCACCTGCCTGCACGCCGTTAATTTCAGCAGACGAGCCCTTGTATACGCTCGATACCACCAGATATCCGCTGCCGTCAGCCGCAACCTCTATTCCCGCGCCCTGTACAACGCCCTCTGTTGTCTGCTGAAACTCATAAAACGAATTTGCCGGCAGATACTCTGCGTACTTATCGCCAATACCGCTGACATAGCCCTTCAGCACGCTGTCCTCAAGAGTATCGTCGTTTATATTGCCGATATAATGAGTTCTCACCGCGGTATCTATCTCGCGCAGCTTGGCATAAACGCCCTCATATTTTTCGGAGCTGCCTATCTTGGAGTTATAGATATTAAGCGAAACCGCCCATGTAAGAACGAACGTAATAGCGCAGCCGATAGCCACAAGGCTTATCGCAACGCCCAGTGAAATCTTCTTATTCAAAATGTTTTCCTTTCAAGCGGCGATTACACGCGCAGATACTTGTTCGTGCTGATTACCGAACCGAGCGCGCCCAGCAAAGCGCCCGCAGCACAATCCGCCGCAAGCACAAACCACATAATGTCGCCAAACGGTATCATGCCGTAAAAGCCGAACATTGTCCACAGTGCAACGTCTGCCGTAAACAGCGAGTAAATCGAATCACATATCAGCCATGTTGCGCCCCACGCCGCAGCGCCCGACAGTATGCCGATAAACGTGCCCTCAACAAAGAACGGCCACTTTATAAACGCATTCGTAGCGCCCACATATTTCATTATGCTGATTTCGTTGCGTCTGGTAAACACACTCGATTTAATTGAATTTATCACTATAATGATGCTTACCGTTATCATTGCGGCAAGCAGGCACAGCAGTATTATTGTAAAAGTATTGCGAATATTTACAAGAACACCCGCAAACTCATACGGCGCTTTTGCCTGTTCAACGCCGTCAATGCTCTCTATCGCATTAACCACGCTGCGTATCTTTGAAAGCTCCGCAACTCTTGCGCGATAGGTTTCCGGCATGGGATTGTCCTCAAGCAGGTCAAGCAGCTCCGCATATTCGCCCATATCCTCGCGGAAATCCTCAAGCGCCTGCTCCTTGGAATAGTAGCGGATATCGGTAAGATTCTTGTTGCTGTTAAGCACATCCCCGATATGGTCAATCTGCGCTTGTGTTACGTCATCGTCAAGATATATCGTTATCTCGTTTGTATCCTCGATATTGCCCATTACAATGCTGACATTCATCATCATCAGCACCGTGCAGCTTACCAGCACCAGACTTACAGCCAGCACACAAAAGCAGGCAAACGACATCACAAAATTCTTCCATACCGAGGAAATGCCTCGTTTAATCAGATATGTTACATTATTCGACTTCATCAGCGCCTCCGATGTTCTCATCAAATGTTATGCTGCCGTTTTCGAGGTTGATGATTCTTCCGCCGAAATATCTCACAAGGTCATGCTCATGCGTTACCATGATTACGGTTGTGCCGCTTCGGTTAATCTGCTTGAGCAGCTCGATTATTTCGTAGGACATCTTCGGGTCGATATTTCCCGTCGGCTCGTCGGCGATAATCAGCTTGGGGTCGTTGGCAAGCGCCCTCGCGATTGCCACGCGCTGCTGCTCGCCGCCCGAAAGCTCCTTGGGCTTGCTGCGCGCCTTGGTTGCAAGGTCTACCTCGTTAAGTACATACGGCACGCGCTTTTTGATTTCCCTCGTCGAAGCGTCCGCAACGCGCATTACAAACGCAACATTCTCATACGCCGTCATATCCTGTATCAGTCTGAAATCCTGAAACACAACGCCTATCGAGCGGCGGAACCGCGCAATTTTGTTGCCCTTCAGCTTTTCAAGGTTGTAGCCGTTTACAAAAACTCTGCCGGAGGTCGGCGAAATTTCGCGCAGCAGCAGCTTTATCAGCGTAGATTTACCTGCGCCGCTTTCGCCCACTATAAACACGAACTCTCCGTCGCCTATCCGCAGATTAACGTCGTGCAGTGCGTCAACTCCGCTGCTGTACCGCACATTCACATTTTTCAGTTCTACCATACTATTCTCCCGTTATCTCTTATATTGTTCGGTTTTCCGCGCGGATATCCCCATACCGCGCAGCGGTAAAATACATTCAAAGGCTGTCCCGCCGGTAAGACGGGGCAGCCGTGCAGTCAAAAAATGTCGCTTATCAGAACTTTACAGGGTCTGCCGCAAGGTACTTCTTAACCATCAGCGCAATCTTGAATATTATCGCATGGTCAAACTCGCGCAGGTCAAGTCCCGTCAGCTTCTTGATTTTATCAAGACGGTACACCAGCGTGTTGCGGTGTACGAACAGCTTTCTGGAGGTCTCCGAAACATTCAGGTTGTTCTCAAAGAACTTCTGGATTGTAAACAGAGTTTCGTGGTCAAGCGACTCGATTGAGCCCTTCTTGAACACCTCCTTAAGGAAAGTCTCGCAAAGCGTTGTGGGCAGGTGGTAAATCAGTCTTGCGATACCCAGATTGTCGTAGCTTACAATATTCTTGTCGGTATCGAACACCTTACCTACCTCAAGCGCAGTCTGCGCTTCCTTGAATGAACGCGCAAGGTCCTTTACTCCGACAACGGGAGTACCTATGCCAACGTTAACCTTTGTGAAGAACTCGCTTGAAAGCGTATCGGAAATAGAACGAGCCAGCTTTTCAAGGTCGCGCACATCAATGTTGTTCTTAACCTCTTTTACAAGCACGATATCGTTCTCGGTTATGTTGAACACAAAGTCCTTGTTCTTGTCGGGGAACAGATTCTGAATAACGTCGTAAGCCGAAACATCATTGGACTGCGTAACGCTTATCAGGAATACTACTCTGCTGATATCCGCGTTGAAATGCAGCTCGCGCGCCTTTAAGCTGATATCGCCCGGGAGTACATTGTCAAGGATTATGTTCTTGACAAAGTTGTTTCTGTCATACTTTTCGTCGTAGTACTGCTTGATACCCGAAAGAGATATCGAAATTATACCCGCATACTTTGCGGCAGCGTCGTCTGCACCCTCCACAAAAACAGCGTACTCGGGCTTAACGTGCGCGCCGAACGGCTTGTAGGTGTAGCCGTCGCGGATGAACACCTCTCTGGAATCTCCCAGTTCAACAGAGAAGAAATCGTTGTTTCCCCCGCCGACTCTCTGCAAATCGCTGCACGCAATAACCGTACCGTTCTCGTCGATAACGCCGATAACTCTGTTGACTGCGTCCTTCATCTGATGAACAATCCCCTGAAACAGTCTGTTTGACATTTCATTTACCTCTTTCTCACTTTTTATTTATCCCGTGCGCCGCAGCGCTTATGTACAATTTGACGAAAGCAGCTTATTAAAAAGCATAATTCTCCCGTAAAAAATACTTCTAATCTATATTGTACTAAAAAACTTTGAAAAAATCAAGTGTTTTTTATGTAATATGTAAAACTTTACTGATTTTTTTTGTTGCGCTTGAAAAATATATTAAAAAGTAATATAATAAAATAGCAAAGTTATTAAATCGGCGCGGTATTATGCTGCAGAAAATATGCCGATTTGTAGAAAAAGAGGATGATTATACAATGTGTAACGAATGTTCAAAGGGTAAATTTTACATCACCACCCCGATTTACTACCCGTCGGGAAATCCGCATATAGGTCACTGCTATACAACGGTCGCCTGCGACTCCATTGCGAGATACAAGAGAATGCAGGGCTATGATGTAATGTTCCTCACGGGAACAGACGAGCACGGGCAGAAAATAGAGCAGAAAGCAGCCGAAAAGGGAATCACGCCCAAGCAGTATGTTGATGAGATTGTAGAGATTTTCAAGAAGCTGTGGAGCTGCATGAATATCAGCTATGACCGCTACATCAGAACCACCGACGATTACCATGTGGAGGCAGTTCAGAAGATATTCAAGGCGCTGTACGACAAGGGCTACATCTACAAGGGCGAGTACAAGGGCAAGTACTGCACTCCCTGTGAGAGCTTCTGGACAGAAAGCCAGCTTGACGAAAACGGCTGCTGCCCCGACTGCCACCGCCCCGTTACCGAGGCAAAGGAAGAGGCGTACTTCTTCAAAATGTCGCCGTTTGCCGACAGAATAGAAAAGCTGCTCACCGAAACCGACTACCTTCAGCCCAACACCCGCGCAACCGAGCTTGTAAACAATTTCATTAAGCCCGGACTTGAGGATTTGTGCGTTTCGAGAACCTCGTTCACATGGGGAGTTCCCGTTACGTTTGACGAAAAGCACGTCGTTTATGTGTGGATTGACGCGCTTTCCAACTATATCACGGCGCTGGGCTACCAAAACGGCAGGTACGACGATTTCGACAAGTTCTGGCCTGCTGATGTTCACATGGTCGCAAAGGACATCATGCGCTTCCATGCGATAATCTGGCCCGCAATGCTTATGGCGCTTGATTTGCCGCTGCCAAAGCACCTTGCGGTTCACGGCTGGATTACCTTCCTCAACAAAAAAGGCGAGAGCGAGAAGATGTCCAAATCCAGAGGCAATGTTGTTGACCCGTTCATGCTCTCCGAGCGTTACGGCGCGGACGCAATCAGATACCATATTCTGCGCGAAATGGCTCTGGGCGCAGACAGCGCGTTCTCCAACGAGATTATGATAAACCGCATAAATTCCGACCTCGCAAACGATCTGGGCAATCTTGTTTCAAGAACCGTCGCAATGGCTGATAAATATTTCGGCGGCACACTGCCCACCGAGCGCGAAGCGGGCGAGTTTGACGACGACCTTATCGCACAGGCAACCGCGCTGCGCGGCAAAACCGACGAGTTTATCGACAAGACGCAGCTCAACAACGCGCTTGCCGAGATTTTCAAGGTAGTTTCCAGAGCCAACAAATATATCGACGAAACCACTCCGTGGGTTCTCGGCAAGGACGAAACCAAGCGCGGCAGACTGGCAACCGTTCTGTATAACCTGCTGGAAACTATCAGAATCGTTTCCGCGCTGCTTTCAAACTTCATGCCCACAACAATGCCCGTTGTGTGGGAGCAGATTGGTGCAGGGGCAGAGGATGTCACCTACGATAACGCCGGTAAATTCGGCGTACTTCCCGCTGATGTCACCGTTAAGAAGGGCGAGATTATCTTCCCGAGAATCGACGTTGACAAGGAAATTGAGGAGCTTAACGCGCTTATCACCCCGGCAAAGGCTTACAAAGAGGATGAGGACCTCGACAAGGCTAATGTAATCACTATCGACCAATTTGCCGAGGTAAAGCTCCGCAGCGGCGAGATTACAGCCTGCGAAAAGGTGAAGAAATCCAAGAAGCTGCTGAAAATGCAGGTAGACGACGGACGCGACGGCAGACAGATTGTATCGGGAATCGCCCAGTGGTATGAGCCCGAGCAGCTTGTAGGCAAGAAGATTGTGTTTGTTGCAAACCTTGCCCCCGCAAAGCTCTGCGGCGAAGAAAGCCAAGGCATGATTCTCGCGTGTGACGCAGGCGAAAACGACGTGAGAGTGCTGTTCCTTGACCCCGACACGCCCAACGGCAGCACAATCCGATAATTTACGCATAATATCAGGTAAGGAGGTTTTTTCATGGATATATCAAGAATGGCGAATATCGGCGCGGTAAATCAGACCACGCTTACAAAATCAGCCGAACAGCGCACCGAAACAAAGACCTCCTCTATGGCGTCGGAGCATACCGACAGCTTTATAAAATCGCAGATGGCGTACACTCCCGCCTACACCAGAAACTCCGCGCAGAAGCAAAACTCCGACAACAATCTGACCCAGCGCGAGAACTCCGAGGATATGGTGGGCAACGTTAAAAACGGCGAGGGGCGTACAAAAATCGAGCTTATGACCGAGGGCATTCAGCACATAATCCGTGCAATGCTGGTAAAGCAGGGCGAGGTGCTTTCGGGCAGTGTGCCCAGCGTAGGTGCAAAGCTGTACGCCGAAGAACTGCTGACGCAGCTGCGCAAGCTGTATGGCAGCACCGCCGACGACGAAAGCAGCCCCGAATACTGGCAGCCCGAGGCAACCGCCGACAGGCTGTGTATGTTCTTTGACTGCGTATCGGTAGACGGCGACAAAATGAATCTTATTGAGCGCTCGTTCTCCAACGCGTTTAAAGAAACCGAGGCGCTTTTCGGAGGCCGCGGCAGGCTGCCGCTTGAAAGCTACGAAACCCGCGCGCTGATTAACAACAGGCTTTTCAGCGCACAAAGATAAAAACATCGGGCGGAGAGCGTTTTCCGCCCGAATTTTGCATAAAGGAAGATACCATGCCAATTTTTGATACACACGCGCACTATCTTAAAAGAGATTTCGGCGACGAGCTGGACGACTTGCTTAATTCCATGCCCGCAAACGGCGTTGAGCATATTCTGGCGATAGGCTGCTCGGTAAGGGAAAGCCGCGAGCAGCTCGACCTTGCGCAGCGGTACAGCTTTATTCACGCCGCCGTGGGAATCCACCCCGAAGCTGTCGGCGGATTGCAGCCCGATTGGATTTCGCAGATTGAATCCATGCTGGGCGAGCCAAAAGCGGCTGCGCTCGGTGAGATTGGTCTTGATTACCACTACGAGGGCTGCGACAGCGAGCTTCAGCAGGAGGTTTTTATAAAGCAGCTGGAGCTTGCCGAGAAGCTCAGCAAGCCCGTTGTGATTCACAGCCGCGACGCCTGCGAGGATACGATGAATATTCTGAAAAGGTATAAGCCGCGCGGCGTAATGCACTGCTTTTCGGGCAGCGCCGAAACCGCCCGCGAGGTGGTAAAGCTGGGAATGTATGTAGGCTTTACGGGCGTACTTACTTTCAAGAATTCCAAAAAGGCTTGGGCGGCGTGTGAAGCCGTGCCAATAGACAGGCTGCTGCTTGAAACCGACTGCCCCTATATGGCACCCGTGCCGCACCGCGGAGAAAAAAGCAACAGCGCAATGATTAAATTCACCGCCGAAAAAATGGCGGAAATCAAGGGCGTTTCAGCCGAGGAAATGATTGAAATATGCACTGCTAACGGCAAGCGGCTGTTTGGAATTGATTAACCGAAACGGAGGAACAAATGGAAACGGACAGTACCCCTAAAAGTACAGAAAAGCACAAGGCGCGAAGATTTATGCTGGGCTGGCTGGTAGCGCTTAACAAGGGCATCAGCAGGCTGTTAAGACGGGCGCTTGGCGTAAATTACATGGTAGTCACCGAGGACGAGGTGCTTTCAATGGTAGAGGCGCTTGCAAAAACGCCCGACGGCGACGGTGACGACAGCGTTATTGAGGAAACCTCGGCGCAGATGATAAACAACATCTTTGAATTCAACGACCTGTCTGCCGCAGATGTTATGACGCACCGCACGGCGATTTCGGGCGTGGATGTTTCGGTTTCGCTGGATGACCTTATTTACCTTGCGCTGGACAAGGGCTTTTCGCGTATTCCCGTGTACGAGGGCAGCATTGATAAAATAATCGGTATTATAATCGTAAAGGATTTGCTCTGCCTTGTCGGCTCGGAAAATACCTCGGATTTTAATGTGCGCGATTTTATCAGAGATGTGATTTTTATTCCCGAGGCTTGCTCCTGCACCGATACATTCCGCTCGCTTACCGAACTTAAATCGGGCATGGCTGTGGTGGTGGATGAATACGGCGGCACTGCGGGTATTGTTACGCTGGAGGATATAATTGAAGCAGTAATGGGCAATATTCAGGATGAATACGACGACGAAAAACAGCAGATAGTCCGTATTGGCGACGGACAGTATGATATAGACGGCGAAGCCGACCCCGAGGAGGCACTTGAACTGTTTGGCGTAAAGCTCCCCGAGGAACACGAATACGAAACCATTGCCGGATTTATGACGGACAAGCTGGGCTATATCCCCGAAGGCGACGAGATTGTGCCGCCCAGCGTTGTGTATGAGGGAATCAAGCTGGTTGCGCTGCAAATCGAGGACAGATGTATTGTGAAGATTCGCGCCACGCGCGCTGCTCCCGCGGAGGAAACAACAGAGAATGAGGAAAAATAGAAAAAAGCTCGCCGCCGAAATAATCGCGCGGCTTAACGAAGAATACCCCGAGGCAAAATGCGCGCTGATTTACTCACAACCGCATGAGCTGCTGATTGCAACGCTGCTTTCCGCGCAATGCACCGACAAGCGCGTTAACATGGTAACACCGGCGCTTTTTGAGCGGTTTGACAGTATAGAAGCCTTCGCAGACGCGGATATACGCGATATAGAGGACAGTATAAAAACCTGCGGGCTGTTTCGCACAAAGGCTCAGAATATCTCGGCAATGTGCGCGATGCTCCGCGATGTTTACGGCGGAGTAGTGCCCGACAGTATCGAGGAGCTTACAAAGCTGCCCGGAGTGGGCAGAAAAACTGCAAATCTGATAGTCGGCGACCTTTACGGAAAGCCCGCTTATGTTTGCGATACTCATGTTATACGGCTCACAAACAGGCTGGGGCTTGCCGATTCCACTGATGCCGCAAAGGTGGAAAAACAGCTGCGCGAGTGTGTCCCGCCCGAGCAGGGCTTGCCGCTGTGCCACAGATTGGTGCATCACGGGCGCGGGGTCTGCACCGCAAGAGCGCCCAAATGCGGTGAATGTGTGCTGAAGGATATCTGCGGCAGTTACGGGAAATAAGGACAAAGCGAAAAAATTGTTTGCGCTCAATCTGTTGAAAATCCCGCGAAGCGTCAACGCTTTTCGCTTCCTTTTGTCGGACAAAAGGTGATTAAGGTGGCGGCTGCGCCGCTTATGTATAGTTCACGCTTGCGTGAACCCGCCTTTTTTGGCTTCGCCAAAAATTTCGCCTGCGGCGAAACCGCACGAACCAATGGGGTGTGGGGTGTCTCCCACTGCCGGAGGGGTTGACTGACAGACCGGCGCCCCCGCGACTAAAGCGAAGCGCTTTATTATGAGAAAAAGCGCTAAAGGGGTCTGGGGAAAAACAAGAGTTTTTCCCCAGTTGTTTTTCGGGCTAGATGCCCGAAAAACAAACAATAGATTTTTCGACAGACTGAACAGTCAAGAGGACTGTTTTTGATATGATTTCTAAAATACTCCGTAAAATATCTATTTCAAACGAAGCGCAAGACTTGTTTTTGCTATTGACATAATAAGGTTATCTATGATATAATTTATTCGGGGACGGCACCCATAACAAAAAACAGCAAGACGAGCCGCCTTTGGCAGTTTCGCCGAGCAAGAACCTCATATATTTGTAGGTAGTTTTACTCGGCGGGTCAGAATCTGCATTATCGGCAGCTCACGAACGGGGAGGACACCCATGACAAAAAACGATAATACCGAAAATCCAAGGCTCACCGTGCGCGTTTTAAATGCAGACGGCGAGCAGGTCGGTCTGACCTACCCCAAAAGGGCGGTCGGGCTTGTCAAAAAAGGTCGGGCACAGTATGTGAACGGCTCTGATATTCGTCTTACTGTGTCCGAAGTAACTGAAATTACGGAGGAAACCAAGATGGATAACAATACAACAATTATCAATCAGTCCGAGGCAGTAAACAGACTGTTCTTCAACGCCCGCGATTGGAGCTTTAACCCCGACTGCGACAATAATATCGGAAACCGCAGCTTTATGCAGGCGCCCGACGGAACGCTCGCCGAGGCGTTTATGATAGGCGATTGGGGCTATAACTGGACGGAGATAAAATCCAAATCTTTTGCTTTACCGAAGAACACGCTGCACACCTTTACATTCTGGCTCAACGGCGGCGAGAACGATAATAACAACGAGGTTTGCCGCTTTGAAATCGTGTTCCATGATGATTACAGGGTCGGATTAACCGATTATGAGCGCAGATTTACCTACAATCTCAACCGCAATTTCATAAAGCCCATAAAAAAGGTGAACGGCTGGGAGCTTTATGAGATTCCGTTCAGAACGGGCGACAACGAGTACACACAGTTAAGATTTGTCGCACAGCGCGCATACATGACCGTGCTAGGCGCAAAGGGTGCGGAATATTACGCTGACCTGCCCGATACGGCGGACGAATTTGAGGAGTACAGACCGCAGCGCCACAATATTGTTTTCAACGACGGCTGGCCTACAAACACATGGTACAGCACGCGCGAGCTGAAAAAGAAATACGGCAGTCCCGCCTCTGACTCCGCAAAGCCGCAGGAAATGTTTGCCGAATTCAAAAGACCGAAGGAATACAGAGCCGCATACATAGCCTCACTGGAAAGAAAAATCAGCGAGATAAACGATTTCCTTTCCCGCATGGTTGACGAGCAAATCCGCGGCGAGGTGTTCAATGCGGTAGAGGACGCTATAAGCTCCGCAGACAGCGCAGAGGATATCAACCCCGATGATATTGCCGAAGCGGTTTCCGATTCAATCCTTGAGGAACTGGGCGACAAAATAGAAGATATCGTCGAGGGACTTTCGGACGCGGTAGAGGAGATAACAGACGCTATCGAGGAGCTTCAGGAAACGATAGAGGACTCGCAGGACAACGATTGATAACAGAGGTTCTTATATAATCCATCACCAATAAACAGCGCTCCCTTGTGAAAAACTCACAAGGGAGCTTAAATTTTGCAAAAATCGCATAAAACCTCTTGACAAAGCAGAATAATGCTGTTATAATAATATCGTTGCTGTAAAGTAATTTTACATCACAGCGGAAAAGGTGGTAAAAATGGGACGCAGCTTTGATGAGGTCATACTGCTGGATATTTACGGCGAGCTTTTGGCAAAGAGCCAGCGCGAAGCGCTTGATATGCGCTACAACGCAGACCTTTCGCTTGCGGAGATTGCCGACGAAATGGGCGGTATCACAAGGCAGAGCGTACTGTATTCCATTAAAAAGGGCGAGCAGCGGCTGGATGAGCTTGAAGATAAGCTAGGATTCGCACAAAGGCTGAAAGCTCTTTCCGCGCAGCTTGATACGGCGCGGGAGCTTGTTTCACAGCTCCGCGGCGAATACAACGCAAACGACGAGCGCTTTGAGAGGCTTGAGGCGCTGATTGATGAGATAAAAAGCGGCTTATGATATACGGAAAGGCGGTGCGGCATGGCTTTTGAGGGACTTTCGGGAAAACTGAACAGCGTTTTCGGACGGCTGAAGGGTCACGGCAAGCTTAACGAAAAGGATATCAAGGATGCAATGCGCGAGGTTCGCATGGCGCTGCTGGACGCCGATGTAAACTATAAGGTCGCAAAGGATTTTGTGGCAAGGGTAAGCGAGCGCGCGGTGGGCGCACAGGTTATGGAAAGCCTCACACCCGCGCAGCAGGTTATAGATATTGTTCACAGCGAGCTTATCGCGCTGATGGGCAGCGAAACCGCAAGAATTGAGTTCCCCTCGAAGCCGCCGTGCGTTATTATGATGTGCGGACTTCAGGGCGCAGGTAAGACAACACACTGCGCAAAGCTTGCAAAGCATCTGATATCGCAAAACCGCAGACCGCTGCTGGTTGCGTGTGACGTTTACCGTCCCGCTGCTATCGAACAGCTGAAAATCGTCGGTCAGAACGCGGGCGCGCACGTTTTTGAAATGGGTCAGGGCGACCCTGTGAAGATAGCTAAAGAGAGTATCCGTCACGCCAAGGACAACGGCTTTGATGTGGTAATTCTTGATACCGCCGGTCGTCTGCATATTGACGAGACGCTCATGGATGAGCTGAAGAACATCAAGTCCGAGGTAAACCCCAACGAGATTCTGCTGGTGGTTGACTCCATGACCGGTCAGGATGCGGTGAATGTTGCGGAAAGCTTCAATAACGCGCTGGATATCACGGGCGTTATTCTCACCAAGCTTGACGGCGACACAAGAGGCGGCGCGGCACTCACGGTGCTTGCAATCACGGGAAAGCCGGTAAAGTTCAACGGTATAGGCGAAAAGCTGGATGACCTTGAGCCGTTTCACCCCGACCGCATGGCAAGCCGAATACTCGGCATGGGCGACGTGCTGACGCTTATTGACAAAGCAAAGACGGCTATCGACGAAAAGGAAGCCGCCAAGGCAATGCAGAAAATGCAGCAGAACAAGTTCGACCTGAACGACCTGTACGCGCAGTTTGAGCAGATTGAGAAAATGGGCAGCATTCATTCGCTGATAAATATGATTCCCGGCGTTGCGGGAAAGGTCAAGGAAGAAGACATTGACGAAAGAAAAATGCCGCGCACAAAGGCGATTATTTCTTCAATGACCAAAAAAGAGCGCGAAAAACCCTCGATAATCGACGCAAAGCGCAAGCGCAGAATTGCTGCAGGCAGCGGCACAAGCGTCGAGGAGGTAAATCAGCTTCTTCGCCAGTTTGAGCAGATGCAGAAAATGATGAAGCAAATGGGACTTTCGGGCAAGGGCGGCAAAAAGCGCCGTATGCCAAGATTCCCCATGAATATGGGCGGCATGGGCGGATTCCCGATGTAATTCGGATAAGCATAATACACCGTAAGCCCTAATCATTATTCGGTAACAGCAATATTTCATTCCGGAGCATAATATGAGAATCTTGATGTTAATTATAATCATACTGGTAGGCGGCGGAATAATCCTATGCGGTGTTATGAACTTCGAGTGGTTTTTCAAAGCAAGAAAAGCGCGCATGATTGAAAGTTTGTTCGGCAGAACCGGCGCAAGGATATTCTACATCATACTTGGATTGGTATTTACCGTGGGCGGAATAGTGCTGTGCTGTTCGGGCAGGATGATATAGAAATTGATTATTCACGGCGGGAAAATCCGCTTTGATATAATAAAATCGAACGAAAGGAGAATACTAAAATGGCAGTAAAAATCAGACTGAGAAGAATGGGCGCAAAGAAGGCTCCGTTCTACCGCGTAGTAGTTGCTGATTCCCGTTACCCCAGAGACGGTCGTTTCATCGAGGAAATCGGTTACTATGACCCCACAAAGGAGCCCGCTGTTGTAAATATCGACACAGCAAAGGCTGACGAGTGGATTAAGAAGGGCGCACAGCCCACAGACACAGTCAAGAGACTTCTCAAGAAGTAATTGAGATGACATTGGCGCGGGCATAAGCCCGTAACCGCAAATCACCCCACAGGAGGGATAATATATGACAGAACTTCTGATAACCATAGTATCCGCGCTGGTTGAGGACAAGAGCGCAGTACAGGTTACGGCAGATGAGCCCAATGAGGACGGCACAATCGTGTATCATCTTCATGTTGCCCCCGACGATATGGGTCGCGTAATAGGCAAGCAGGGCAGAATCGCAAAGGCAATCCGCACAATTATGCGCGCAGGCGCTGTCAGAGCGGATGAGAAAATCTCGGTTGAGATAGATTAACTGCTGCGGCGGAGTTTTGCGCTCCGCCGTTTTTTCTACGGAGGCGCAGCATGGCTGTAAAGGAAAACGAAAACAAGGAAATTGTAAAATCCGTACGCGAGGGGCTCAAACGCACAGGCGGCTACTGCCCGTGCAGACTTCAGAGAACACCCGAAAACAAGTGTATGTGCGAAGAGTTCAGAAAGCAGATTGCAGACCCCGATTTTGAGGGCTACTGCCACTGCCTGCTGTATTATAAGAGTAAAGATTGAATAAGGAGAAAATTATGGCTGTATTAACAATAACAAAGGATAATTTCAAGAGCGAGGTAGTAGAATGCGGCGGAACAATTCTGCTGGATTTCTGGGCTTCGTGGTGTGCGCCCTGCATGATGCAGTCGCCGATAGTAGACGCGCTTGCAGAGGAACGCACGGATATCAAGGTCGGTAAGGTGAATGTTGACGAACAGCCCGAGCTTGCCGCTGCTTTCAGGATTGAGAGCATACCCACGCTTGTGATTGTAAAAGACGGAATCACCGCACAGGTGCTTATCGGTCTGCACTCAAAGGAACAGCTTCTCGCAGAGCTGTGAGAAACAGCTTCTTACAATTCTGTAAGACTGACAAAAAACACTGTACAAATGCGGAAATTTGATGTATAATAAACGCAAAGCGTTTATTATACATCAAAATGTCCTCGCACATACGTTCGCCTTTGGCGAACTCCGCGCGTATCGGACAATTATACCATAACCTTGCGGTTATGGTATAATAAACGCAAGCGTTTATTATACATCAAAATGTCCTCGCACATACGTTCGCCTTTGGCGAACTCCGTGCGTATCGGACAATTATACCATAACCTTTCGGTTATGGTATAATAAACGCAAGCGTTTATTATACATCAAAATGTCCTCGCACATACGTTCGCCTTTGGCGAACTCCGCGCGTATCGGACAATTATACCATAACCTTACGGTTATGGTATAATAAACGCAAGCG
>JBJESB010000120.1:0-32786 GCA_051882575.1 Oscillospiraceae bacterium
ACCTGCGGCCTCTACCACCCCAAGGTAGCGCGCTACCAATCTGCGCCACACCCAGCTGTCCAACGCATATATTATATCACGCCGGTTTGGATTTGTCAAGGGGGAAAATAAAAAAAAGGCGAAAAATTTTTCGAGGGTTGACAAGCGAGCGTTAGCGGAGTATAATAAAACCAGCTACAAACGCGCTTGCCAAGCCGAATTGCGGCAAAATTGGCGGGCAGATTACGGCGAAAATTTTTTGCGGCTGATTGAAGCAAAATTTTTGAAAAGGGGAGCGGTGCATGAAAAAACGTGTAATTATTATCGCGGCTTGCGCGATTGCCGTAATTGCTGCGGCAGTGTTGATTTTACAGCTTCCTCAAAAGGTGAATATAGCGGCAGAAGCCGCCGCGTACCTTTCGGAAAAGTACGGCGAAAGCTGGCAGGCGGCGGACTGCGTATATTCGCGCGAGGGCTATACCGACTCGCAGCGCGATATTTTGGGCAACGGCTCAACCACGGTTTATTCCGACCTTGCGGTTTTTATGCGCGGAGATAAGCAGATTTCCGTTCAGCGCAGCGAGGGCGGATTCTGCGATGACGGGCAGAATGCGGATTTCGGTTATATGCTGGCGGAGCATTTTTCGGAGAAATGCGGGGTTGAAATCACGTTTGCGGAGCTTCGCAGCTGTTCCAACGGCAGCATACCGGACGGTACGATAACCAATGTGCTGCGCAGCAATAATTCGCTGCTGAATAAGGACAACATTGAGGACATCCTGCTGAATTTCGCAGACACACAGCCTCATCTTGAGCTTGCGCTGTATCTCCCCGACAATTACCCCGACCGCCGCGCCCTGAACGATAAGCTTGCAGCAGGGTTGTCCGAAATCACCGCAAACGAGGGCTTTTCGTGCGTGCGGTACTTTTTGTATTCCGCAGATGAGGAGCTAATCGTAAACAGCACACTCGGCGCTTCGCGCGATAAAGAGAATGGCAGCTATGAATACTATGCGCTGAATTTTCCGTATTACTATGCGGCAAATCCGTATCTGCACTTTGTTTTGGATATTGAGGGCACGGTGTATTACAACCTCCCCAAAAATACCTTTACCGCTGCGGGCTGGTGCATTATGGACAGAGGCTACAGTGCGGGTCTGGGCAGCAGACCGTATGAGGAATGGAACGGCTGGGATATTTATACGCTTGCGGCGGAATAATTGGAACTTATTTGTAGTCTGCACGAAAAAACCTTCGGGATTTATTGCAAAATTAACAAAAATCTCTGAAAGCTGATAGAAATTGCTCTATACGGTTGTGTTTTCGGAAAAGATGTGTTATAATGTCAGAGTGTGCAATTGCACATATAGATTAACTGCGCATTCGGTGCTTTTACACTTTATAGAATTGAAACACCTGCGCAATCAAGGATAAAAGAGGAGAAATAACTATGAAGACATCAAAGAGAATTGCTTCTGCTGTTGCAGCAGCCGCAATGCTGTTTGCAGCAACCGCCTGCGCAAGCAACGGCGCTGCAGACGCAAACAAGGTTTACAATGTAGGAATCTGCCAGCTGGTAGAGCACCCCGCGCTTGACGCAGCAACAGAGGGCTTCAAGGCTGCTCTGACGGAGAAGCTGGGCGACAAGGTTAAGTTTGACCTTCAGAACGCACAGGGCGAGTCCACAAACTGCACGACAATCTGCACAGGCTTTGTTGCTTCCAACGTTGACCTTATCATGGCTAACGCAACACCCGCGCTTCAGGCTGCCGCTTCCGCTACGGAGAAGATTCCCGTAGTAGGCACATCCGTAACAGACTACGCAACCGCGCTTGAAATCAAGGACTGGAACGGCAAGACCGGCTTCAACATCACAGGTACAGCCGACCTCGCCCCTATCGACGAGCAGGAGAAGATGCTCAAGGAGATGTTCCCCGACGCTAAAATGGTAGGTATTCTTTACTGCTCTGCAGAGGCTAACTCCAAGTATCAGGCAAAGCTGTTCGAGGACGCGCTCACTGCTGACGGCATTTCCTTCAAGGAGTACTCCGCAGCCGATACAAACGAAATCAGAACAGTTGTTACAACAGCAGTTGCAGAGTGCGACGTTCTGTACATCCCGACAGATAACACAATGGCTTCCAACACCGAGGTTGTAAGAAACGCTGCCGTTCCCGCAGGTATTCCGATTATCGCGGGCGAGGAGGGCATTTGCTCGGGCTGCGGCGTTGCTACGCTTTCTATCAGCTACTACGATATCGGCTACAAGGCAGGCGAAATGGCTTACGAGATTCTTGCAAACGGCGCTGACCCCGCAGCAATGGATATCGAGTACGCAAAGAATGTAACAAAGAAGTACAACGCAGAAATCTGCACAGAGCTCGGAATCACACCTCCCGAGGGCTACGAGGCTATCGGCTGATAAGAGCCCGAACCGCGGCTGCGGTATTTGGCTGATTTAACACGCAACGGGGCGCAGACAAGTTCTGTTCCCCGCTTCTGCGATTTTCCCTATTACGATTGGAGCATGAGATGAACTATATTTTGACTTTTGTAAACGCCCTACCCGGTGATATCACGCAGGGACTTATATGGGGCATACTCGCAATCGGCGTGTATATTACATATAAGGTGCTGGATATTGCCGACCTTACCATTGACGGAACGCTTGCTACGGGCGGCGCTGTGCTGGTAATGCTTGTCCGCGCGGGAATGCCTGTCGGAATTGCTCTGGTATGCGCATTTATTGCGGGCTGCATTGCGGGACTGGTTACGGGTATGCTGCACACTGCGCTGGGTATTCCGGCTATTCTTGCGGGAATCCTGACGCAGCTTGCGCTGTACTCCATCAATGTAAGAATACTGGGCGGCGCAAATCAGGCTTTAAGCTCCAGAAACTATGACCTTATGCTGACCTCTGGCGATATTCTTCCGTCGCTGCTGGTTGTGGGTGTGTTTATTGCTCTGCTGATTGCGGCACTGTACTGGTTCTTCGGTACGGAATACGGCTTTACTCTGCGCGCTACGGGCTGCAATCCCAACATGGCAAGAGCGCAGGGAATCAACACCAACAAGGCAAAGGTGATAGGACTTATTCTTTCCAACGGTATTGTAGGACTTGCAGGCGGTCTGCTCTCCCAGTTTGAGGGCAACGCCGATGTAAACAAGGGCAGAGGCGCAATCGTTATCGGACTTGCCGCAGTAATTATCGGCGAGGTTCTGGGCGAGGTTATATTCAGAAAGCGCTTCAATTTTGTATTAAGACTGCTGTTCACGGGTATCGGCGCGATTATCTACTTTGTGGTAATCAGAATCGTTCTCACGCTGCCGTTCACGGAGTCCTCGGATACAAAGCTGTTCTCTGCGATTGTGGTTGCGATATTCCTTGCTGTGCCTTATCTGCGCAGGGCTGCAAAGACCTCGTTCAGAAAGGCTGCAAAGAAAGGAGAGGTAGTCAATGCTGATAATCAATGATATCAGAAAGACCTTCAACGCAGGCACGATAAACGAGAAGAAGGCGCTCAACGGCGTATCAATCACGCTGCAGGACGGAGATTTTGTAACGATAATCGGCGGCAACGGCGCGGGCAAATCCACAACGCTTAATGCGATTGCGGGCGTGTGGCCTGTGGATTCGGGCTCGATAAGCATTAACGGGCAGAACATCACGGGACTTCCCGAGCACAAGCGCGCAAAGTTTATCGGTCGTGTGTTTCAGGACCCTATGACGGGTACTGCGGCTACCATGGAGATTCAGGAGAATCTTGCGCTTGCGGCTCGTCGCGGCAGAAGCAGGGGACTGACGTGGGGAATCACGAAGAAAGAGCGCGAGGAGTACCACGAGCTGCTTAAAATGCTGGACCTTGGTCTTGAGGACCGCATGACCTCGAAGGTGGGGCTTCTTTCGGGCGGACAGAGGCAGGCGCTTACGCTGCTGATGGCGACGCTGAAAAAGCCCGAGATACTGCTGCTTGACGAGCACACAGCGGCGCTTGACCCGAAAACCGCCGCAAAGGTGCTGGAGCTTTCCGACAAGATAATTGCCGAGAATCATCTCACGGCGATGATGGTAACGCACAATATGGAGCACGCAATCACGCACGGAAACCGTCTTATAATGATGGACAAGGGCAGAATCATATACGATGTCTCGGGCGAGGCGAAGAAGAATCTCACGGTTGAGGACCTGCTTGTAAAGTTCGAGGAAGCGGCGGGTGCAAAGCTCAACAACGACAGAATGCTGCTTTCAAAGGGCGCACAGTAATGTAGGGGCGACCATTGGTCGCCCGTTATTGCAATTTCAGCAAATATCATGTAGGGCGACCATTGGTCGCCCATTGTTGTAATTTCAGCAAATAACATGTAGGGGCGAACATTGTTCGCCCTCTATCTTTGTCGCGATTGTAACACACTTTCATTCATCCCGCCGATTATTCCCGAATCTGTATTTTTACCCGGCGGTGATGGGCGAATATTGTTCGCCCGCTATCTTTGCCGCGATTGTAACACACTTTCATTCATCCCGCCGATTATTCCCGAATCTGTATTTTTTGCCCGGCGGTGATGGGCGACCATTGTTCGCCCCTGCGATTTTGTGAATCGGCGTTTGCATTTCACGGGCGGCTTTTTCGAAAGCCCGACAGCCGCATCAAACAGTGTTTTTGTATTCTCACCCCTGCAAAAGCAGCGGCTGGAGCTGTCTGTCCTCAAGCGCAGCCGTGATTGCCTGCGGCAGCAGGGTGAAATCGGCGACTGCCGAGAATGGCTTCGCTTCGCTGTCATCCTGTGCAAACGGCACGAAGTAGACGTGCTTGTAGTTCAGCAGGATTCCGATATTTTTAGCTGCTCCCGCAAGCGCGTCATTGGTGGCGGGCGCGATTACCACGGGGCGGCAGCTGCGCAGGTGGCTTTTTACCGCCATTGTAACAGGCGTGTCGATTATTCCCAGCGCCAGCTTTGCCATAGTATTGCCGGTGCAGGGCGCGACTATCAGCACATCAAACAGCTTTTTCGGACCTATCGGCTCGGCGGCGGCAATGTCATGGATTACGGTTTTGCCTGTGATTTCGTACAGCCGCGCTGCCATTGCCTGCGCAGTTCCGAAGCGAGTGTCGGTGGTGTACGCATTGTAAGACATAATCGGAGTGAGGTCGCAGCCCAGCTTCTTCAGCTTTTCCAGCTCGTCGAACACCCGTCTGAACGTACAGAACGAGCCGCAGACGGCTGCGCCGACTCTCAACCCCGAAAGTCTGTCGGTATCTGTCATATATTTATATCCGCATCAGCGGAATCCCCCTTTCAAGTTATTGCGCAGCTTGCAGCAGGTACTCTGCAACAGCCTCGCCCGCCGACTGCGGAAAGAACCGCCCGGGCAGTCCCGAAGCCATAATGTGAGTGCCGCCGCTGCTTTTTACGATACCCGCAAGCGGTTCCGCGGATAACGAAGCAAGCTCCATGTACACCGCACCCTTGCGCAGCGAGCGCAGGCAGCTCTCGTTAAACAGCACAGCGGGCGCAGTGTTGATAATTATATCCGAGGTTATTGCGGCTGCGCACAGGCACTCACGGTCGATTGCGCACAGACCGTCAAGCTCGGCAAGAGTACGCTGCTCGGCGCGGCGGGCGAATACCACAATTTCTGCGCCAAAGCCCCGCAGAATCCTGCCCAGACACCGCGCAATCCGCCCGTAGCCCGTAATCAGAACCGAAGCTCCGCGCAGTGAGCGCTCGCGGTGTTCAATCAGCATTGCGGCGGCTGCCTCGGCAGTGAGAAACGCATTTTTCAGCGCCAGCGATTCATCGGCAAGATAATTGCGCAGCGTAAAGCCGCTGTCTAAGCAGAAAGCCTCCAGCACCGCAGAGCTTCCGCCCGAATACACAACCGCGTTTTCGGCTGCAAATTCCGCAAATTTATCCAGCGCGATTGGCTCGGAGAATAACGGCGCTGTAATCAGCGCGCCGCCGCGCGAAAAGGGCAGGGGCAGCACAATGTTGTTATACAGTCCGCCCGGTGCGGGAAATTCGCTGCAAAGCCCGAATGCTGCTGTATCGTAATGCCGCGCTACCTCGCGCGCAGCGTATATCATTCTTTTATCTCCGCCGATAAACAGAAATCTGTCCATAATTACCTCCAATGTCACGAAAAGCCCGAGGGCTCTGCTGATTTATTGTATGCGGCAAGTCGGAAATAGTGCATGAAAACGCTGAATGATATGCCGCGGCGCCCATTGTCGCCATTTCAGCAAATAAAAATGTAGGGGCGACCATTGGTCGCCCATTATCGCAATTTCTGCAAATATCATGTAGGGGCGACCATTGGTCGCCCATTGTCGCAATTTCTGTAAATATCATGTAGGGGCGACCATTGGTCGCCCATTGTCGCCATTTCACCAAATATCAACGCGGGGCGAACAATGTTCGCCCATTGTCGTAATTTCAACAAATATCATGCAGGGGCGAACAATGTTTGCCCCTGCATTTAATAAAACAGCCCGCTGCGTGAGCGGGCTGCATATTGTCATTTCCAGAATTGATACCATTTCTTCTTGGGCGCTGCGGGTGCGGGAGATGTGGGCGGGTTCTGCTTGCGATACTCCGAATCCATCTGCGCCGCTCTCTGCTCGGCGAAAAATCTCTTGCGAGCGCTGATTTGCTCTTCGGTGTCATTTGCGCCGGGGTTCTTGATTTTGTCGTACAGCTTGCGCATACCAATAAGGTCGCCGTTTTCTGCTGCGGGGTCGTAGTCGTTGCCCTGCGCAAGAGCGCCTATCTCGTCGCTGCGGTATCCGAATGTCTGGTTGCTGGTTTTTTCGCCCGGTACAAACGGGGCTGCCTGACCTCCACCCATTCCTGCACGCAATCCTTGAAGCATAACCTCGCGAAGCGGTCCGTAAGAATCAACAAGACCCTTTAACTCATCTGGAATCTCATTTCCCTGTGACATTCGTGTATGTAATCCTTCAGCCGCGCCAAGCTGTGCGGTCATGCCGCTGAAAAGGAACTGAGCCGCGCCTTCTTTTCCTGCTCTCTCCTTAACCAGTTCTTTGGGAACAGTACCTAAGCCCTTACTCAAAATGGCTTTCATTAGATACATCTCACGATTTTCCTGTGTATTTCCGCCTTGGGTTGTTGCCAGTTTAGCGTCCCAGTTGTTGTTGTGAGCCTCTGCAATCTGCCTTAATGCTTCCTGTGCTTCCGGCGTTGCCATGTGTTCTGCCATTATGCCCATCATACCTTTACTTGCTGCCAAGCTTTCTGCGTTGTATTTTACAGTTCCAAGCGCATCGGCTCTGTATGTCTGCATATTCTGTGACGCTTTGGAATAATCAAGCCCATTTTTCTCCAGAGACTGCAAATATTCTCCTTTTGCAGCGTTAAGCGGATTAAAAATAGGAGCCATCATTTCATCGTATTCTTTTCCGTTTGTGTTGCGAAGCTCACCGCCGGCGCGAAATCTATCCATAACGGACTGATTGGCTTGAAATTGACCCGGCTTGTATTTGCTCATATCGGGAGTTGCAGTGCTGTTTATTTTATCCAGCTGAGTCTTATTCTTCTTCGCCTGCATGGGTCCCTCTGCGGAAGCCACCGTTGAAGCCGAAAGCGGAGTTACCGGTCCTGAATAAACGCTCTGACCCGCAGCCGCCATTTCGCCCTGACGGTCAGCCTGCGCTTCAAGCGAAGCGTTGCCCAAGAAACCGCTGCCCGTTACCTCGCCGCGCGCGTGAGAAACAACGTGTGCAAGCTCGTGTCCGATAAGCTCCTGACCCTGTTTTGAGCTGAAATCCAGCTTGCCGGGTGCAAATCCAACGTTGCCGCCGCCCAGTGTAACGGCGTCAGCGCCGTTGTCGGCTACCTGCTGGCTCTCAAAGAATTTCACGCCCGAAAAGTCCGCGCCGAACGAATTTTCCATGCGCTGGCGAAGTGAAGCGGGCATGGAAACGCTTCTGCCCATAGCCGAAGCACTGGGCGTGCTGCCGCTTTGCATTGCCGAATTGCTCATTCCCTGCGCCTGCGAAACACTGCGCGAGGGCTGTGCAAGCTCCTCGGAGTGGCTGCGCCGTGTATATGTCTGGCTCATTGTATCCTCCTTTTCGGAGCGTTTGACGCAGCGCTCCGTATATTATTTTCCATGCTATCATTTTACCAGATTCTATCTGAAATTGCAACACCTTTATCGCAAGTGGTAGCTTTTTTTGGCGTGAAATGCAACCCCGATTCACAAAATCGTAGGGGCGAACATTGTTCGCCCGTGATTCCCGGCGTGAAATGCAAATCCCGTTCAAAAATCGTAGGGGCGAACATTGTTCGCCCATCACCGCCGAAAAATGCAGATTCGGAAATAAACGGCGGGTGAATGACACCGTTTTCAATCGCAGCACCCATTTGGGATTTGTTGAAATAACAACAATGGGCGACCAATGGTCGCCCCTACATGATACCCGAATTGCCGCAAATCGCTGACAATGCGGGTATCCCGTGATTCCCGGCGTGAAATGCAAATCCCATTGAAAAATCGCAGGGGCAAACATTGTTCGCCCCTGTATGGTATTGAATTAAAGCCGAGTGATAATGCGGTTATTTCCAGAACTGATACCACTTTTTCTTGGGAGCCTCTTTTTTGGGGGAATTAGGCGACTTATTCTTAACATCCATAGCGCTTGTATTGATAGCGTTAGGCTGTGCGCCCACCTCGTTCATCATCTGCATATTGAACTGGTTCAGAAATTCGGGGTCGGATGAGGATTCGGGGCTGTTTACCATCTGCATAAGCTTGCCGCCAAAAGCAATTCCCTCGGGATCGTGTTTGAGCATGGCACGCTGATTTAACTTCGGTACAACGCCGCGAAGCATAAGCATATTCATCATAGCGCTTGAACGCTCGCTATCGTTGAAATCCTGCCCGTTCATGCCCTGTGCCGCAGTTCGCATAAGCTCGGCTGTTCCCGCACTTTCGGCGGTGAGCATATACTCGTTGACCCTTTGAAGCGCGTCCAGCGGACCGTTGTGTGCATCGTCCCACTCGCCGTTCTTAGCCATTCCGCGAATAACACTATCGGGCATACCCATTCTCATGAACTGACCTGCGTTTGCCAGCGCTGTTTCGTTGCCTCGGAATGCAAGCATATTCTGAACCTTTGAATTATCCGCAGACATATTCTTGCTTAAAAAGTTTGCAAGATTTCCGCCGAGGAATCTGCCCATCTGAGCCATAAATACGGGGTCTTTCATCATTTCGGGCGTAACGTTTTCCAGCATTTTCATCGCCGCAACATCGGAGGTCGTAGCGCCCAAAAGCTTCTTTCCCGCAAGCTCGGGGTCGTTTGAGAAGTCGTTCAGATTAAGCTCTGCCATGCGGGCGGCGGAGCTTGCGGCTTTTGCATTTTTCGCATTACGCCTAGCGGCACGGTTTCCAAGTCCGTCTGTGCTTGCAAAGGCGTCAGACCTGTCATCGCTTGCTTTATCAATTTCAGCCTGCTTTGCCTCATCACCTTCATACAGTTTTTTGTATGAATCAATGTTGAACTTGTTAGAAAGCACATCCATTCTCTCATGCCGCTTAAGCTTTTCCATAAGTGCAGGGTCAACGTCTTCACCCGCATCTCGTTGTCTTTTTGCGGTTGATAGCTGTTCGTTAAGACCCGTAAGGTAGTCTCCTAATCTATTAGTCTTTAGGCTCATAGGTACTATTTTAAGCATCTGCTGATAATTCTCATAATCAGCGTATGCATCGGAACTCATAGCAGAGTCCATTGCAAGCCTGTGCGCCTCTTCTTGTGATTTTCCGCTTACGCTGTGCTTTCTGAAGGCTTCATTATAGATGCCTTCCATTTGATTGAGCATACCGAATTTCTGTCCCATAAAGAACTCGTCCGCCTCATCATCGTCCATTCCGGATATTACATTTGCAAAAGAATCATTCAGCGCATAGCTGTCATCCATAAGACCCCGTGTTGATTCTCTGCTTCCGCCCGCGTCCTCTATTGCCCTTGCTTTCATCTCAAGACCATTCTGCGTATTAAAGCTGTCAACAAGGGTATCAATCTTTGCCTGCGTTCTTTCGGGGGATTTCTCCATTGCGTCTATTTCACTGAAGCGCTTGTCAAACTTTGCCGCCTGAACATTTTTCGGCTCATCCTTCTTTTTCTTCGCCTGCATGGGTCCCTCTGCGGAAGCCACTGTTGAAGCCGAAAGCGGAGTTACGGGCCCTGAATAAACGCTCTGACCCGCAGCTGCCATTTCACCCTGACGGTCAGCCTGCGCCTCAAGCGAAGCGTTGCCCAAGAAACCGCTGCCCGTTACCTCGCCGCGCGCGTGAGAAACAACGTGTGCAAGCTCGTGTCCGATAAGCTCCTGACCCTGTTTTGAGCTGAAATCCAGCTTGCCGGGTGCAAATCCAACGTTGCCGCCGCCCAGTGTAACGGCGTCAGCGCCGTTGTCGGCTACCTGCTGGCTCTCAAAGAATTTCACGCCCGAAAAGTCCGCGCCGAACGAATTTTCCATGCGCTGGCGAAGTGAAGCGGGCATGGAAACGCTTCTGCCCATAGCCGAAGCACTGGGCGTGCTGCCGCTTTGCATTGCCGAATTGCTCATTCCCTGCGCCTGCGAAACACTGCGCGAGGGCTGTGCAAGCTCCTCGGAGTGGCTGCGCCGTGTGTATGTCTGGCTCATAAAATCCTCCTTCTCGGAGCGTTTGCCGCAGCGCTCCGTGTATTATAGATAACATTATTTTAGCAATTTTTCCCTCGGGTTGCAATACCTTTTTCGTGAGTGGTAGGTTTTTTCAGCGTGAAAAGCATAAAATATCATACACAAAGAATGTAGGGGCGAACATTGTTCGCCCGTGATACCCGGCGTGAAAAGCAAAACCCCGATTCACAAAATCGTAGGGGCGAACATTGTTCGCCCGTGATACCCGGCGTGAAATGCAAAACCCCGATTCACAAAATCGTAGGGGCGAACATTGTTCGCCCGTGATTCCCGGCGTGAAATGCCAACCCTGATTCACAAAATCGTAGGGGCGAACATTGTTCGCCCGTGATTCCCGGCGTGAAATGCAAACCCGATTCACAAAATCGTAGGGGCGAACATTGTTCGCCCGTGATTCCCGGCGCGAAATGCAAAACCCCGATTCGCAATATCGTAGGGGCGAACATTGTTCGCCCGTCACCGCCTAAAAATGCAGATTCGGGAATAAACGGCGGGTGAATGACCCCGTTTTCAATCGCGGCAACCATTTCGGATTTGTTGAAACAACGACAATGGGCGACCAATGGTCGCCCATACATGGAATATGATAAAATTACGACAATGGGCGACCAATGGTCGCCCCTACATTATTTGTTCTCCGGCGGCTGTCGGAGCTTAATTTTTGTCATATTGCGGATTCGCGACCAGATAAACGCCAGCAGCACCAGCAGAAGCTCGGGGATAGTCTGCCACAGGCGGGAAACGACCGAGATAACCATTGCGTAGTTCACGGGCATAACCAGCGAAAGCCCCGCAACAATTATACCCTCGCGCACACCGATACCCGACGGCGCAAATATCGCAAGAATACCCATAATCGCAGAGATTCCCCAGATTCCCGCGCAGAACAGCATTTGTTCGGGCAGAATATCGGGGTAGATTGACTGCACCAGCATATAGAAGCCCACGCCCACGATAAGCCAGTTGCCGATAAACAGCAGAACCACCTTAATCATCTGCGAGTATTTCATCGGGATTTGCAGGTCTTTTTTAAACAGCTTGCCGACAATCCGCAGGAAGAAATTGATTATCTTCGGGTTAATGCACACAAAGAACGCGATTATCAGCAGCACGGTAAGCCACTTGTAGTTTTCGAGCAGCTCATTCGGGAAGAAGAACAGCGAAACTATAAACAGCATTGCAGCTCCCAGCAGCGTGCAGATATTCTCAATAAAGAAGCACACCGTAACCTTTGAAAGCGGAGCGTCCTCCTCCTTGTAGTAGGTAAGGCGGGCGGCTAGCATGAACACCTTGCCGGGGATGTATTTTCCCAGAATGGAATACAGATAGCTTGTGACGGCTTTTTCGTACTTTATCGAGCAGCCGTTTATTTTGGTGAGATAATGCCACAGCGAAGCGAGCGTGAATTTGTACACAAAGTAGAACAGCATTGAAAGCACAAATACCCTGATATCAACGCTCTGAATCGAAGCAAAATCCTCGCGGTTTTTCCAGAAGTACCACGCAAGGAACACTACCACCAGCACCGCAAACGCCGTCTTGCAGAATTTTAACAGCTTTTTCTTGCTGATTGTGTCCTTGATTGGCTCATCCTTTTTTTCTTTCCATTTCGGGGAGGCAACTATCTTGTCCAGCTGCTCGGCTGCAAGCTCAATGTTCTGTTTGGAGCTTTCAAGCACGGCAGGCAGGTTTTCGGTGATTTTTTCGCGGATTTGCTCACGCTCTGCGTAAAAGCTGTCAAAGCGCTGTGTGAGGGCTTCTATCTCCAGCGCGGAGAAATCAACGGCGTATTCGCCCAAGCCGAACATATCAAGCACTTCCTTGTACTTGTGCGACCAGCCGATTAGCAGCGTAGGCGTACCCTTTTCCAGCGCGCCTATCATTGCATGGAATCTTGAAGCCACAAGGCACTCGCTGCGCCCAAGCAGCTCGCGGATTTCCTCGGGCGACATCTCGCGTGGATACCAGCGAATCATGTTTTTGTCTGAAACCGCCTCGTAGACCTCATTGCAAATCAGAAGGTCGTTGTTGCGGGGCTTTTCGCTGCCCTCGCGGGCGGCGTTGGCAATCAGCAGAACATTAAAGCCGCGCTCGTTCAGGCGGTCGATAAACCGAACCATGCAGCCCTTGTAGTCCTTGCCGAGCTTTTCGCACTTTTTCTGCACCACGGAGCTTATCGAAAGCGCAACCACGCGCCCCTTGTAGAAATCGTCGCTTTCGCACAGCTCGTTTACCTTTTCGGTCCAGTATTCGCTGTCGGGCATTGAAAACGCGCCGTCAGCGCACAGCCTGACGTTTTCGGTAATTCCAATTTTCGCGAGGTTGTCGCGGGTGATTTCGCCGCGCGCGCAGATTAGCTTTATGTGCGGCAGAATCCACTTTGCGAGGAATCTGTTCCAGCCGTTCTTGAATGTACCCAGCGCCTGCGAGTATTTCACCACGGGCACTCCGCAGAGCATTGGAACGGCGGCGCAGACGAAAGCATAGGTATTCATCACAAAGCCGCGGCTGTCCACAAATGAGATTCCCGCCTCGTCAAGCACCATATCGGTCTGTGAGTACGCCTTGATTATGCTGTTGCGCTCCAGCAGCCACTTAAGCGGCGGAATGAATCGCATAAAGCTGTACAGAATCGCCAGCGGAAACGCAAGAAACAGCAGCTTTTCGGGCTTGGTGTTAATCACGCGGATAAAGTCGTATTCCTCCGGCATTGATTCAATCAGACGGCGGTCGGCGGCGGGGTAGGTTGACATCAGCTTTATGCGCAGACGTTTGCCGTATCTTGCGCGCAGCTGTTTTATCGAGCTTTGCAGCATTGCCGCAGCGCCCTTGTTTCCGCTGAAGCAGGCGGCGGTTATTGCTATGGTTATTAGCGGCTCCATTGATACACTTCCTTAATTTATTGGCGGAAAACTCCGCATACATTATTTATTGTATCACATATCAGACCGTTTGTCAAAGGAAATCTGCATATTTTTTCGGAAAATCTAAACTGCGAAATGGGCGACCAATGGTCGCCCATCGCTGCCGCAGTCAAAAATCCGGATTCGGGAATAATCGGCGGGATGAATGAGACCTTGTTAAAATTCGGCAAAGTTAATGGGCGAACAATGTTCGCCCCTACATTTATGCCTGTGCATATCCGTGCAATGCGTTGCAATACCACCACGCCCGTAGGGGCGACCAATGGTCGCCCAATAACCACGCCCATACATGATTTTGCAATCGGAACGGTTTTCTTTTTGGGTGAGTTTTATGCAAAAGTAATTGAGCTAAAAATATTGACAACCCGCTTGATTTATAGTATAATATATAATTGGATTTGAATTACCCATTTATATACAAGAAAGGACAGAAGAAAATGAAGTATGATTTTGCCGCCATTGAATGCAAATGGCAGAAATACTGGGATGAGCACGGCACGTTCCGCGCAGAGGAACACAGCTCAAAGCCCAAGTTTTACGGGCTGGTAGAGTTCCCGTACCCGTCGGGCGCAGGTATGCACGTCGGTCACATCAAGGCGTATTCGGGTCTGGAGGTAGTCAGCAGAAAGAGAAGACTGCAGGGCTATAACGTTCTGTTCCCCATTGGCTTTGACGCCTACGGTCTGCCCACCGAGAACACCGCAATCAAGACGGGCGTTCACCCCAGACAGGTTACTGATAACAATATTGCAAAGTTCACCCAGCAGCTCAAGCGCGTCGGCTTTTCTTTTGACTGGTCGCGTGTTGTCGATACCACCGAGGAGGGCTACTACAAGTGGACGCAGTGGATTTTCCTCAAGATGTTTGAGCACGGGCTTGTATTCCGTGACAAGACGCTTGTAAACTACTGCCCCAGCTGCAAGGTCGTTCTTTCAAACGAGGACTCACAGGGTGGCAAGTGCGATATCTGCAAGAGCGATATTGTTCAGAAAACCAAGGAGGTCTGGTATCTGCGCATTACAGAGTACGCAGACAAGCTGCTTGAGGGTCTGGATACCGTAGATTACCTGCCGAATATCCGCCTCCAGCAGGAGAACTGGATTGGCAAATCCACGGGCGCGTTTGTTGACTTTACGATAAAGGAAAACGGCGAGAAGCTGCGCATTTACACCACCCGCTGCGATACGCTGTACGGCGTTACATTCATGGTTATTGCTCCCGAGCATCCGATTATCGAAAAGTACAGAAATTCCATTGCCAACATTGCCGAGCTTGACGCGTACAAGGCAGAGTGCGCAAAGAAGAGCGAGTTTGAGCGCACACAGCTTGTAAAGGACAAGACAGGCGTAAGAATTGACGGACTTACCGCAATCAATCCTATCACGGGCAAGGAAATCCCCGTTTACATTTCGGACTATGTAATGATGGGCTACGGTACGGGCGCAATCATGGCGGTGCCCGCGCACGATTCGCGCGACTATGATTTCGCGAAGAAATTCGGCATTGATATCATTCCCGTAATCGAGGGCGGCGATATCAGCAAGGAAGCCTACACCGGCGACGGTCAGATGATAAATTCGGGTGAGCTGAACGGAATCACCAACAAGAAGGACGCAATCGCAAAGATGCTGGAAATCCTTGCGGCAAAGGGCTGCGGCGAAAAGGGCGTTCAGTACAAGATGAAGGACTGGGCGTTCAACCGCCAGAGATACTGGGGCGAGCCTATTCCGATTGTTCACTGCCCCACCTGCGGCGACGTGGCTGTGCCCTATGAGGAGCTTCCGCTGAAGCTGCCGCCCGTTGATAACTTCAAGCCCGGCGAGGACGGCGAAAGCCCGCTTGCCAAAATCGAGAGCTTTGTAAACTGCAAGTGCCCCAAGTGCGGCGGCGACGCAAAGCGCGAAACCGATACCATGCCCCAGTGGGCAGGCTCGTCGTGGTACTTCCTGCGCTACTGCGACCCGCACAATACCGAGTGCCTTGCTTCAAAGGAGGCTCTGGAATACTGGATGCCCGTTGACTGGTACAACGGCGGTATGGAGCACGTTACCCGCCACATGATTTACTCCCGTTTCTGGCACAGATTCCTGTACGATATCGGCGTTGTGAACACTCCCGAGCCTTACGCAAAGCGCACGGCGCAGGGTCTGATTCTGGGCGCTGACGGCGAGAAGATGAGTAAATCCCGCGGCAATGTTGTTGACCCCAACGACGTTGTTGCAGAGTACGGCGCGGATGTTCTGCGTCTGTATGTGCTGTTTATGGGCGACTACGAGCAGGCTGCTCCGTGGAACGAAAGCAGCATGAAGGGCTGCAAGCGCTTCCTTGACAGAGTATGGGCAATGCAGGAGAAGGTGGTTGACGGCGATGAGTACTCCGATAAGCTCCGCACCAAGATGCACCAAACAATCAAGAAGGTTTCCGAGGATATCGAAACGCTGAAATTCAACACGGCAATCGCGCAGATGATGTCGCTGCTGAATGAAATTGACAGCGCAGGCTCGATTACCCGCGCGGAGTTCAGAGATTTGCTGATAATCCTCAATCCGTTTGCGCCGCACATTACCGAGGAGCTGTACGAGGTTATGGGCTTCGGCGGCGTTCTCAACGAGCAGAAGTGGGTTGAGTACGACGAGGCGCTGTGCGTGGAGTCCACGGTTGAGGTTGCGGTACAGGTAAACGGCAAGATAAAGACCCGTTTCAACGCTCCGACAAACGCGCCCGCCGACGAGCTTACGGCGCTTGCACTGGCGCTTCCCGAAATTGCAGCGCTTGTTGAGGGCAAGACGGTTGTAAAGAAGATTGCCGTTCCCAATAAGCTTGTGAACATTGTTGTAAAGTGATTTAATTCACCGCCGGCAATATGTCGGCGGTGTTTTTGGAGGATTTATGAGAAACAAAATCAGACTTGCGGCATTTGCAGCGGCTGCGCTTATGCTAACCGGCTGTGCAGGTACGCAGAACAGCGAGATATCGTCATCGGCTGCATCGACGGAATCCACGACTGTGACAACCGAATCCACAACCGCGGCGACCGAATCCACAACTGCGGCGACCGAATCCACGACTGCGACAGCAGAATCTACAACCGCGGCGACCGAATCCACAACTGCGACCACAGAATCCACAACTGCGGCGACCGAATCCACGACTGCGGCGACCGAATCCACGACTGCAGCGACGGAATCCACAACCGCAGCGACGGAATCCACGACTGTGACAACCGAATCCACCACAACCGCAGAATCCACCACGGCAGCTACCACGCCCGAAGAAAGCGTTCCGGAGGAAGAAGAAATGCAGGAAGAAAAGCTGATTGCGCTGACCTTTGACGACGGTCCGAACACCACCACGACCATGGAGGTGCTGGATAAGCTGGAGAAGTACGGCATTACGGGAACGTTCTTTCTTGTGGGCAACAACATCAACGAGGAATCCGCAAAGTCGGTAAAGCGGGCGTACGATATGGGCTGCGAGATTGAGAATCACTCCAAAACGCACTCCTATATGAACCGAATGACTGCCGAAGAGGTGCTTGACGAATACAACTATGTTGACGAGTATGTGGTTGAGATTACAGGCGAGCATACCAAGTTCTTCCGCCCGCCGTATATTGCTGTGAGCGACGCTATGCATGACGCTCTGGAAGCACCGTTTATTTCGGGCTACGGCGCAAACGACTGGGATGACAGAATCCCTGCCGAGCGCCGCGCAAACATGGTTCTGAAGCAGGCAAAGGACGGCGCGATAATTCTGCTGCACGACGCGGAAGGCAATTCGCTGACGGTTGAGGCGCTGGATATAATCATACCGGAGCTTTTGGCGCAGAATTACCGCTTTGTAAGGCTGGACGAGCTGTTCGAGCTTTCGGGCGTGACGCCGAAGGACAAGTATATCTATTCATGGGTATATCAGACCGGCGCGTGGGGCTGATTTTATAAACGCTATTCCCGCTCAAAGAAATTTGAGCGGGGGAGACCGTCGAAAAAGTCCCGTTGGGACTTTCTCGCCGAAACATCCCAGCTACGCGCACGTTTTGTCGGCTACGCCGCCAAACCGCACACTTGCTGGGATAGAAGTATTTTTTGCCCCGGCAAAGCTGGGGCAAAAAATGGATTTAAAATGCGCGCTTCACAAGCAAACTAAAGTTTTTCGACAAGCTGCCCCGCTCAAAGAAATTTGAGCGGGGTTTGGTTTTTCTATTGACTTTTTGAGGGCTAGTGGTTATAATATAAAATGTATAGCAATGTGCATTTGTAAAAATCACAGCTGCATAGAGATAAAATTTATAAAGTAAGGACGGACAAATTGATGAAATGGACTGGCTTAAATGATTTGCGCGAGAGCTATTTGAGCTTTTTCGAGAGCAAGGGACATCTGCGCATGGCAAGCGCTCCGCTGGTGCCGCAGGGCGATAATTCTATTCTTCTGATAAACGCAGGTATGACCCCGCTGAAGAAGTACTTTCAGGGTATTGAAGAACCGCCGTGCCACCGCGTAACAACCTGCCAGAAGTGCATTCGTACCCCCGATATTGAGAACGTAGGCAAGACCGCGCGTCACGGTACATATTTCGAGATGCTCGGCAATTTCTCGTTCGGCGACTATTTCAAGCACGAGGCTATCGCATGGGCATGGGAGTATCTCACAAAGGTGCTTGAAATCCCCGAGAATCTGCTCTGGGTTACAATTTACGAGGAGGACGACGAGGCAGGCGATATCTGGGCAAACGAGGTTGGAATCCCGCGCGAGAGAATAATCAGACTCGGTAAGAAGGATAATTTCTGGGAGCACGGCAGCGGTCCGTGCGGTCCCTGCTCTGAAATTCACTTTGACCGCGGCGAGAAGTACGGCAAGTTTGACCATATCGGACAGGACAATTTTGAGGAAGTCGGCGACGCTGACAGAATAATCGAAATCTGGAACAACGTATTCACACAGTTCGACAACGACGGTCATGGCAACTACACCCAGCTTGCAACCAAGAATATCGACACGGGCATGGGTCTGGAAAGACTTGCCTGCGTAATGCAGGGCGTTGACAATCTGTTCGAGGTTGACACCGTTCAGAATATAATGAAGAAGATTTGCTCGATTGTCGGCGTTGAGTACAAGCAGGACGCGCAGAAGGACATCTCAATCCGCGTAATCACCGACCATATCCGCTCTACAACATTCATGGTAGGCGACGGCGTGCTTCCCTCAAACGAGGGCAGAGGCTACGTTCTTCGCAGACTGCTCCGCCGCGCCGCAAGACACGGCAGACTGCTGGGCTACACAAAGCCGTTCCTGTATGAGGTCTGCGACACTGTAATAGACGAGAATCTTTCGGCTTACCCCGAGCTTGACGAAAAGCGCGCATACATCAAGAAAGTAATCAAGACCGAGGAAGAAAGCTTCGCAAAGACGGTTGACAAGGGCACGGAAATCCTGTCGGAGATGATAGACGCGCTGCTTGCAAAGGGCGAAAAGGTGCTGTGCGGCGAGGATGTATTCAAGCTGCACGATACCTACGGATTCCCGCTTGACCTCACAAAGGAGATTCTGCACGAAAAGGGTCTGGAGGCTGACGAGGAGGGCTTCCACGCCTGCATGAAGATTCAGAAGGAAACCGCCCGCAAGAACAAGAAGCTGGGCGGCGGCTGGGACAACGCGAAGAACTCCGCGCTTGACGCGTTCAAGACGACATTTGTGGGCTACACCACGCTTGAATGCGAAACAAAGCTTCTTGCAATCGTAAAGGAAGGCGAGCTTGCCGAGCTTTGCGAGGAGGGCGACGATGTTTCGGTTGTGATTGAAACCACGCCGTTTTATGCAGAAATGGGCGGTCAGGTAGGCGACTGCGGAACAATCACAAGCGGCGACAATGTTATTGAGGTTACGGATACGCAGAAGCTCACAAACGGCGCGTTTATCTGCAACGGTAAGGTTGTAAGCGGCGGATTTGCCTCGGGCGAAACCGTTACCGCAAGGGTAGACGCCGAAAAGCGCGCTGCCACCGAGAGAAATCACACCTGCGCGCACATTTTGCAGGCTGCGTTGAGAACGGTTCTGGGCGACCATGTTCACCAGAGCGGCTCGTATGTTGACCCCTACCGCTGCCGTTTCGATTTCAGCCACTTTGAGGCTGTAAAGCCCGAGGAGCTTGCTCAGATTGAGGCTTATGTAAACAAGGTAATCATGGCGGCTGTTCCCGTAACCACCGAGGAACTCCCCATTGAAGAGGCAAAGAAAAAGGGTGCAATGGCGCTGTTCGGCGAAAAGTACGGCGATGTTGTACGCGTGGTTTCCGTGGGTGATTATTCTACGGAATTCTGCGGCGGTACGCATCTTAAGAACTCTGCGCAGGCGGGTCTGTTCAGAATCGTGAGCGAGACCTCCGTTGCAAGCGGCGTGAGAAGAATCGAGGCTGTAACGGGCGCGAATGTGCTTGAAATGCTCGACGAGATGAAGAACACCCTCGCAAAGACCGCAGAGGCGCTCAAGGCAAACAATGTAAACGAGCTTGTGCGCCGTGCCGAAGCAGTTATGGCAGAGCTCCGCGAAAAGGACAAGAAGCTTGAGAGCATGGCGCAGGCAGCGGCAAACGCACAGCTGGGCAGCCTAGCGGGCGTTGACATCAACGGCGTAACGCTGATTACCGCAAAGCTTGAGGGCACAGCAGCCGACGGTCTGCGTAAAGTCGGCGACAGCCTTGCAGACAAGTACGATTGCTTTGTAGCGGTGCTTGCAGGCTCTGCCGACGGCAAGAGCAATATTCTGTGCAAGTGCAGCAAGAGCGCGGTTGAAAAGGGCGCAAACGCCGGCACGCTGGTTCGTGAGATTGCAGCCGCAGCAGGCGGCAAGGGCGGCGGCAAGCCCGACCAGGCTATGGCGGGCGTACCCGACGCTGCAAAGCTTGACGAGGCTCTGGCAGCGGCAAAGGACATTGCGGCAAAATATATAAAGTAATTTATTTCAGGGGCGACACTGGGTTGGCGACCGTTGGGTGGGCGACCAATGGTCGCCCCTACATTGATATCCTAATTGTAATGCATACCAAAATACCAATTCCGTAGGGGCAAACATTGTTCGCCCATGAAGGCTGATTAGAAAATAATGCTCGGGTTGTAAAGCGTTCATATTACAATCGCAGGTAAACCTTTTTGATATGATGAAATCCGGTTGTTGGTTGCCCAATCATTGCTGATAATTGGTTTCGTGTGAGTTGATTGCCCGCATGAGGTGGATTATGGAATACCGGTACAGGAAAAGGATACGGCTGGCAAATTATGATTATAGCACAAACGGCATATATTTTATCACAATATGTACCAAAAACAGAGAAAATCTGTTCTGGCAGCACCCACCCGTAGGGGCGACCAGTGGTCGCCCAACCATTGGTAGCCCGCTCTCCGATAGTAACAATATCGGCAGTGAACACCTTACCGAATTAGGTAAGGAAGCAGAGGAATCTGTGCTGATGATACCGGCAGCGTATAGGGGCAACGTTAATGTTGGTGATTATGTTATAATGCCAAATCATATTCATTTAATTCTTGTCATAAACAGGCAGGGACCTGCTGCCGATGAAAACCCGCCGACGATATCTTGTGTAATCAAGCAGTATAAAGGCGTTGTTAGCAAGCTGGCTGGGTGTTCAATCTGGCAGAAATCGTTCTACGAACATATTATTCGCAGTGAGGATGAATATATAAGGATAGTTCAGTACATTGAAGAAAACCCTGAAAATTGGGAACAGGATTCGTTGTATGAAACAAATTTTAAATAACAGGAGGACATAACCATGGCAGACTGCATTTTTTGTAAGATAATCGCGGGGGAGATTCCCTCGACGAAGGTGTATGAGGACGACAAAATGCTCGCATTCCGCGACATTGCGCCCATGGCGCCCACGCACATTCTGATGATACCCAAGCAGCATATCGGCGGCGTTGACGAGATAACCGCAGAAAATTCCGCGGTAGTATCGCACATTTTCGAGAAAGCCGCTGAAATCGCGCGCGAGGAGAAGCTGGAGAACGGTTTCCGCGTGGTTTCGAATGTAGGCGAGGACGGCGGACAGACCGTGCGCCACCTGCATTTTCACCTGCTGGGCGGCAAGAAGCTCGTTGAGAAAATGGGTTAAGCATGGCGGCAAAAAGTACCGCGATTCGCCTCACGACCGAGGCGCAGCTTAAATCGGAGCTGAAAGAGGGCAGGCTGCGAAACCTGTATTTTCTGTTCGGCGAGGAATCGTATCTCACAACGCTGTATCAGAAGCGGATAGTAAAAACAGCGCTTGGCGACGAGCCCGACGACATGAATTATACGCTGTTCAACGGTGCGCCCGAGGCTGAAACGCTGATGGATTACGCCGAGAGTATGCCGTACTTTTCGGAGTACAAGTGCATTGTAATCAGCGATTTGGACACCGAAAAGCTGGACAACAAGCAGCACGCGCTGTATCTGGAGCTGATGAGGAATCTGCCGGAAACAACGGTGCTTATAATCAGCATGACTTCGATTGAGGTTGACCTCAAAAAGACGAAAGCGAAGCTGAAAAAGCTGCTTGAGGTCTGCGAAAAGCACGGCTGCGTGTGCAATTTTTCGCTGTTCAGCACGGCGCAGGCGGGGGCTATGGTTTCAAAGCGAATAGCCCGAAACGGCTGTACAATCTCGCAGGAGAACGCAGCTTTTTTGGCGGAGCAGTGCGGCAGAAGCATGATAATGCTGGAGCGCGAGGCAGACAAGCTGTGCGCTTATGCGGGCGAGGGCGGCGAAATAACGCGCGAGACAATAGACGCGCTAACGCCGCGAATGATAGAAACGAGTATTTATGCGCTTTCCGACGCGCTTATATCGGGCGACGCCGCAAAGGCGTTTTCGGTGCTGGATGACCTTTTTGCGCAGCAGCACGACCCTGTAATGCTGCTGGTTACGCTTTCCTCGGGCTTTGTGGATTTGTACCGCGCAAAGCTTGCATTAAAGCAGAGATATTCGCAAAGTCAGATGATAAGCGCGTTTAAGTACCCGCCAAATCGTTCGTTCCTTGCGGAAAGAGCAATGCGTTCAGCAGCGAGGGTTTCGGAAAGCTACCTCGCGCAGAGTATTGAAATTTTATACAGAACAAACCTTCTGCTTAATTCGTCAAAGGCTGACAGAAGAATACAGCTGGAACGCGCGATTACTGAAATTTCCGCGCTGAAACGGATATAATATGATTAGAATCAAACAAGCAATAATTGTAGAGGGGCGCTACGATAAAAACACGCTTTCGCAGCTTGTGGACGCGCTGATAATCACAACGGACGGCTTTGGAATTTACAAGGACGCCGAAAAGCTGGAGCTTATCCGTTCGCTTGCAAGAAAAACGGGGGTTATAATCCTCACCGACAGCGACAGCGCGGGCAATAAGATTCGCTCATACCTGCGCGGCGCGATAAACGAGGGCGAGGTTATAAACGTTGTGATTCCCGACATCAGGGGCAAGGAGCGCCGCAAGCGCGAGCCTTCAAAGCAGGGCTTGCTGGGCGTTGAGGGCATGAGCCGCAAGATTCTGCTTTCGGCATTCGAAAAATCGGGTGTGCTTGCAGAAAGCGCAGCCCCGCGCGAGCCGATTACGCGCGCAGACCTTATGGAAGCGGGGCTAATCGGGGCGGAAAACTCTGCGCAGCGCCGAAAAGAGCTTCAGCAGCGGCTGGGCTTGCCTGCGATTCTGTCGGTGAGCCTGCTGACGGAGCTGCTTAATACGATGTATTCGAGAGAAGAATTTTTTGAAATAGTCTAGGGGGGAATTATGGTCTTTTCAAGCCTTGTATTCTTATTTGCATTTTTGCCGGTTACGCTTATAATTTACTACCTTGTACCCGACAAGGCGAAAAACATTGTGATACTGATAAGCGGTCTGGTGTTTTACGCGTGGGGCGAGCCGATTTATGTTCTTGTCATGATTGCCTCAACCTTTATTGACTACACCGCGGGCAGGCTTATCGCAAGGTACGACAGCCGACCGAAAATCCGCACGGTATGCCTTATTGTGTCGCTGGTGATGAATCTGGGACTGCTGGGTACGTTCAAGTATCTGGGCTTTTTCATCGAGTCGTTCAATGCTTGGTTTGGGCTTGCAATTCCCAACCCGAATCTGCCGCTGCCTATCGGAATCAGCTTCTTCACATTCCAGTCCATGAGCTACACGATTGACCTGTACAAGCGCAACATCAAGGTTCAGAAAAGTGCAGTAAGCTTTATGGCATTCGTAACGCTGTTCCCGCAGATTGTTGCGGGTCCTATCGTGCGCTACGAGGATATCCAGAATGAGATTGACCACCGCACAATCGGCGAAAAGCAGCTGGGCGAGGGCATCAGCCGCTTTATTGTGGGGCTGGGCAAAAAGGTGCTGATTGCGAACAATATCGGTATGCTGTGGAGCGAGGTCAAGGCGCTGGATTACGGCAGCCTGTCGGCTGTTACGGCGTGGCTGGGTATTCTTGCGTTCACATTCCAGATTTATTTCGATTTCTCGGGCTATTCCGATATGGCTATCGGTCTGGGCAAGATGATGGGCTTCAATTTCCCCGAAAACTTCAACTACCCCTATATGTCGCACAGTATCTCGGAATTCTGGCGCAGATGGCATATCACGCTGGGCTCATGGTTCAGAAGCTACATCTATATCCCCATGGGCGGAAACCGCAAGGGTCTGCCGCGCACGATTTTCAACCTGTTTGTGGTATGGGCGATAACGGGCATCTGGCACGGCGCAAGCTGGAACTTTTTGCTGTGGGGCGTGTATTTCGGCGTGCTGATAATACTTGAAAGGCTGTTCCTTGGGAAGCTGCTGGAAAAAGCGCCGCCGTTTATAAGCTGGCTGTACACCTTTGTGCTGGTGGTATTCGGCTGGATTATGTTCGACGCGGTAGATACCTCAACGGTGTTTATCGGGGATATGTTCATGCAGGTGGGAAGCTACATCGGCGCAATGTTCGGCGCAAACGGCACGGTTTTGGATTCGTTCGGAACAAACGCGCTGATGAATTACGGCGTGATGTTCGCAATCTGCATTTTCGGCTCGTCCGACCTTATGAAAACCGGCGCGGAGTTAATACGAAAGAAAGCTCCGGCTTGGGTGCAGTATCTGTTCCCTGCGGCGCTTACGGGTGTAATGCTTGCATCGGTGGCGTATCTTTCCACCGCAGACTACAACCCGTTCCTGTACTTAAATTTCTGAAAGGGGGAGAAAAGCCATGCAGTTTAAGATGACGCCAAATAAGCTGATGATAGGTCTGTTTGCGGTGATTCTGCTCGCCGTGCCGATTACAACGGCGGCACTCCCCAAGCAGAAGCGCAGCGAAAACGAAAACCGCACTCTCGCGGAATTTCCCAAGCTTGTAAACAGCAAAAAGCTGGAAAAGGCAGAAAATCTCGGTGATGTGATTGACGCTGTGCGCTGGGATTATATCGCTGAGCGCAAGAAGAACAGCTATATGGATGATATCGAGAAGTACTTCACCGACCACCTTGCGGGGCGCGAAACATGGGTTGTGGCAAAGAATACCATGGAAAAGCTTGTCGGCAAGCAGGAAATCAACGGCGTATACACCGTTGACGACCGCATGATTCAGTCGCTGAAGGAATACGACCCCGAGGTTGTGTCTGCTTCGATTGCGGCAATGAACGGCTTTGCGGCAAAGCACCCCGACATTCCCGCCGCGTTTATGCTGGCTCCCACCTCACAGGAGCTTTACAGCACCACTCTGCCCTCGTATGCGGGTCTGGTGAACGAAAAGGCGTTTATCGACGAGTGCTACAAGCAGGCGGAGAATATGCAGACGATTGATTGCCTGAGCTATCTTACGGGTCACACCGACGAGTATATTTACTACCGCACCGACCACCACTGGACCAGTCTGGGCGCGTACTATGCGTACTGCTCTGCGGCGGGAAAGCTGGGATACAGCAGCTATCCGTTAAGCGCGTTCAATATTGAAACCGCCAGCAGCTCGTTCAGAGGAACGCTGTTTTCGCGTACTCTTGATAAAGGCGTAACGCCCGATTCTATCGAGTATTTCCACCTTAAAAACGGCGAGCCGAGCATAAAAATGACCGTCTTTGACGGAAGCGAGGAAACCGTTTACGACAGCCTTTATGTCCGTGAGTTTCTCGAGGTAAAGGATAAGTACTCCAGCTTTACGGGCAGCAACGCGCCGCTTGTTACGATAGAAACCGACGTTGACAACGGCAAATCCCTGCTGCTGATAAAGGACAGCTACGCGCACAGCCTTGTGCCGTTCCTTTCAAAGCATTACAGCAAAATCACAATGGTGGATATGCGCTACATCAATGTCGGGCTGGATTACTTCCTGAATGTTGATGATTATTCCCAGATTATGTTCATGTACAATGCGGTTTCGTTCAGCTCGGATGAACATATCAAGAAGCTGAAGCTAAGCAAATGAGAACGATAGAATACACCGTTTCGGAGAGCGAAAACGGTACTCTGACAGAGCATTTTCTGCGGCACAGAGGGTATTCCGCGCGAATGCTCTCGCGTTTGCGCCGCACGGGCGGAATCACCCGAAACGGCTTGCTGCTGCGCACGGTTGACGCGCTCTGCGCGGGCGACACAGTGACGG
Organism: Oscillospiraceae bacterium; assembly: GCA_051882575.1. Taxonomy (GTDB): domain Bacteria; phylum Bacillota; class Clostridia; order Oscillospirales; family Ruminococcaceae; genus CAG-115. Next base: position 26,228 of record JBJESB010000120.1, read on the forward strand.
TTACAATCCCCGAGGAGGGCGAAAGCCTTGTGCCGAACCCCGCGCTGAAAGCGGCGGTGATGTACGAGGATGAGGATATCGTGGTGTTTGACAAGCCGTACGATATGCCCGTTCACCCCTCAATCGAGCATTACAGCGATACGCTGGGCAACCTGTTTGCGGCGCTGTATCCCGACTGCGCATTCCGACCGCTTAACAGGCTGGACAAGGACACCTCGGGTCTTTGCGTGTGCGCAAAAAACGCTTACGCTGCGGCAGCGGTTCAGAAAACCCTGCGCAAGACATATTTTGGCGTGATTAGCGGCGAGCTTTGCGAAAAAATAACGATAGACAAGCCCATTGCGCGCGAGCAGGGCAGTATAATCCGCAGGTGCGCAGACCCAAGCGGCAAGCCCGCGGTGACGATAGCCGAGCCGATTCTGCGGGCGAATGGGCATACTCTGGTAAAATTCACGCTGCTTACGGGCAGAACCCACCAGATTCGCGTACATATTTCAAGCGAGGGTATGCCGCTGTGCGGCGACGCAATGTACGGCGGCGACTGCTCGGGGATTTCGCGGCAGGCATTGCACTGCGGCGAGGTTACATTCACGGGGGCGCACGGCGAGGTTACGGCGCGTTCACAGCTTCCCGCAGATATGGCGGGGCTTTTGGATAAGGAGATACTATGAGAAAAATATTAGCGGCAGCGGCGGCTTTGCTGATTATGACGCTTTGTGCGTGCGCTTCGGGCGAGATTTCCGCAAAGTACAGCGATAATACGCTCACTGTTCCCGCGGCGTCCATTAAGCTGGATATTCCCGAGGGCTGGACAGTATCAACGGGAGATAAGGTCTACGAGGGAATCATCCGCGACAGCGGCGGGGTTTTCGCCGACAGCGCCGAGCTGAAGAAATCCGCCAAGGAGCAGGGCATATCGTACATAGCATACGCGCAGTCCCCCGACAGCAGCGTAATAATGACGATATCCGTTCACGATATGAAAGCCGCAGAGCACACCGAGGGCTACACCTACCTTGACGGCAGGGATTACGCGCAATCGGTGCACGACGGCATAATTTTTGATTATCAGATGGAGGGCTGTTCTACGCGCGGCACGGGCGAGTTTATCGAAGATAATTTCGGCGGGCTGGACGGCTGGCTGTCGCATTTTGAGATGTATCAGCCGACAGACGGCGCAGATGTGTATGTGCTGGGGCAGTATGAGCTTATGACGCAGCACAATGATTTTATGTACATGATTCAGCTGTGCTATGCGCAGGGCTTTGAAGAAACCGCGCGCGAGGTTGTGTATTCGGCAGGGAGGACATGATATGGATATGTGTGATGACTGCTCAAATTTCTACTTTGACGAGGAGCTGGAATGCTGGGTATGCGGCGCAAATCTTGATGAAGACGAGATGTACCGCTTTATGACGGGCAAAACTCAAGGCTGCCCGTATTATTCCTCGGGCGACGAGTACGCACTTGCAAGAAAGCAGTAACCCCGCAGAAAATCCGCGAATTGCACGATTTTCGACAAAGCTGCACTTTTATCAATTAAATCGTTGTTTTGTCAAAATTGTTGAAAAATACAGCCGATTTTTGTTTTTTGTAACAGTTTGGAAAAGAAATTGTTGCAATTTGGGCAGAATTATGATATACTGATACAGTATGATAAAATAAGGGGCTTTATGCAGGCTTCTCAATAAAGATAAGGAGAGAATCAGATGAAATCACCGTTCACCGCAGAAGAGCTGAAAAGACAGCTCGAGGGTATTTTGGAATTCGACTACCGCACAAGCGTCAAGGAGGCTTCCTTAACACAGATTTACCGCGCACTCAGTTCAATTGTTGTAAATCACCTTAAGGAAAAGCGCCACGAGTTCATGCGCCAGAGCAATTCCGAGGGCAGAAAGCAGGTTTACTACCTCTCAATGGAGTTCCTGATGGGCCGCTCGCTCAAGACATCGCTGTACAATCTCGGTATGCAGGATGAGGCTGAAAAGGCGCTTAAGGATATCGGCGTAAAAATCGACAAGGTGTATGAGGAAGAGCCCGACGCAGGTCTTGGCAACGGCGGTCTGGGCAGACTTGCAGCTTGCTATCTTGACGGTCTTGCAACCTGCGACTACCCCGCAACGGGCTATTCTATCCGTTACGAGTACGGTATTTTCAAGCAGCAGATTATCGACGGCTGGCAGAGAGAGCTGCCCGATAACTGGCTTCCCGGCGGCGGCGCATGGCTTGTTCCCGTTCCCGACCAGGCAGTAGAGATTCGCTTTGACGGTCAGATTAACGAGTACTGGGACAACGACTATCACCACATTGAGCACGTTAACTACACCTCTGTTCAGGCTGTTCCGTACGATATGTTCGTATCGGGCTACGACAGCAAGGGCGTTTCCAAGCTGCGCCTGTGGAGTGCGGAGAACATGAGCTTCGATATGAGCAAGTTCAATCAGGGCGAATACGCAAGCGCACTGGGCGCAACAAATATCGCTCACGCTATCTCAAAGGTGCTCTACCCCAACGATAACTTCCAGGAGGGCAAGGAGCTGCGTCTGCGTCAGCAGTACTTTATGTGCGCAGCGTCTATCGGCGATATCGTAATGCGCCACATGAAGGTCTACAACACGCTCGACAACTTCCATGAGAAGGTTGCTATCCACATCAACGACACACACCCCACGCTTGCTGTTCCCGAGCTTATGAGAATCCTGCTTGACGAGTGCGGCTACGGCTGGGAGCAGGCTTGGCATATTGTTACCAATACCTTTGCCTACACCAACCACACCGTTATGGCAGAGGCTCTTGAGAAGTGGGATGTTGATATCGTAAGAAAGATTCTTCCGAGAATTTTCCAGATTATCTGCGAAATCAACCGCCGCTACTGCGAGGATTTGTTCAACAGAACGCAGGACAGCGACAGAGTTTCGAAAATGTCCATCATCCAGAACAACAAGGTACACATGGCAAACCTCTGCGTTGCGGCTTCGCACAGCGTAAACGGCGTATCCAAGCTTCACTCGCAGATTATCAAGGATGACGTATTCCGTCTTCAGGCGCTTGACAGACCCCACCAGTTCAAGAATGTCACAAACGGTATTGCGTACCGCCGCTGGCTGCTTCAGAGCAATCAGGGTCTTACGGATTTGCTCTCGGAGTGCATTGGCGAGGGCTTCAAGAAGGACGCAAGCGAGCTTATCAAGTTCCAGGTATTTGCAAACGACGCAAGCGTGCTCCAGCGTCTGGGCGAAATCAAGAAGGCTAACAAGCAGCGCTTTGCCGATTATATCGAGAGAACCACGGGCGTTGTTCTCAACACCGACAACATTTTTGACTGTCAGGTTAAGCGTCTGCACGAGTACAAGCGTCAGCAGCTCAACGCGCTGAACATTCTCGCAGATTATAACTACCTGCTGCGCAATCCCGACGCGGACTTTGTACCCAAGACCTACATTTTCGCATCCAAGGCTGCACCGGGCTACTATATCGCAAAGCAGATTATCAAGATGATTTGGTGCATCGGCGAGGAAATCAAGCACAACCCCAAGCTGCGCGAAAAGCTGCAGGTTGTATTCCTTGAGGACTACCGCGTAACGCTTTCGGAGATTCTGATGCCCGCTGCGGAGATTTCCGAGCAGATTTCTCTTGCAGGCACAGAGGCGTCGGGTACGGGCAACATGAAGCTCATGCTTAACGGCGCGCTTACAATCGGCACCTACGACGGCGCAAACGTTGAGATTCACGAGGCTGTCGGCACGGACAACATCTTCATCTTCGGTATGAGAACACCCGAGGTCAACGAGCTTCGTATGCGCGGCTACAACCCCGGTCAGTACATTTCGCAGAACCCCATTATCGCCGAGGCAATCCAGAGAATGTACAACGGCATCAACGGCGCAACATTCCAGGAGCTTGCAGATACTATCAAGAACAAGGACTTCTACATGGCTCTTGCGGATTTCGACAGCTACCGCGGCACACAGCAGTACATCAGCGAGGTTTACAAGAATCAGGCAGAGTGGCAGAGAAAGTCGCTGTTCAACATTGCGGGCGCAGGTCGCTTCTCTGCGGACAGAGCAGTTACAGACTACGCAGTAGACATCTGGAACCTCAAGTAAAATCCGCATAATGCAATAATTTATCGGGAGCAAGGACAGGGGCGAAACCCCGGGTTCCTCGCTCCCGATATATTGATTAAAACGAGGAGAGAAATCAATGCAAAAGCCGATTTTCGACTGCTTTGACAACAGCTACAAGCACCCGTTCGGCGCACTGCGCAGAGGTCAGCCGAGCATATTCAATATCAGGCTTGCAAAGCATTTCCATGTGCAGGAGCTTACTCTGGTAATGTTCCGCCCCGGGTACAAGGAGCGCTTCATTCCAATGATATTGCAGGATGAGAGCTTCGATAATATTTTTAGCTGTGTTTTCACCCCCAACAATACGGGTCTGCATCACTACTATTTTACCTGCGTCATAGACGGCAGACGCCGCTATATAAAGCGCCGCGGAGCTTCCGAGGGCGTGTTTGAGGGCGAGGATTTGTTTCAGCTTACCGTGTTTGACGAGAATCTGTACACCCCCGATTTTATTCGCGGCGGAATAATGTATCAGATTTTCCCAGACCGTTTCTGCAAGAGCGGAGTTCAGCATGAGAATGTCCCGAGCGACAGAATCATGCGCGACGACTGGTACGGCACACCATACTACAAGCCCGATGAGCGCGGCGTGGTACGCAACAACGATTATTTCGGCGGCGACCTGCGCGGAATAATCAACAAGCTGGATTATATCAAGAGTCTGGGCGTGACGGTAATCTACCTCAATCCTATCTTCGAGGCACATGAAAATCACCGCTACAACACCGCCTGCTACGAGCGTATCGACCCGCTGCTGGGTACGGAGGAGGACTTCAAGGAGCTTTGCGACAAGGCGCGCGAAATGGGAATTGATATAATTCTTGACGGCGTATTTTCGCATACCGGTGCGGATTCCGAGTACTTTAACAAATTCGGCAGATACGGCGAGCACACCGGCGCGTACCGCGACAAGAACAGCCCGTACTATCCGTGGTATTCCTTCACGGGCTATCCCGACAAGTACGAAAGCTGGTGGGGAATCACAACTCTCCCGAATGTAAACGAGAACAACGAGGCGTATACGAATTACATCTGCGGCAAGGACGGTATACTTCAGAAATGGATTAAGCTGGGTGCGCGCGGCTGGCGACTGGATGTTGCCGACGAGCTGCCCGATGAGTTCCTAGATAATCTCAACAAGGCGGTCAAGGAGCTGGGCGGAGATAAGATAATCTACGGCGAGGTCTGGGAGGACGCTTCCAACAAGGAGAGCTACGGCGTGCGCAGGCGCTACCTTGTGGGCGGTCAGCTGGATTCGGTGATGAACTACCCTTTTAAGGAAGCGATACTGAATTATGTCAAGTATGCCGACGCAAAGGTATTCCGCGACAGCATAATGACGATAATGGAGCATTACCCGAAGCCCGCGATTGATATGCTGATGAATTTTCTCTCCACGCATGACACCGAGCGCGCGCTTACGCGTCTGGGCGGCGAGGAGGTCGGCTGGCACGACAAGGACTGGCAGTGCGAGCGCTACCTTAACGGGCAGGAGTACCTGCTGGGCGTTGCGCTGATGAAGTGCGCAATGGTGCTTCAGTTCTTCCTGCCGGGCATTCCGTCGATTTACTACGGCGACGAGGCGGGCATGGAGGGCTACCGCGACCCGTTCAACCGACGCTGCTATCCGTGGGGCAGAGAAAATCTCGATTTGATTGAGTTCACAAGGCAGCTTGCGCAGGTGAGAAAGGGCAGCAAGGCGTTCGAGCAGGGCAACCTTGAGTTTATCGAGGTCACGAGCGATGTATGCGTGTTTGTGCGCCGCGATAAAATCACGCGCGAGGCGGCGATAATCTACCTCAACAAGTCTACGCAGGGCAGAAGCTTCCCTGTGCCCGGCGACGATACGTTCGATTTGTATGATTTCAAGCCCGCATTTGACCGCTACAACAAGGGCATAAAAGACGGTAAAATCACCGTTTCGCCGTTCGATTACGCTGTGGTTTTCTGCAAGTGCTGATATTCGGCGCTAGGGCGTAATGCTTTGGTTTTTCACCTTTTTGCATTGATGTAAATTGAATTTCGCACAAATTATTTGCAGGGGTGACAAACGGTCGCCCCCGCGGATTTGTGAAACGCACAGGCGACCAATGGTCGCCCCTACGGTTTTGTTTATAACAACCTCGCTTATTCTCTCGATTTCTCACTTATTCTCTCCTATTCGAAACAGCGGAATAAAATGAAATGAATTGTGAGAAAGAGAGAAAAAACGAGAGAAACAGAGCGAAAAGCAAAGAAAATGTGATATATTTAAAATCCGAACGCAAAAACGCTTGACAAATCGGATTCGAGAGTATATAATAGTTAATGTTGCGGCGTCTGCGACAGAATTACAGCAGACGCATGAATAAAATCTAGGAGGAAGAAAGTATGTCAACTTATATGCCCAAGGTTGAAACAGTTGAGCGCAGCTGGTATATTCTCGACGCTGC
>JBJESB010000121.1:0-9192 GCA_051882575.1 Oscillospiraceae bacterium
CGGCACAATGCCGCAGGTGGATACCGTAATATGCTTTTCGCCTATTTCCAAGCCCTTTGCGGCGGAGGCTATCGTGCAGAAATCCACGACATTCTCAAAGTTATCAAACGGCTCTCCTATGCCCATTACCGAGACGCCCTTCAGCCTTACCTTGCAGTATCTCATAACCGCAATCAGCTGACCCGTCATCTCGTCAGCGCCAAGTCTGCGGCGCATTTTAAGCCTGCCGCTTTGACAGAATGCGCACCCCATGGAACAGCCAACCTCGGTGGAAACGCACACCCATGCCCCGAATTTCTGCCGCATTAGTACGGTTTCTACTGCCTCGCCGTCTTTCAGCCTTAACAAAAGCTTACAGCAATCAGCCGCGTCATCGGCTTTTATGACCTCGGGCAGCGTTATTTCAAAGCTGTTTTCCAGCAGCTCCGTCACGCGCGGGGAAAGCCCCAAATCCGCAAAGCTGCGGGCGTTCCTTCGGTAGAATCCGTCAAAGACTATGTCTGCTTTTGCGGGATTCTCTCCGTGCTCGGCAAAGAAATCACGCAATGCCTGCGCTGTCATTCCGAAGATATTCATGCAGTCCCTCCACCAAAAATCTTACACCGGCAATAATATCACAAGAAAACAGAGCCGATTTTTATGTTATCGACTCTGTATTTTTTTAGAATGCAGCCTTGAAAATTTCCATGATATCCTCTTTGGTCAGCGGCACAAACGAGCCCTTTGAGCCCTCGCACGCCTTTTGAGCCATTACTTCAAAGTTACTGTCGTCAGTAATTCCCACTGCTCGGAGGTTCGCGGGCATACCCATTGTTTCAAAGAAGAATTTCTTCAGCGCGTTGATTCCCGCATGAGCCAGCTCCCAATCATCAGAGCCTGTCAAGCCCCAGACATTCTTTGCAAATTCCACAAAATTGCTTAATGTGTCTTGGTTGAGAATATGCTCCATCCATGCGGGAGTAAGAATCGCAAGACCCTCGCCGTGAGTAATATCATAAAATGCGCTCAATTCGTGCTCCATGGGATGAACGCACCAGCCCGGCGTGCAGCCCGTACCGACATTGCCGTTAATGGCGTGTGTTCCCGCCCACATAAGGTTTGCGCGGGCGTCATAATTTTCAGGGTCATTCAGGGCAATGGGACCGTTCTTTATCATAGTGCGCAGAAGTCCCTCTGCCATGAATTTCTGGCAGTCCGCATTCTCCTTGCTGAAATAATTCTCCATAGTGTGGCTCATCATGTCGGCAGTGCCTGCGGCAGTCTGCTTTTTGGATACGGAGTAGGTGTATTCCGGGTCAAGCACCGACATAGTGGGAATCATGTGCTTTGAACCCGTGCCCCACTTTTCGTTCTTTGAAAGGTCGGAAATAACAGCAAACGCATCCATTTCCGTTCCCGTTGCAGACAGCGTAAGCACGTCGAATATCGGCAGTGCAGACTTGATTTTGGATTCGTCAAGCACAAGGTCCCATGCGTCGCCGTCGTATTTTGCGCCTGCGGCAATTACCTTTCCGCAATCAATTGCACTGCCGCCGCCGATTGCCAGTATCATATCAATATCTTCGGCTTTGCAGATTTCCACTCCCCTGCGTACGGTTTCAATTCTGGGATTCGGCTCAACGCCCGAAAGCTCGGTTACCGCAACGCCCGCGTCCTTCAGAATCGACATTGCCGTATCGTAAATTCCATTCTTCTTGATTGAGCCTCCGCCGTAAACCAGCAGCGCCTTTGTGCCGTAATTCTTCAGCTCGTCAAGGTGGGAGATTGCCCCCTTGCCAAAATGAATCGTCGTAGGAATGTTAAGCGTAAAATTGTACATTGGTTTGTTCCTCCTGAATATGTTTTAGTCTGTTCTGCCATAACCGCATGGGTAATGACAAATGCTGAAAATCAGCTGTGTTAATCGGGCGTATTGCCGTCAGAGCTGCTCTCGCAGGGGATTAAAGTATCATCTGCGGGATTGACATGAACCATGATATGCTTTACCTTTGGGAAATTCCGCTCGATTGTATCATGCACCTTTTCCGCAACCTCATGGCTTTCGCGCAGAGTTTTCGAGCCGTCTGCGCTTATCTCAATGTCTGCGTAAATCTTGTTGCCGAAAACCCTCGTTGTAAGCATATCCACGCCTAAAACGCCGTCCTGCGCCAGAACGCATTCCCTTAACGACTGCTCGGTTTCCTTGTCGCAGGCGTGGTCTACCATTTTGTCGATTGCGTCCTTGAAAATATCGTACGCTGCCTTTACAATAAACAGGCAGATTACAAGGCTAGCCACAGAATCCAGCACCGGCAGACCCATTCGTGAACCCGCAATACCTATCAGCGCGCCGATTGAAGAAAGAGCGTCGCTGCGGTGATGCCATGCGTCTGCCATTACAGCGCCCGAATCCAGCTTAATTGCGTAGTATTTTGTGTAATGGAACATTGCTTCCTTAACAACGATAGAGGCGATTGCCGCTGCCAGAGCCAATATTCCCGGAACAGCAAGCTCCTCATAATTACCTGCAATGATATTCTCTAATGCCGAAGAGCCGATAAACAGCCCCGTTATCAGCAGAATAACCGCAAGAACAATCGCAGCCACGCATTCCATGCGCTCGTGACCGTAAGGGTGTTCGTCGTCCGAATCACGCGCGGAAAGCTTAACGCCGATTATAACAATAATACTGCTGATTACATCCGACGCAGAATGTACCGCGTCGCTGACCATTGCCCCAGAATTCGCAAAAATTCCCGCAAGCAGCTTGAACAGCGACAGCAGGACATTGCCCACTATGCTGACCGTTGATACCTTGACAGCGGTTTTCTCGAAATCCATTTCAGGAGCGGTTGAAACATTGTCTTTTCTCATAATTGTAACCTCCAAATTCGTTCCCGGAGTATCGAGGGTATAAAAATACACCCGCGAATCCAGTAATGCGTAACTACTGTCCCGTGGGTGTAAAATTCCACTGTCACATTGTGACCCGACACAAAGCGCAAGCTTCTGTCTGTTCAGTTTGTACTGTAGATTTTATGCAGTGCAAAGAGTTTTGTGCTTTTTGGTATTATATCATCATTATCTGAATTTGTCAAGTATTTTTTTGCATTTTTCGGTCTTGATTACATATTATACAATGATATTACACAAAAATGCTGATTTTTTGGAATTATCGGTACAGAAAAATCGGGCAATGAAGCGAAAAAATACTTGACTTTTGGAAAAAAATACGATAAAATTTAAAAGTCTGCATTTATATGCATATAGAAAGGTAGGAGAGAGTTTGGGACATCTTCACTCAATCAGATTGCCGCATTTCAGCGGCTCGGCAGAGCATACCACCCGCCGTATCCCCGAACCCGAAGCAGTAGCGATAAGTATGGCGCAGCATATAGGCGCGCCGTGCGAGCCTATTGTCAAGGTCGGCGACCATGTTGATATCGGTCAGAAGATAGGCGACAGCGAGGCGTTTATGTCTGCACCCGTTCACGCAAGCATCAGCGGTGAAGTCACCGAAATCAAGGATGTAATGAACGTGAACGGAAGGCTTTGCAAAACGGTTGTAATCACCAACGACAACAAAAAGACCGTTTGCAGGGATATAAAGCCGCCTGTAATCGAATCCTGCGAGGATTTTATTAAAGCGGTGCGCGAAAGCGGCGCAATAGGTCTGGGCGGCGCGGGATTTCCGACGCACGTTAAGCTTGCCTTTGACAAATCAAAGGTGAATATTGACACGCTTATTCTTAACGGCGCGGAATGCGAGCCTTACATAACCTCCGACTATCGCGAGCTTATCGAAAATGCCGACGGCGTTATCAGCGGAATCAAGCTGCTGATGAAATATCTTGAAATTCCCCGCGCAATAATCGGAATTGAATCCGATAAGCCCGAGGCAATCAGCAAGCTGAAAAAGCTTACAGCACCTGTTCCGGAAATTACGGTAAAGAGTCTCCCCACGGGTTATCCGCAGGGCGCAGAAAAAGTGCTTATACATTCGCTTACAGGCAGAGTTGTGGAAGAAGGCAAGCTGCCCTCGGATGTTGGCGTTATGATAATGAACGTATCAACCGCGGGATTTATCTACAATTACATAAAGACGGGAATGCCGCTGGTGAAGCGCCGCATAACGGTTGACGGAAACGTGGTTAATTCACCGAGCAATTTCTTCGTGCCCGTGGGAACGCTGCTTCACAGCGTGGTGGGCTTCGCAAGCCTGCGCAAGCAGCCCGATAAGATTATTCTGGGCGGTCCGATGATGGGCTCGTGCGCTTTTGACCCCGATACGCCGCTTGCCAAAACAAACAATGCGGTGCTGATGTTCTGTGACGCGCCCGTATATGAGGAATCCCCCTGCATACGCTGCGCTCGCTGCGTACGCGCCTGCCCTATGAATCTGATGCCTACGGAGCTTGAACACGCTTACCTTTCAAGAGACGCCGAGGCTCTTAAAAAGCTGAAGGTCAATCTTTGCATGAACTGCGGCGCGTGCAGCTTTGTCTGCCCCGCAAAGCGTTCGCTTGCAGAAAAAAATCAGCTCGCAAAGGATTTTCTCCGCGCGAGCGAAAGCGGAAAGTGAGGTAACGGCATGAATAAACTGATTGTTGAACCGTCACCGCACCTTAAAAGCGCGTGGACTACCCAAAAGGTTATGCTGAATGTGATTATTGCGCTGCTGCCCGCGCTGTTCGCTTCGGTGTGGATTTTCGGCATAAGGGCTTTGATTCTCACAGTGGTATGCTGTACCGCCTGCGTGGTGTTTGAATGGCTTTTCTGCCTTGTTACAAAGCGCGGGAACTCTGTTCACGACCTGTCGGCTGTGGTTACGGGTATGCTGCTGGCGTATAATCTGCCTGTTGATTTGCCGTTCTATATGGCGATTATCGGCTGCTTTGTGGCTATCGTTATTGTAAAAATGCTGTTCGGCGGAATCGGGCAGAACTTCGCAAACCCCGCAATCACAGGCAGAATCGTGCTGATGCTTTCGTTCACGGCAAGCATGACCCGCTGGAACGCTCCGCTGACCTATTCTTACGGCACGGACGCCGTCACAACAGCAACTCCGCTTGCAATGGAAACCGAGGAGCTGCCCTCGCTGCTTGATATGCTGCTTGGCGTACGCGGCGGCTGTCTGGGCGAAACCTGCATTATCGCGCTGCTTATCGGAGGTATTTACCTCATGGTTCGCGGACTTATCACGCCCGCAACGCCCGTTGCGTTTATCGGAACGGTGGCTGCGCTTACATTCCTGTTCTGCGGCTTTGATGTGAACTACACGCTGTATCAGGTGCTTTCGGGCGGTCTTGTGCTGGGCGCGCTGTTTATGGCAACGGATTACGCCACAACTCCGCTTACGACAAAGGGCAAGATTATCTTCGGAATCGGCTGCGGCGCTGTAACGTTCCTGATAAGACAGTTCGGCTCGCTGCCCGAGGGTGTTTCGTACTCGATTCTGCTGATGAATATTCTTACTCCGTATATTGATAAAATCAGTATGCCCCGCCCGCTGGGCGCAAAGCGCGAGAGAAAGGGGGAGAAATGATGGAATACATCAAGCCCCCGATAGTGCTTGCGGTTATCGTGGCGCTAATCTCGGCTCTGATTATTGTTACCTACAATTTCACCTATGTCGATACCTCGAATATCCTGACGGATAAACAGGCGGCTGCCGTTATAGAAATTTACGGCGGCGCTGCGGAGGACTACACGGTAGTACCGCAGGAAATATGGCAGGAAAAGCTGGGCGAGGATTTCCCCAGAATAAAAAAGGTGATTAAGAAAAGTGACGGCAGCCTTGCATTTGAGGCAGTCGTAAAGGGCTACAAGGACGGCTATGATATTCTGGTCGGCGTCAAGGACGGCGTCGTTGCGGGCGTTGCTGTGGTATCCACAGGCGAGGAAACCCCGGGTCTGGGTACTATGACCAACGACCCCGCTTTTCTGGGTAATTTCAAGGGAATAAGCGGCGAAGCGGTTGTCGTAAAGAGAGAGCCCTCTGCCGAAAACGAGGTACAGGCGGTAACCTCGGCTACATTCTCGTCAAAGGGTGTGGCAAGCGCGGTTAATCTCGCGCTTAAGGCATACGAAAAATGCGGAGGTGAGCTGTAATGAGTTACATGAAGGAATTTACCAAGGGTCTTATAAAAGAGAACCCGACGCTTGTTACGCTGCTCGGAATGTGCCCCACGCTTGCGATTACCACGATGGCTTCAAACGCTATCGGAATGGGCGTTGCGGCTACATTTGTGCTGATTTGCTCGAACCTTGTTATTTCGCTGCTGAAAAGAGTGATTCCAAAACAAGTAAGACTGCCCGCTTATATCGTTATTATCGCAGGCTTTGTTACGCTTGTGGGACTTATTCTTCAGGCGTATATGCCCGATATTTATGACGCGCTGGGCATTTATCTTCCGCTGATTACGGTAAACTGCATCATTCTGGGCAGAGCCGAGATGTTTGCAAGCAAGAACAACGCTTTGGCTTCCGTGCTGGACGGCGCGGGCATGGGTATTGGCTTTACACTGGCGCTGCTTGCGGTTGGCTCCGTGCGTGAGATTTTCGGCATGGGCTCTTGGTTTGGCATTGATATCTGTCCCGATTTCATTCAGCCGATGACGATTTTTATTCTGCCCGCGGGCGGATTTTTCGCACTGGGCTGCGTGATTGCACTGGTGAACAAGCTCTCCGACCGCAAGCCTCCCGAGGCTGCGGGCTGCGCGGCTTGCCCCAACAGAGAGGGCTGTATTTCCTGCCCTTCCGATAAAGTAAAGGAGGAGAAGTAATGGAACTGGCAAAAAGCATGATGATTATTCTCCTCACGGGAATCCTGACAGATAACTTTGTTTTGTCAAAGTTTATGGGAATCTGCCCGTTTCTCGGAGTTTCCAAAAAGGCTTCAAGCTCGCTTGGAATGGGCTGCGCGGTAACGGTGGTTATGATTGGCGCAACAGCCGTTACATATCCGCTGTATCACGCGTTTCTTGTGCCGATGCACCTTGAGTATCTCAACACAATACTGTTCATTCTGATAATCGCGCTGTTCGTTCAGCTTATTGAGATGTTCCTGCGAAAGTTTGTACCGCCGCTTTACAATGCACTTGGCGTGTATCTTCCGCTTATAACTACAAACTGCGCGGTTCTGGGTGTTACCCTGCTTAACATTGACAACGGTCTGACCTTTGCGGAAGCGCTTGTAAACGCGCTTGGCGGCGGTCTGGGCTTTATGCTTGCCATGCTGATATTCTCGGGCGTACGCGGCAGACTTGAACGCTGCAATGTTCCCAAGGCATTCAGCGGAATGCCGATTACTCTGGTTGCCGCTTCTATTGTCTCGCTGTCATTCCTCGGCTTCGGCGGCGTAATCGACGGAATATTCGGAGGTGTGTAATGGAAATTTTCATGCAGTATATACTTCCGGCGCTGATTTTTGCGGCTATCGGCGCTGTGGCGGGCGTTCTGCTTGTCATAGCTTCAAAGATATTTTTTGTAAAGACCGACGAGAGGGTTGCGCAGATTGTCGAGGCGCTTCCCAACGCAAACTGCGGCGCTTGCGGATACTCGGGCTGCGAGGGCTACGCAAACGCTGTTGCAAAGGGCGAAGCTCCCACAAACCGCTGTAAGCCCGGCGGCGCGGCAGCCTCCGAGAAGATTTCAAAGATAATGGGTACGGCGGTGCTGGAAACCGTTCGCGAGGTAGCGTTTGTACGCTGCAACGGCTGCGAGGGCGCTACACAGGACAGATACAGCTATGTCGGAACTCCCACCTGCGCGGCGGTTGAACGATTCTACAACGGCAAGGGCAACTGCCGTACAGGCTGCGACGGCTTTGGCGATTGCGCGGCTGTGTGCGATAATCATGCAATCTCGATTATAAACGGAGTGGCTGTGGTAAATCCGACGCTTTGCGGCGGCTGCGGCAAGTGCGCAAAGGTCTGCCCTAACAAGCTGATTGTTATTCGCAGGGCAGACATGGCGGTGGATGTACGCTGTTCCTCCAAGGATGCGGGAAAGGTTGCCCGCGCAATATGCGAGAACAGCTGTATCGGCTGTAAAATCTGCGAAAAGAAGTGTCCGTCTGACGCAATCCATGTTGCGGATAACCACGCTTCTATAGATTACGACAAGTGCACAGGCTGCGGAGCCTGCGCTTCAGCCTGCCCGAGAAAATGCATTACAGCGCTTCCCAAGTGTGAATAAAAAGCAAGGCATTTGCCGCATTGCTCCGCGCAATCCCGGCAAATGCCTTTTTAATTAAAGTGTCCCGAATTTGACCTTGACATGAATTGCAATTTGTTGTATATTTATGTCAAGAAGGAGGGATTTATATGCTGATGTTTATTTACATTTTATTAGCACCCGTAATAATCCTTTTAGGAGCAGCAGCCAAAAGCAAATAGTGCGAGCCCCCGCCCTTGAAAGGGCAGATTAGGGATATCCCGCCAAAGTCCGAAATGACCGTATAATCGGTTGTTTCGGGCTTTTTTTGCGTCAGGTGCTCCTTTTGAGCCTCTTTCAAAAAACTTTAATGCAAGATAACGGAACTGCCAACTTTACCGAATCTTTTTTGAAATAATCAATAAGACAACCCCAATAACCAGCAGAATCAATCCGAGGATAAACGCTTTTATCATTATTCCGCGCTGCTGTGCATAAAGACCTGCGGAGCCATCCAACGTATGATTGCCGGCATACCAAAACAAGCCGCCGATTAAAAATGCGATAACACTGATTATGATGAAAATAATTCCCAGAATGAAAAAAGTTTTTTTCATGGTATCCTCCAAATATATCATAAATCTCCGATTTGTCGGGCAGATTATCAGCTAGTTTTACTTATTATATCATAACCAACCAAATATTTCAAGATAAAAGCAAAGCCGCCCCGATTTTTTCAGAAGGCGGCTTTGCGACCGATTTATGGCGCTATACAGAGTAATATATGCTTTGATTATTGGGCAGGCGGTTGATTTCGCACCGCATCAATAAAGGTGCTTACCGCTGAAATATATTTTCGTTCCACAATAATTCTCCTCCGCTGTTTATCCTTCCATTAAAAAGCAATAAAAAATCCACTGTACAATAGTGCACAATGGATTTTATAAAATAAAAATTAACCAAAGGTTAGGTTTTTTGTAAAAGAAGCTCGGAAAGCCTGATTCTCTTGGTTCGTGTGTCGCCCTCAATATGAAGCTTTGAATAAATCTGATTCAC
>JBJESB010000122.1:0-84680 GCA_051882575.1 Oscillospiraceae bacterium
CTTGAGGCTCTTCTTCTCTCCGCTCTCGTTGGTGATTGTAACCTTCTGAATCTCACCGTTGAAATCCTGCGGTACAAAGAACTTTACGGAAGCCTTGACGCCATTCTTCTTACCGGTGATAACCGTGTAACCCATGCCGTGACGGCACTCGTACTCGTCAAGCTGTGTCTTTACGGGGCTCCAGCCGGGATTCCAGACGGTATCGCCGTCCTTGAGGTAGAAATATCTGCCGCCCATATCAACGGGAACATTGTTGTAGCGGTAGCGTGTAATACGGCGCAGACGCGCATCCTTATAGAAGCTGTAACCGCCCGCCGTGTTGGAAATCAGCGAGAAAAAGCCCTGTGTTCCGAGATAGTTAATCCACGGGTAGGGTGTGCGCGGTGAAGTAATGACATACTCGCGCGCAGCGTCGTCAAAATGACCGAATTTCATGTAGACCGTCCTTCCTTGTGACTGCCCCGCAGACTCTCTTTCGGAGCATAAGCCGCTGTGGCTTCACAATATGAAATTGATTGATTCCGGCATAATGCCGCTTTTACTATTATACAATGTCTTTGATATAAATTCAAGGGGTGAAAACGATATCATTTAATTTTTGCAAGCAATTTATACTAAATAGAATAAACCTGCCCCTCATATATGGTAATAATGACGGGAAAACCGATTTGCCGCACAAATCAATCTGCTTGAATTTTTTATGTACAAGCCGCATATATTTCACCGAAGGAGATGATACAATGAGTGAAAACACCGTTCCGAACGAGAATACACCGCCTGAAGCCGCTGATGAGGCTTCCGTAACGCTGGAACGCCCCGTGCGGCATATAAGGCAGCCGTATATACATAAAAACGCACGATTGCTGCTGCTGTGTCTGACAGCGCTTGCAGGAACGGCTTTGGGCGCAGTTACAGCGCCCGAAGGAATAGTCTGTGTGCTGACCGGTCACGGTTCATTTTTTGAGTGCTTGCTTGCAAGGCTGTTATGCTCGGGGACAGCGCTGGTTTTCGTATATATAGCAGGTCTTTTTGCCGCAGGCGGTATGATAGTCTGGCTTGCGCCGCTTTTCAGCGGATTGGGCATGGGACTTTCCGTTTCCTGCGTATTCGCCGCGGGCTTTTCCGAAGGTCTGTGGCTGATTCCGCTTGCGGCGGCGTATCCCCTGCTGACAGTGTTCGCCGCAAATACCTCGGCTAATCTGTCGGAGCTTATCGCGCATTTTATCACAAGCAAAAAAAGCAGTATCATCATGTCGGAATCGGCGATGCGCGAATACACGCTGAAATTTTTCGCCTACCTGATGATACTGCTTGCATTATCCGCTGCAGAGGCTGCAATTAAGCTGTAAATTACGAAAGAGTGATATGGAATACAGACCCCGAATAGCCGTAAGAGTACGACGAGAATCTGACGCCCTTTGCCTTAAGCTCGGATGCAATATTGGAGCTGACCTTTGTCATAAGCGCGCTCATAATAGCTGCGTCCGCGTTGATTTCGGTATACATAATGCCATTATTGTAATTTTCCGCAGCCTTGTCAACCAGCGCCTTGAACGCGGAGGCAACGTCGCTGTACTTTTTGTTGCCCGTATATTCATAGTAATTGTATTTTACTCCCTTGGCTTTTGGAGTCGGGAAACTGTTGTCCGGCTTATGGTCAGCGCTGATTGCCTTGTCGTCAAGGCAGAAATAATCATATCTTAATACCTGCGTTCTGTCAGAAGTCTGCGGGTCATCCCATGTGACATCCATGTGATACCATTCGTCCTCAAGCTTAAGCATATTCCACATGTGATTTTCGCCCGCGTAGCCCGAAACGCAGATACATTCAATGCCGGATTTCTGGCAGAGATACATAAAAGCCTTTGCGTAACCCTCACACAGCGCCTTGCCGTTTAGCAGAGGTCCGTCTGCCTCTGACTTTGAAACACCGCCCGATTTGGAGTATACGGTCATGTCCACTATCGAATCGTGCAAATACTTTACCTGCTCAAAAAGCGAGGACTGCTTTGCCGCTTCTTCCGCGATTTTATCCGCAGCTGCCTCAAACTTTGGCTGCAAAGCAGCAGCCTCTTTTGCGGTGCGCGAATATGTCGGGTACAGCTTCAGAACATAAGTGCTGTAAGATATTTTGTAGCCGTTTGCCAGCCAGAAGAACTGCGGATTTTCGTAATCAAAAGCCCAGTACGCTGCATCGACGTCCGCCTTTGTTGCGCCCATACCCGAAAGGTCTGCGTATTCGCCGTGCTTTGAAACCGTCTTGAAAAGCTCCGCGTAAATCTGCTTTTGAGTATAGGAAAGCGTACTGTAAGCGTACTTTTTCGTATAATCATCAAGAATGCTCTCCTGCTTTACAACGGTTTCGCCAACGCTGTACTCAAAGGTGTAGTACTTGCTTGACCAGCCCGTTTTCTTTGCAAGAACCCTTAACTTTGTATCACCGCCGAGCTTTATTCCCTCCGCGGAATACTGCTTGGACGAGCTTGTAGGCTTGCTTCCGTCGGTGGTGTAGTACAGCTTGACGCCCGAGGTCGGTGTGGTCAGTTTTACGGTCTGTTCCGAGGTATATTCCCCTGCCTTGGGTGTTGCCGTAACCTTTGCGCAAAGCTTGTAGCTGCGCGTTACAACCGAGCTTTTGGTGCCGTTTTTTATTGCGTAGAATTTCAGCGTGGTGTTCTTGGTTATCGAAAGAGCCTTTGTATATTTCTTATAAGAACCGCCCGTGCTGTAATAAATGCTTGCGCCGCTCTGCGCAGAAAGCTTTACCTTAAGCGACGACGTTACACAATATGTACCCGACTTTACAGAAGCCGTCGGATTGCTTACCGCAGCGTATGCGCTTGCCGACACGCAGCCGAAGCTCTGCTGAACGCTCGGTGAAAATGCAGCTGTTGCTATTACCGCAGCCGCGAATATGCTAAGAATCTTTTTCTTCATCGGTGAACCTCCAAAAAACACAAAAGTCGTCGCCTGTGTTTATATCATAACACATCAGCGCCAAATTGTCAACAAAGATTTCACCTCACACGATAAAACGCCGCAGCTTCACCCGAGCGGCGTTTTGCTGACGGAATATGCAGCTCGGTAATCTGCTCGGGCTTGCTGAAAAGCACTGCAAAAGCCCCGCCGTAACAATTGCTTTCAGCCTCGGAATACGAAAGCCTGCACATTATATCACCGCGGCACAGCTTACAGCCAATTTCGGTATTCCAGCTTATATCCGGCATTCCTATCAGTACCTCCAGCTCAATCCCGTCGCCGTTGCGCAGCTTTATCGCACCGGCTTTGCCCGATATATCCGTAACTACCGCGTCGTCGGGCGAGGTAACCGACAGCTCATACACAAATAACCTGCTCTGCGGCTTTACGGCGTAGCCCTCGCCCATAATCCTGCCGCCCTGCGAAACAAGCTCGCCCGCAGGAAATACCGCTCCGCTTGTAATCAAGCCGAGAGTACGCGCATTTTTCGGCTCAAAGCAGCCACCTCTCAGCTTACGCAAAATGCGAAGATATTCACTCATCAGCACACCCCCAAATTTTCTTTGGATATTGTCCGCAAAAGTCCAAAAAATATGCTCAAAACAGAGATTTTTTGTTGAGAATTATCATTGCGTTCAAACACAAATAGAGCTATAATAATAAAGTTGTAAGCAACTATTTTGTTTGGAGATGTAATTGTAATGGAAACTCTGAATTGTTTTAAGGACCTTGCGCTGATTCTTATTGCAGCAAAGCTGCTGGGGCTTGGTGCAAAAAAGCTGAAAGCTCCGCAGGTTGTGGGGCAGATAATAGCCGGTCTGCTGATAGGTCCGAGTGTTCTCGGGCTGGTGGGTCAATCCTCATTTCTTAATACCATGGCGGAAATCGGCGTCGTGCTGCTGATGTTCTCTGCCGGTCTTGAAACCAATCTCAAGGAGCTTGTGAAATCCGGCTTAAAGGCAGTTTCAATCGCCAGTGCAGGCGTATTTGTTCCCCTTGTCGGCGGTACGCTGCTGTACCTTGCTTTCTACGGCTGGGACGGTTTTGGCACGGAGCATTTTCTGCGGGCAGTCTTTATCGGCACGATTATGACCGCAACCTCCGTCAGCATTACCGTACAGGCGCTGCGCGAGCTGGGTCACCTTAAAGGCAAGGTCGGCACAATAATCGTAAGCTCCGCAATTATTGACGACGTAATCGGCATTATCGTGCTTACATTTGTAATCGGCTTCAAGAGCACAGACGCGCATCCGCTTGATGTTGTAATCAAAACGCTGCTGTTCCTTGTTTTCAGCGTGGGCGTCGGGTTTATTATCTATTTTCTGTTCAAGCTTCTTGATAAGAAATACTACCACCAGCGCCGAATCCCGATTTTCGGACTTGCGCTGTGCTTTGTAATGGCGTACTGCGCCGAGGAATTCTTCGGCATTGCAGATATCACGGGCGCTTATGTTGCGGGAATAATCCTCTGCAACCTGCGCGACGCGGAATATATCTCGGGTAAAATGGATATCAGCAGCTATATGCTGTTTGGTCCGGTGTTCTTTGCAAGTATCGGCTTAAAAACAACATTCTCGGGCTTTACGCTGGATTTGCTGTGGTTCTCGCTGGCATTCGTTGTAGTTGCTATGATTACAAAAATTATCGGCTGCGGAGGTATTTCAAAGCTGTTCGGCATGAATATGAAAGACTCGCTTAAAGTGGGCGTGGGCATGATGACGCGCGGTGAGGTTGCTCTGATAGTTGCGCAGAAGGGTCTTGCGGTCGGAATGGTCGAGCCGGAATATTTCACCTCGGTTATTCTGCTGATAATCTGCTCCTCTATTGTTTCGCCCGTGCTGCTTAAGCTGCTCTACAAGGGCGAATCCGCTCACGGAAGTAACGAAAACGGCGGACAGCATCCGGATTTGGATGAAACCGAGCCTATGGAAGAGGATTAACGGAGGCAGATATGACGATTATTCTTGTTGCTGATAACGATTGGGCGATTGGAAAGGACGGCGGTCTTTTGGCAAGGCTGCCCGAGGATATGAAGCATTTTCGCGAAACCACGCGCGGCGGCGTGGTGCTCATGGGCAGAAAAACATGGGAGAGCTTTCCCAAACGCCCCCTTCCCGACCGCGAAAACTGTGTGCTTACCCGCAGCGGAAGCATTGAGGGCGCACATGTGTTCTCCGATATTGAATCCATGGTAAATTACGCGCGCAGTGCCGAAGCGCAAGGCAAAAATGTATTTGTAATCGGCGGAGGTCAGGTATACAGCCGGCTGCTGCCGTACTGCGACAAGGCAATTATCACGCGTGTGTATGAGAATTTCTGCGGTGATACATTCTTCACGGATATAGACTCCCTGCCCGAATGGCAGGTTACAGCGGCTTCCGATGTTATTGAAACAAACGGTCATAAAATCCGCTTTATGAATTACGAGCGTATCGGTGAAACAAAATGACCCGTGATAAGCTGCTTGAATATATACATTCCCTGCCTGACGCCGTAACCGATAAGCCGTTCAGGGAGGATTTTGACACCACTGTTGCACGGCACGGCAAATCCCGCACATGGTTTGCGCTGATTATGAATGTCGGCGGCAGAGATATGGTTAACCTTAAATGCGACCCGCAGGAATCGGAGTTTCTGCGCAAGGTGTATGAGGGCGTTATCCCCGCATATCACATGAACAAGGTTCACTGGAACAGCGTGTATCTCAATTCCGATGTTCCCGAGGAAGAAATCGAACGCATGGTGCGCAGCAGCTTTGAGCTTACTGCTAAAAAATCCCGAAAATGACACATATTCAGGCTGTCGATAAAGGCACATCTGCGTTGTCTCGTCATTGCTCTGTTGGCGGCGTCCATGCCGCCTTTTGGCAATGACTCTCGCAACATCGTGTTGCGGCATATCGGCAGGCACAAAGCCTAGCCGATATGCCGTTTCCTAGCATCTGCACCTTTCTCGGCAGCCTAGGGTAGACACTTTTTCGACAAGCAGAGAGGTCGGCATATTTACCGACCTCTTTTTACTGTCCCTGTTTTGACATTTACAAAAGCCGAAGATTTTGTTATACTTTACACGTTCCCAAAACACAAAATACAAAGGAGGAAACAATGAAATACTCACGCGACAACATCACACGATTTATTCAGACAAAGGAATACGAGGGCTTTCTGCTTTTCTGGGGGCACAACCAGCGCAGCAATTCCCCCGACAAAAGCTGTCTCAGCCAGTGGTTTGACTGCCGCTTTACCGCAGATGGCAGGGAATATAACACCGCAGAGCAGTATATGATGGCACACAAGGCTATGCTGTTCGGTGATGACGAGGTACTGGATGAAATACTGCGCGCCGATAACCCGGCACTTTACAAAAAGCTCGGCAGAAAAATACGCGGCTTTGATGAAGAAATCTGGAAGAAACACCGCACCGAAATAGTAATTGAGGGCAACATGGCAAAATTTTCGCAAAACGAGCATCTTAAGCAATTTCTTCTCGAATCCTCGCCAAAGGTTCTTGTTGAAGCAAGCCCCTACGACAGTATATGGGGTATAGGAATCGCGGCGGATATGCCCGACGCACAGAAACCCGATAAATGGCGCGGCAGCAATCTCCTCGGCTTTTGCCTCATGGAAGTCCGCGACAGATTGATGAACGAATAAAGTTACGGGGTCTGACCAAAATCAGACCCCGAAGCTTTTTTGAAATATATAAAGTATCATGCGGTTTTTCGGCAAAGCACTTTCGGATGAAACATAAGATTACCATACCAGTCCTGCCCTGTCCTCCTGCGTGAGGAATTTCTCATATTTTGAAACGGTGGAAGCCGTTACCGCGTGGAAGGCATTATTTGCGAAGAGCACGTCGGTTATGCCTCTGTCCTTTGCGAATTGCGGGAAATTGTAGGTAAAATAGCGCATATCTATTACATAAATGTTCTCAAACGAGCCGAACAAAAACTGCGGCAGAGAATTGCCGAAGCTGTCTTTCAGTATCGCCAGAGTGCGCCCGTTTTTGGTGCTTGTGTTTACATGGACTATCTTCGCGTCGCCGCCCATATAGGTGCAGTACGCCGCGCCGTTGCCGTAGCTGTATTTCTGAAAGAAATCAGCCTCAAACGCGGGGTAGTAATCGCTGATTCCGCCCGTTTCGGAATCCAGCACATAGTTGTAGTAGGTCGTGGTGATATCAACCTTATCCGTAGTGTAATAGTGAAATTCCTCGGGGTTGTTTTTAAGCTCCGGGCTGCTTGTGTAATTGTACAGCGAGCCGACATAGCCGCCCACCGTCTGCATTTCGTAATCCGAGACATCAAGGAAATCCACGCCGGCGGCTTTGGCAAACTCACGCGCGGCATAGTACGCGCCCATTGCCGCCCAGTGGTGGTCGGTGCGCATATAAATTTCTTCATTCTTGTGCTCTGCAAGCGTTGTGTAGACATTTACCGCTTTAACATCATCGGAAAGCTGCGAGATTATATGATTGATATTCTTCAGCTGACTTCCGTTAAGCGGAGCAATATCGGAGGTTGAGTAAAACTCAGAGGCTGTTGGAATAACCATGCTGTAAACATTCACATCAGCGCCTAAAACGCTCTTGTAGGTGTTGATTACCTCAGCGTAGTCGCTGCCCACGGCTAAATTGCCTCCGTACAGCATAAGACCGCGGTTTCCGACGATTGCTATTCCGTTGTTATATACCGTAAAGTTGTCGTCGGGATTTTCTATGTCTACCGCATCAATCTCCTTGTTGCCCTCATTCGCAGTGGTAGCGGGAGCGCTTGTTTCTTCGTGGGATTCCTGCTCGGAATTGCTTTCGTCCTCTGCGGGCGATGATTCCTCGGGCTTGGAGGTAGTCTGCACGGGCTTTTCAGGCTCGGATTCCTCTTCAACACGCTTGGACGGACCGTAAATCTTCACGCCCGTACTGAAGCCCGAAAGCTCCTGTATGCTCTTGGAATACCCCATAAGATTATCTCTGAACGGAACAGTATCTGTAAACCACTCGCTGACCTCTGCGGTAAACGTGCCGTCAAACCAGCTTTCAAGCGTGAACTCCGGGAACTCCTTGAGCTTTCTGTTCTCCAGCTCGGAAATCTCACTGCGCGGGAACATAATAAATGTCAGAGCCACAGTTTCAAAAATAATCATCAGCAGCGCCAGAAATATGATATCACACGCGCGGCGTCTGCGCGAGGGCTTTGGCATGGTGTATTTCTTTTCGTTTTCGGGACGCATATTCTTTCCCCCTTAAAACCGCAGATACAAAAACGGATTGCTTGACGAGCCAATCAGCAGTAATGTACTTACTGCCAAAAGCCCCGCAGATGCGGCTATCTTCCCCAGAGACATTGCCGCAGTAAATCCGCCCGAAGCATTGCGTTTCATTGATTCTTCATATATTGCTCCGATAATCTTTCCAACAGGCAGACAACAGATAACGCTCACAACTAACAGCCACAGATGACCCGTCAGCGCATTCTGCGCTATTATATCCCACGCGCCGCCGCTGCCCATGCCGAACATTGCGCCGATAAATGTTCCGAGCTTTCCGAAATCCTCAAAATAGAATATTACCCAGCCGAACAGTATCAAAAGCAGGCTGTATATGTGCAGAAAAATCGACGGTATCTTATCGCGCACCTTTAGTATGGTGTACTTTTCAAGCATGATTATCACGCCGAAATACACGCCCCACAGCGCAAAATTCCAGCTTGCGCCGTGCCACAGACCTGTCAGAAACCAAACCGCCATGATATTCAGCGGCTGATGCTTTTTGTTGCCGCCAAGCGGAATATATACATAATCGCGGAAAAACGAGCCCAGCGAAATATGCCACCTGCGCCAGAATTCCGTGATTGTACAGCAGATATACGGGTACTCGAAATTCTCGTCAAAATGGAAGCCCAGACACCTGCCGATTCCGATTGCCATATCGGAATAACCGCTGAAATCAAAGTAAATCTGCATTGCAAACGCAGCTATTCCAAGCCACGCGCCGCCCGCCGAAAGCGCCGCAGCGTCGCCGTCCAGAAGCAAAGATGAAATCTCCGAAAGCTGATTTGCCAGTATAACCTTTTTGCCCAAGCCAACAAGAAACCTGAATGCGCCGTCGGCAATATCGCCAAGGCTTATGCTGCGCCCGGTGATTTCACGGTCAATAGTTGTGTACCGAACAATAGGTCCTGCGATAAGCTGCGGAAACAGCGATATATACAGCGCAAGATTCAGCAGATTCCCCTGTGCGCGCGCTTTACCCCTGTAAACATCCGCAAGGTAAGAAATCGACTGGAAAGTATAAAAGCTTATTCCGATTGGCAATCCAATCTGCGGAACAGGCAATGAAAGCCCGAATGAATTCAGCGTACCGACAATCAGCCCCGAATACTTAAACACACCGATAGCCGCAATATTGAGTATCACGCCTATTACCAGCGCAGGCTTTGATTTATATTTTCTGCGGTCAATCAGCAGACCCATGCAGAAATTTACCGCAATGCTGCACAGCATCAGCGCAATATAGACAGGCTCGCCCCATGCATAAAAAATAATCGAGAATATTACCAGAACAACATTCTGCATAATACATTGCTGTATACTCTCGGTTTTGAAATGACTTCCCCTTCTGCTGCGGTTAACAACCGAATCTATACCGCTTGCCACCGCATAACATAATGCAAACACAGGGAGAAAGACGTAAAGAAAGAAAAGGTCTGCAAATATCATTATTTTTTTACCCCATTATTATTTAGTTACGGCAATACCAAAGTATTCATCCGTAAGCATAGTTCCCCAAAACAGCTATACAAATTATAACACCTATAAAATAATAAGTCAATAGCAAAATGAATCACTCACCAAAAAAATTTTTTCGCATACAATGTAGCGCGGATAGGGGGGAAATATTCTATGCTGACGGAAATAGGCTACAACAGACGCGCGGCTGTTTCTTATGCACTGAAATGGGCTTACGCGCGCAATCCGCGTTTCTATGATTTTGAGGACATAGGCGGCGATTGCACCAACTACGTTTCACAGTGTCTTTATGCGGGCTGCGGCGTAATGAATTACTCGCAGGAAAACGGTTGGTACTATATCAATTCCGACGACCGTGCGCCGTCATGGACGGGAGTGGAATTTTTGCAGAATTTTCTGCTTACAAACGAGGGCGCGGGGCCATACGGAGAATCCGCCGCGCTTTCGCAGCTAAGACCCGGCGATGTTATTCAGCTGGTAAACGACGCGGGCAGGCTGTATCATTCGCTGTTTGTATCATTTGTGATACCCCCTGCCGTTCCGCGCAATATCTTCATTTGCGCGCATTCCTATGACGCGCGCAACAGGAGGCTGTCAACCTATAACTATGCTCAGGCGCTTGGAATCCACATTATTGGAGCGCGGCGTTATACCACATGGGAACAGGCATTCACAACGGAGGTATGATATGATAATTTACACGGTACAAAGCGGCGACACTCTGGGTAATATAGCGCGAAAATACGGCATATCACCGCTGCGTATTGCCGCTGACAATCAGCTTCGCGACCCTTCAAGGCTTGCTGTCGGTCAGAACCTGCTCATTATGACGAACACGATTCGCTACATACTTGAGGAGGGGCAGACGCTGTATTCAATTGCGCAGGAATACGGCGTTCCGCTTGAGGATTTGCTGGAAGCAAACCCGAATCTTAATCCCATTAGCCTGAGAGCGGGCGACGAGGTCAGAATACCCGTCGCAGAAGTAACAGTCAAGCGCCCCGCTATCGTAAACGGCTACGCCTATCCCACAATCAGTACCAATGCAGTCAACTGCGTTATGCCTTTTTTGTCGTTCATCAGTATTTTCAGCTACTCAATCACACCCGAGGGCGGGCTGGTTGCGCCCGACGACAGCGATTTGATTTACCGCTCGGTACGCGCTGCGGTTATGCCGCTTATGGTTGTGACCAACATCTACAACGGTACTTTCGATACCGATGTGATTTCCGGCATACTTAACGACCCCGAGCGCCGCGAGCGGCTGATTTCGGGAATCCTTGATGAAATGCAGCAAAGAGGCTACTACGGCGCTAACATCGACATGGAGTACATTGCGCCCGAGGACCGTGAAAGCTACAACAGCTTTTTGCAGGAGCTTGCCGACAGGCTTCACCAACAGGGCTATATCATTGTATCCGCGCTTGCACCAAAGGTTTCCGCCGACCAGCAGGGATTGCTGTATGAATCGCATGACTATGAAGCGCAGGGCAGAATTGTTGATTATATAATTTTGATGACTTATGAATGGGGCTATACATAAGGCAATAATGATTATAGTCGTTATTTCAAGCACAAATGACTATTGTTTTACTTGGTAATATTGCATATTTTTAATATTATTTTTTCTATTTGTAAATGCTTGACAGCTAATAGTAATTGTGCTAAACTAATAGTGAATAGTTTCCAGTCACCGGATTATTCATATTTTTTCATCGGAGGCAGTATCATGTCAAAAATCAGTAAGAAGATTTTAATTGTAGTTGGAGCACTAATCTTATCCATGGCGCTGATTATTCTGTTTACTTCAATCACCATGTCAAAATTGCACAACGACAGCATAATGAGCGAGAGAGCAACGGCAGGTATTAACGTGCTGAAAAATGATATCGGCGTTCAGGTTACCCGACTTGCGGAAATAACCGAGCAGCAGGCAATGTATGCCGCTGCCGAGTCTGCTGCGGCAGGCACAGTCGGCTCGGACATTGACGCTGTATGGAACAAAGCAAAGGGCACAGATAAGGATTATGCCGCAGTTCTTGACGCAAGCGGCAAAGTCGTTTGGAAATCAGAAAACTGCTCGCTTTCCGACTCCGATTTATCACAGATTCTTTCGGGAATATCAAAAGATGGCGTAGTACGCCACGAAGAAACACTCTGCATTGAGCACTTAACCTCCATTCAGTCCGGCGGAAGCATTATTATCGGTATGAATCTGGACGAAACAAGCTTCCTTGACGATGTTAAAAAGCAGACGGGCGCAGAGGTTACAATATTTCAGGGGAACACCCGTTACGCAACAACCGTTGTAAACGAAGCGGGTGACAGAGTGGTTGGTACCACAATGTCTGCCGAGGTTGAAAAGTGCGTTATCAACGAGCACGAAAATTATATGGGAACCGCAGATATTCTGGGTCAGAAGCATTATGTTAACTACGAGCCGCTGTATGATATAAACAATTTTCAGGTAGGCGCGTATTTCAGCGGATTTTCTTCCGCAGAATCCGACGCTATGTTCGGCACTATTCTTTTGGTTTCGATAGGAATTACAGTGGTTGTTATAGTAATTGCAGCGGTACTGCTGTTCCTGCTGCTTAGAAATATGGTAGAAAAGCCTATTATTGAAGCAAACAACATAGCCGAGCTTATGAGCCGCGGAGAACTCAGCGCGCCCGATACGAATTTCAAGTTCGGCAATGACGAAATCGGCGACTTTGCAAGGCGTCTTGAGGGAACAAAGCATGACCTCAGCAGCTGCATAACCGATATTTCCAATGTGCTGTCACAAATGGCGGCAGGTGATTTCTCAAGCTCCTCCTCAATGGAATACATAGGCGACTTTGCAAAAATCAACGAATCCTTCAAGTCTATCGAAAAGAATCTGCACAATGTTATCTCGGGAATAAACGCTTCCGCAGATGATGTTTCCGCAGGCGCAGCGCAGATGGCTGACGGTACGCAGTGTCTTGCAGAGGGCACAACCAAGCAGGCAACGGCTATCGACGAGCTTTCCGCTACTATCGCGGATATATCCGAGCATATCAACAAGAATGCCGAAAACGCCAAGCAGGCTAATCGGTTCTCCGAACAGACCGAGGAAAAAATCGAGCTTCAGGACAAGGATATTTCCGATATGCTGTCTGCTATGGAGGTTATCAAAAACGAGTCCAACCAGATTAGCAACATAATCAAAACAATTGAGGATATCGCATTCCAGACCAATATTCTCGCACTTAACGCTGCGATTGAAGCTGCACGCGCAGGCGAAGCGGGCAAGGGCTTTGCGGTGGTTGCCGATGAGGTAAGAAATCTTGCAGCGAAGAGCGCAGAGGCGGCAAACAACACAAATTCCCTTATTTCCTCTACCATTGCCGCAGTCAACAACGGCGCAGAAATCGCTCAGCGCACAGCCGATTCAATGCTTGCGGTAAAGGATTTTGCACAGCAGACCAACACGCTTCTCAGCGAAATCAGCGACGCCTCCGAAAGTCAGGCAGAGGCTGTAAAGCAGGTTACAATCGGATTGGAGCAGATTGCATCGGTTGTCCAGCAGAACTCCGCAACCGCAGAGCAGTCCGCCGCTTCCTGCGAGGAGCTTAGCAGCATGGCAGGCACACTGAAACAGCAAATCGGTCAGCTTAGAGCTTGATAATAAAGTCTAATATAAACAATCCCGACAGTCTTTACAAGCTGTCGGGATTTTTGCGTATGGAAAAGTGAATCTTTTAAATAGTATACTATAAGGCATAAGCCTCGCGGGTATGCCATACTATGACATTTCAGCGAAAACACGCTATTTTCTGCTGCCGAAGAATATATATCGAATATGCCGCAGACCGTCCCGTATAGTCCGCAGGTGCGACCTGCCGCTTCTGCCGTCGGGACTCAGTGTAACGGGAATCTCTGCAATAGCAGCGCCCGAGAGCGCAAACTTTCCGATAATTTCGGTGGCAAACTCCATGCCGCCGCAGGAAAGTCCCAGCGCAAGAGCCTTTTCCCTGTCAAAGCCGCGCAGCCCGCAGTGAAAGTCGCGAACCTTTGTGCGAAACCTGATTCTGCCAAGAAACGACAGCACCGGTACGCCGAGATATCTGTGCGAAAACGGCATCGCACCGGGGGCTATATTGTCCAGACGGCAGCCCATGACCAACGGATATCCCTCGCGCAGCTTCTCAACAAAGCCGCCAAGATGCAGAAAATCGTAGCTCATATCACAGTCACCCATGATGACATATTTGCCGCGGGCGGCTTTAATTCCGCCGATAAGGGCGTTGCCGTAACCCCGCTCGGATATTTCTACCACCAGCGCCCCTGCTTCTTCTGCAAGCGCCGCAGAGTTATCCGTGCTGCAGTTATCCGCAACCAGAATCTCCCCGCACACTCCGCTTTCATCAAGAAACTGCCGCGCCTGACGCACACACTGCGCAACAGTCTGCTGCTCGTTAAGGCAGGGCATAAGGATTGTTAGCTCAAGCTCTTCCATGCTTTTTTCCTCCTTTTTCGGGGGACTTTTTCTTTTTCGGTCGGAATTCCAGCGAGTACCACAAGCCCGCAAGCAGCGCCAGAATCGTAGAGGCAAGCGCACGGTAAGTGAAAAATTCGTGCAGGTAGGAGTGATTGTTCAGCACAAAAAACCGCACCAAGGGCAGTACGCCGAGTATCAGCACAGTAACAGTAAAGCTGCGGTCAAATTTCTCTCTGCAGCGGAACAGATAAAAAATCGCGCCGAATACAACCGCCGAAATCACCAGCCCTGCGGCAATATTGCCCCACGCTACTCTCTCATAGCCGCCGAAAAGCGTGGAAATGTTCGCCAGCGGCGCAAGAAAGAACTGAGCAACCGGGTCAAGCTGCTCGGCTTCACCAATCATGCGCTCCTCAACGGAGGACAGCGCAGCCGCGAACTTGTTCTCTCCCGTGACGATACTTGCGGCGCCCCATTTCACAAGGTACGCTCCCACATAGGACAGAAACCACGCCGCGCCGCATTTTAGCGCCAGCAGCAGATTGCTCCGCAGGTCGGGAAGTCGGTTGTCCTGCTTTCTCATTATAAACACGATAATCAGCGGAATGAGTATCGTCAGCGTTTCGCAGGTGAGAAAGTCGAAAAACGCTATCATCACGCCCGAAATCACCGCAAGTATCGAAAGCGCACCGTCATTCTTCTCAAGCAGGATATACAGCGGCAGCATCGCAAGCGTTACCAGCACAGCAGGCTGATATTCAAGCGAGATTACGATATCCCACACATGAACGCACAAAAACGCCGCCACAAGCGCGCCCGCTGCAAAATACTGCCGCTTTTTCAGCAGCAGAGCCGCATTAACCGCAAGCAGCACAAACGCAGCTATCGTGCCGATTAGCTTGATTCCGTCAATGTCGGTGAACAGCATGAAAGGTCGTATCAGAGCCGCCATTCCGTGCCAGTATCTGGAGTAATCGGTGTTCGGCTCGGCAATGCCCTCAACGGCGCAGTAAAACCCCCAGTTCTCGCCGAGGTCCTCCTTGCCGTCGTTGCCGTCGTAGTAGGCGGTGTTCAGCGTGGATACAAGCGGGTCGCTGCCCATGTTCCAAGTCACATTCAGTAGGATTACATCGGCATAGTTGTCCTGAATAAGCCGCAGCTGCGATTCGTAGACATAAGGGGCCTTATCCTTGAAAAACATCGCACTCTCGGACATATTGTCATAAATCCGCTCGTTCGGGATTGCCGCCGCAGCGACAAGCGCCGCCCACAGCGCCGCCAGAACCACAGCAAACACTCCGACGCGGCGGAGTATTGATAGAAAGATTTTCATAAATTACCTCACTGATATTATCTGAATATATTTTAGCACAAATTGGTGCAGGATGTCAACACAAAAAAGTATTAAAAAATTCACCTTTTCGGGTGAGTTGTTTGCTAAAATTTAAAAAGGGTATTGACATTTTTTTGCTTTTGGTTTATAATACCACTAATAATTGGCATATTATGTTTTTGAAAGGATGATGTATTTTGTTTAAGAAGCGACTGAAAGGGCTGCTTGCCATGGTGCTTGCAGGCTCGCTGGCAACAACGGCTCTGCCGCTTACGGCTTCGGCGACATTTGCCGACGTTATCACCATTAAGGGCGGAGATTTGGACGGAAGAACCATCGCCTCGGGCGAAATAGGCGAAAACGCCTTCACTGCGGGTGTTCTCCATGATAACACCACTTATCTCACTGAAAACAATTTGTGGGCTGTGTATTCATGTTGGGCGGATCCAGACAGTCGCTCTGGTTATATCAGTGTCGCTGTATCAGGAGATGAACTGGCGAACACATTGTACAATTATAATACGGACAGCGTCAAGGATTACTATAGTACCCAAATAAAGTACACGCACGATTTGGCGTTCACGACAATGGATATTTCAGACGACACTCTTACTATCGAGAGCGCAGATATGATAAACAAAAAAGCAGACGTTTTCCCTTATGACATCAGCAGTGTTATAAGCCAAATAGAGGTTGACCCATTAAAGGAGATAACCTCTTGGACTGCGTGGTATAACCGTGACAGCGGAAATGTTCGTGACGATTATAATTACGCCGGTAACTGTGTCAAGATAAACGATACACCTAATCTAATTACCGAGGATATAAGTGCCGATATCGTGGGAAAGGTATATTTTGCCGACGATTATCGTGCAAATGATGCCTTTAAGTATGGTAAAACCATAATTCAGCTCAACACAGATTACAGAGAATTTGAGCTGCCCGTGCTGAACGCTGTATGTGCTCCGGAGAAGATTGATGGTGTACAGAACACAATCACGGTGAAACACGGCGAGACAACCGCTCTTGACGGTTCTTTCTATCTGTGCCACGAAAAAGTTGGATATAACTGGATATCCGATACTTCTGCGTCAACAGAGGATGGAATCTGGAATTTGATTGAGAACATGAAAACCGTGCTTGGCGAAAAATTTGACCCTGACAGCCTGCAGCTTCTCAGAGATACCACTATATATGTAGATGGTTATGGTGTTCAGGGATATTTCACTTCACGCGATTTGTACCGTTTTGCAAGAAGAATTGATCCTTCCAATACCAATAGCACAATAGAAGACCTGATTTCCCTTTATGACGTATGCATTTGGAAAATATACGGCAATACCGACTTGGAAGCTTATTCGGATAATGCAAATTTGATAAATAAACTCGGGCTTGAGTTGAATAAATACCCCACGACAACAAGTGTCTATATTGACGAACCGACAGTCTATGTTACCGGAATTGACCCCGCAACAAGTACAACTATTGCAGATTCAGATTATTTCGCCACCGATATAATGGAACCAATAGATGAAATTGTGGCTCGCTTAAAGCAGAATAACCCGGGTAAACAGTACAAAACAAGTGACTGGCAGTTTTGGGAATGTTCGCTTGTATGCGGCGATGTTGGATATTATGCAAATGGTTTCAGAAAGCTCACACCCGCCGCTACAGCCATAGAATTTTTTAATCAGTTAGGTGCCGGCAAGGATATGTTGACATATTTCCAGGAGGTTGTTTTTGCCCCCGCTGTTGAGGTAACTGCTCCGATAATCGGTGAAGCGCCCTCAACGGAATGCACCATTAAAGATACGGTCGGCTGCTATACCGTTAAATCCGTAAGCTGGACCTGCGGTGATACACAGCTGACATCAGCCGACAAGTTCGCGGCAGGCAAACAGTACACCATTACAGTTACGCTTAAGCCTGACACAGGTCTGGAATTCAGCGCTGACACTGTCGTAACGATAAAAGAAAATGAAGCCGCAACAACACTCAATGACGATGGTACGCTGTCCGCTTTCTACACATTTGAAGCTCTGCCGCTGATTGATATTACCTCTGCGGCGATTACGGTTACCGCACCCGAGCTTGGTAAAACACCCGCAGCAGAAGCAACTGCCAACGAAAACGCGAATTTCACCGTTTCAAATGTACAGTGGAATCCCGCCGACGCTGCTTTCAAGGCTGAAACCGAATACACCGTTTCGGCAAAGCTGACTGCAAAGGACGGCTACAAGTTCGCTAACAATACCTCCGTTACAATTAACGGCAATACCGCAACCGTTACCCCGAATAATGACGGCACACTGACTGTAACCTACAAATTCGCAGCTATTCAGCTTACAGAAATCACCTCTGCGAATGTTTATGTTACAGCTCCCCAGCTTGGCAAAGCGCCCGCAACAACCGCTGACCTGCATGACGGCGCACATTGCACCGCTTCCGATGTACAGTGGAATCCCGCAGATACCACTTTCAAGGCTGATACGGCATACACCGTTTCGGCAAAGCTTGTCGCAGATTTAGGCTACAAGTTCGCCGGCAATATCTCCGTAAAAATCAACGACAAGACCGCGACAGTTACCCCGAACAATGACGGCACGCTGACTGTTTCATACACCTTCGGCAAGCTGTCGGACGGTCCTTCAGCACCCAGCCCCCGCCCCGACAAGCCCGGTTCTGACAGAAAGCTCGCAAAGACCGAAAAATCCGTAGGCTGGAGCAGCATTATCAAGGAGATGAAGGCTGCTGATGTCGGCTCAACAATAAAGATTGCTCTTAACGATGATACCTTCATACCCGAGGAGGCTCTTCAGGCAGCTATCGACAGAAAGATTAAGCTGATTATGGATGCAAACTTCGGGAGAGTATGGAACATTGACGGCGCAAAAGCAGTTCCCGGCGATGAGATTGACCTGTCTGTCGCAGCTCTGGAGGTTGGCATTCCCGCAGCAGCATACAAGGATATTTCTTACACCGACGGTCAGCAGTTAAAGGTCAATGCAAGAGAGCTCAATTTCACCGCAAAGCTGACAGCTACTATCGGCGGAAGCAACATTGGTAAGAATGCCGCAGTTTACCTTTACAACGAGGCAACAGGCAAGCTGATGTTCCGCAGTATCACAGTGGTAGATACGAACGGTAATGTCACCTTTGATGTTGAGGAAGGCGGAAGATATTTCATTGCAATGGGCAGTGATGTAAAGGCTCCCGACGCGATACGCGGTGATGTCAACGGAGACGGAACAGTAAACGCTCTTGACGCTTCGGCTATTCTCAAGAATGTTGCAAATAACAAGACAACAGATAAGCAGGTCGGTGATACTAACTCCGACGGAACTGTAAATGCGCTTGACGCATCTACAATTCTCAAGTATGTTGTCGGCAACATCAAGGATTTTCCAAATTCCGCAGCATAAATTTCACTGAATACTTCAAATGGGCTGTCATACCGACAGCCCATTTTTCTTTATTTATCGGCTCACAATGCTGTGCGCCGATTAGCAATCTCTTATTTCAGACAATACGGTTTTCGGATTCCGACATATTACTCGGAAAAAGCGGCATAACATCCAGCGAAAAGCTGCAATCATCAGGATTTCTGCGAGTATTGCGCTTGGTTTTTATGTAGGTTACTCGGCTGACTATGGTTTTTAGCAGGCGGTTCTTTTGTGCGGGAGCAGACTCCGCGTAAATCTCCATTATGCTCTCTATCCGCGGGGTTATCTCGGCATACATGCTGTGGCTTTCATTCGTCTTGTCAATTACCCGCTCGCACTGCTCAAGGCGTTCCGTCAGCTTGCTTTGCCGATTATCAAGTGCTTTCATGCGCTCGCTGAAAACCTCGGGAGTGTATATGCCCTGCTCTAAAAACGAGTATATCCTGCCCCGCTGAATTTCCAACTCGGCAATCTCGCCGCGCAGCTTATCAGCGCCGCTTTTTTCGGCTGATGCAATATCAATCGGGGGCTTTCGGCTTACCTCAACGCAGCAGTCGTTAAGCCACTGCGACAAGCCCTCAATCAGCGCCGATTCAACCGGCTTCAGCTTTGCAGAAACATTATGGCAGCTTCGGTTCGGGCAGCGGAGTATCTCGCTGCGGTTTTTCGCTCCCGTTCCAAGCCTTGTCATCATTGAGCCGCACATTCCGCAGTAAATCAGCCCGGAAAGCGGATTTTGCAGCTCGGTACTGCTCTTATTTCTGGGCGTTCTTCTGCCTGCAATCAGCTGCTGAACCTTGCCATAATCCTCGGTGCTGATTATCGCAGGGTGCAAGCCGTCCGCAAGGATGCAAGCCTGATTTTCGCGCCTGTGAACAGTTACAACGCCGTCATTCAGACTTTTTTCCTCCCTGCGGAACTGCCATCGGATTTTTCCGCAGTAAACGGGGTTTTTGAGAATATCCGAAATCGCTGCGCTGCTCCACGCCTTGCCGCTTCGCGTGGGGATTCCCAAGCTGTCCAGCCGCCGTGCAATTGCGGTTCCTCCAAGCCCGCCGATACACAGCGAATATATCAGCTTTACGGTGTCGCTTTCGGCGTTTGGCTTCAGGGTGTATCCCCTTCCGTGCTCAACCTTGACCCTGTCATACCCGTAGGGCGGCGTACTGCCGATAAAATGCCCCTCCTTTGCCGAGGCAATCCGTCCCTTTAATATTCGGCGGGAAATAGCTTTGTACTCGCGGCGCGCCATGAACAGCTCGAAATCAACATACTCCTCGTCGCTGTCATTGGTTGTGTCATACACCCTTGACGGGGTGATTATCAGCGTTTTTGATATGCGAAAGGTTCGGGATATCCGCGCTTGGTCTGCACTGTCGCCTCTTGCCAGACGGTCGATATCCATACATAGCACTCCCGCCCAGCGTTTTTTCTCAACATCGGCAAGCAGCCGAAGCATTTCGGGCCGCGAATCAATGCTGTCACCCGAAACTATCTCCTTATAAATTGCGCCGATTTCAAGCCGATTTCGCTCGGCGTACTCAATAAGCGCCGCCCTGTGCCGCGCCAGAGTTTCACCCTGACCTATTGCCTCCGCGTCTCTGTCCGCCCTTGATTTTCGCAGGTATATTGCGTACTGCATTGGTATTGCGTTACTTGATATCGCTTAAAGTCTGAATTTCTTCAGTACTTTCGCTCATGTCTTTTCTCCGCTCAAATTCCCGCAGGTCGTTTTCCTGTGCAATCTGACCTGCTATCCTCATCATGTCCTCGCGACGGTACGCAAGCTCCGATTCGGAAGCCTGCTTGTAGCCCTCGTCATGGATATTCACCGCTGCGCCACAGCTTGCCGAATATTCAAAAATAACGCTCATATATATCACCTCATCTACATATATATGGGCATTGGCTTGTACGATATCTTGGAATTATAGCGGTAATAATTTCATTTGCCAAACGATTTTTGAGCATAACAGCCAGGTGAGCTTGTGTGCCGATATTGCCAAAATCGTTATTCTTTAGATAAATTTACCGGTTGTATTGATTTTGCTGATAATATATGTTATGAGAACGGAGTTCTCATAGTCAGCGACAGCTGACCGCCGCAAAGCGGCGAACATATATTTCAAGGTTCTCGTTGCTGTTCGAAATCTTTGATTTCGGTAACAGCAGAGGTTATTATAATATGTGTTATAATTATGGAAATACCGCACAAAATTCATTACATGGTCTTTTGCGGTGTAGACGTAAATTGAGGGAGGTAATGCGTGTATGAATTTTTCCGAAAAGCTTATCAGCGAATATCGTGAGGACGCCGATAAGCGTGTTGCTTTTGTTTGCAGATTTATGATTGGATTTATGCTGCTGGTTGCTTTGCTTAATATCGTAGGCATTTTTAAGGTAGACGCCATTGCGCTGTATGTTACGGTTGTAGTATCTGTTATTGATTACTTTCTGCCTACCCTATTTTACAATATACTGAAAATCCACTCGCTTAAATTAAGGTATTTTATTCTGACGGTTCAGATTATTCAGGCAGGACTTCAATATTCAACGCTTTCATATCACACTGTAATCATGCTGATATTTCCGCTGGTGGTGGCTTGCCTGTACAACATGAAAAAGTATGTAATCTATACAACAGCGATGAGTATTCCGATGATTACCGTATCGCATCTTTTAGCCTATTTCCTCAAGGTCGTTCCCGACGAGCCGCTGGTTACGCTGAATGGTACGATTATGTACGGAATAATCCCCAGAACTATTCAGTTTCTTGCGATTGCAGTAACCTGCTACTTCATCTCCGACAGAATTGAAAAGCTGATTGATACTCTTGTAAAAAAGAACACCGAGCTGTACGAGGACCAGGAAAACCTTATTCTGTCGCTATCGCAGATTATCGAAAACAAATCCGAAAACACCGGTCAGCACGTTCGTCGCGTTGCCGAATATACCTCCGTACTGTGCAAGGGGCTTGGATGCAGCGATGAAGAAAGCTGGAAGGTCAGTCTTGCAGCTATGATGCACGATGTTGGCAAGATTATGATTCCCGAGCAGATTCTTGAAAAGCCCGGTAAGCTGACAGACGAGGAATTTGCTGTTGTAAAGAATCACACACGATACGGAAAACAGATGCTGGAATCCTCGCCCGGAGAGCTGTTCAGATTCTCAACAGATATAGCGTATCAGCACCACGAGCGCTGGAACGGCACCGGCTACATAGGAATGAAAGGCGAGGAAATCTCGCAATATGCAAGATGTGTGGCGCTTGCAGATGTTTTTGACGCACTTGTAAGCCGCAGAGCCTACAAAGCTCCGTGGTCGCCCGAAAAAGCCTACGATGAAATCGTATCACAAAGCGGAAAGCATTTTGACCCTGCCGTTGTAGATGCTTTTACGCAGAATTTCGATAAGTTCCTCGAAATAATGGAGCGCTATCCCGATGAATAAGCGGCTTGTTTGGCAATCAAAAGCCCGTGGTTCATTTGAAAAATTACTTTAATCATCCGGGACGAATACATACGGCCCTCCGCTTGCCGTATCACCGATAAACGAGGTCAGGCGCGTGCTGGATTACGCTGTGAGCGTGATTCCTCCCGAGAAAATTCTGATGGGACTTCCGAACTACGGCTACGATTGGACTCTGCCGTTTATGCGCGGAACGGCGGCGCAAAGCGTTGGATTTATTGAAGCAATTGAGCTTGCCCTGCGATATGGCGCGCAAATTCAGTATGACGAGCAGGCACAGTCGCCGTACTTTAACTACACCGCAGACGGTCAGCGGCACGTTGTATGGTTTGACGACCCGCGAAGTATTCAGGCTAAGCTGTCTCTTGTTGATGAATACGACCTCGGCGGCGTAAGCTGGTGGACTGTAAACAGGTGCTATCTTCCCGCATGGCTTGAACAACAGAACGATTTTGAGATTGCAAAGCTGTAAACCTTAACCGCATACCGATAACGTTATGCGGCAGGCTGTCGATAAAGGCGCATCTGCTGTGTCAACGGCATAATCGTCAGGCACAAAGCCTAGCCGATATGCCGTTTCCTTGCATCTGCACCTTTCTCGCCACCCCGGGAAAGATACTTTTTCGACAAGCATAACCGCATACCGATAACGGTATGCGGTTATGCGTTTTTTGACAAGTTATACTTACGGAGATAATTTATTCAGACCCCTTTATGAATAACGATTCTCATACCATAGGTTGACAAAACACGCACAATATGATATACTATGCACAAGGGACAAACGCGGATAATGTCGGATTTTACCGCATAACAGGGAGCTGATGATACTTTGAATTTAGAGGACCTTGACGTGCTGACCACAATGGCGAGCATTTATTATACTGTGCATATTTTTGACCTCGCCAATGATACACTGATTCCGATAAAAGCAGAGGGTCTGTCAGCGGAAGTAGGCACAGAAGGCGGAAATGCCGCAGATAAAATGGCTTATGTCATGGAAAACACCGTGGTTGAGGAATACAAGGAGCGGGTGTTGGAGTTTACCAATATAAATACCGTTGCCCAAAGGATAAAAGGCAAAACCTCTATTGCGGAAGATTTTCTGGGTAAGAATGTAGGCTGGATAAAGGCACAGTTTATTGTGCTTACACAGGATGAAAACGGCACACCTACAAGCGTTGTTTATACTACTCAGATTGTAAATGACCAGAAGCACAAGGAACACGAGCTGCTGGTTGCTTCGCAGATTGACGGGCTTACAGGCTTGTATAACCGAAAAGCGTATGAGGATGATATACGCTTCTATCCCGATGTTCCGCCCGAGGACAACTTTGTTTATGTTTCGATTGATGTAAACGGTCTGAAAAATGTGAACGATTCGCTGGGACATAAGGCAGGCGACGAATTGCTTATCGGAGCGGCTAATTGCATGAAGCGCTGTCTTGGCAGCTACGGTAAGCTGTACAGAACAGGCGGTGATGAGTTTGCCGCTATACTGTTTGCAGATAATGAAACTCTGGCGTTCATCATTCAAGACCTTGATGCTTCTATGGACAGCTGGCACGGAGAATCGGTTAACAGTCTTTCAATGTCGGTTGGCTGCGTTGGTAAGTCGGAATTTCCGAATGCATCGGTAACCGAAATGGCGCAGATGGCTGATTCCAGAATGTATCAGGCAAAGACTAACTACTACAAAACAAAGGGCGTAGATTTGCGCATTCAGAAAGCCGTTTTCGGAGTACTGTGCGATACCTACATCAAGGTACTGCAAGCCGACCTTACCAATGATACATTCACAATAATCCGCGCCGAAAGCAGCGAGCAGACGCCTGCGCTGGGTTACAGCGACCGATTTTCAGCATGGCTTTACAATCTGGCAATGTGCGGTTTGGTGTATTACGACGACTGCGACGAATATTTAACCCGTACAGATATCAACTATCTTCGCGCATACTTTGCATCCGGTCAGAAGAATTATCGTCTGCACTACCGCCGTCTGGTAGGAAACGAATACAGGCAGGTGCTTATGGAAATGATTCCGGAGCTGGACTACACCAACGAGCACCAAAAGCTGTTGCTGTGCGTAAAAATCATTGAATAAAACAGTAATGCCCGAGGTTTACCGCCTCGGGCTTGATTGTCGAAAAAGTGAAATAATCAGTGTGGCGAGAAAGCTCCGGATGCTAGGAGCCCGCGCCATGACTAGGCTTTGTGCCTGTCATGGTGCGGAGCGACACCGCAGACGGGGTTTTATCGACAGCCTGAAGCCCGAGGTTTACCGCCTCGGGCTGATTTTATACTCTGACAAACACCGCAGTTGTTGGAGAAATTGAGATTCTGCCGTTTTCGGATTTTATCCCGCCGCCAAAGCTGTACAGCGTTTCGGCAGGTGTAAATGCGCAGTCAAACTCCGCTTCGCGGTCGGCAGGGTTTATTACAACAAGGATTCTCTCACTGCCGTCGCTGCGAAGATATGCCAGTGGATAAGTGTTCTTTTGGGCATATACAAATTCAATTTCACCCCTGCTTTGCAGTGCCGTATGCTTCTGCCGCAGCGCTATCAACCGCTTGATTTCACTGCGCAGCGAATGCTCATCAGCCATCTGTGCCGCCGCTGTCGGTCGGTCGGGGCTGTCATCCTGCTTGATATATAGCTTTTCCGTCGGGGCACTGCTGAATCCAGCA
This sequence comes from Oscillospiraceae bacterium, assembly GCA_051882575.1. Taxonomy (GTDB): domain Bacteria; phylum Bacillota; class Clostridia; order Oscillospirales; family Ruminococcaceae; genus CAG-115. Next base: position 25,123 of record JBJESB010000122.1, read on the forward strand.
TTTGTTGTGCTGTCCCACTGCATAGGAGAGCGCGAGCCCGTTCGCCCATAGCCGCCCTCAACAGATTTCAGTCCCTCTACATACCGCATTCCAATCTCGTCACCGTAGTAAATAAACGGTGCGCCCGGCATTGATAGCAAAAATGCAAACGCAAGCTTCAGATTATCACCGTCAACAGAACGCGCAAGCCTGTCCATATCGTGATTTCCCGAGGGAATACAGATAAGTCCCTTGCGCTCGGATTTTTCGTAGCTTTCCATATATTTTGCCGCAAACTCCGAAATATCGCCCTTTCCGCGCGAAGAAAAGAACGGCTCCTCACAGCGGAACAAATCGTTGTAGTGCGACGGACCGAAATGCAGCAGAAAATCCATATGAAAACCGCCCTGCAAGCTCTTATCGGGCTCGCCCCATTCGGAAACCATTGCCGCATCGGGGAACTCCTCGTCAAGAAAGGCGCGTATATTCTGCCAGAGCGCAATCGTACCCTTGCTGTCCTCGTCATGCTTTACCAGCGAGCCTGCCATATCAACCCTGAATCCGTCACAGCCCATGCCCAGCCAGAATCGCATAATGTCTTTCAGCGCTTCTCTTGTAGCAATCGCACCCTTGGAGTCCATACTCTGCTGCCACGGTCTGTCGGGCTTGAAAAAGCCGTAATTCAGCGCAGGCTGATGCGAGAAGAAATTCACCGCGCATGACCCGTCACGCTCGGAGATTCCGCGTATGCAACCCATGCCCTGCGGTTCTTCCCAGATACTATCAGTCCAGACATAGCGGTCAGTGAACTCATTTCGCTCGGCAAGCATGGACTTTTTGAACCACTCATGCTCTACGCTTGTGTGACCGGGTACTAAATCCAGCAGAATATGCATTCCGCGCGTATGAGCCTCGCAAAACAGGCGTTTCAAATCCTCGTTTGTGCCATAGCGCGGCGCCGCCTGATAATAGTCCGAAACATCATAGCCCGCGTCACCGAACGGCGAAGCAAAGCAGGGATTCAGCCAGATTGCATTGCAGCCAAGCTCCCTGATGTAATCAAGCCTTTGAATAATCCCCTCAAAATCTCCGATTCCGTCACCGTTGGAATCCATGAAGCTCTGCGGGTAAATCTCATAAAAAACCGCATTGTCAAGCCATTCGGGTTGTTTACTCATAGTGAGCCCTCGCTTTCATCAACAGGAAAAACGCCGCTCTCGCGAATATGCTTATAAAGGCACGGTTCCCCGTTTAACTCCGATAAAATGTCATACGAGACTTCTTCATTCTGCTCAAAGGTGCCGTACGAGTCGATTATCTCGACAACTCCCACAAGCCAAGCGCCATTACACTTAAACTTAACACGCTCTCCGAGCTTATATTTTGGTTTTCCAAGCATGGCTTTCCTCCTATATGATGCTCCGCAAGGGTATGCGAAACAAAATGCATTTCTCTGTTACTTAATTATCTGCCAGACTGTGGATTATCTCCTTCAGCAGAAGCGGCTGATAAGGCTTAGTGATATAGTCATCACAGCCGGATTCAAGAGCCTTATTTATGGTTTCAAGCGTCTTGTCGCCTGTCATAAGCACTACGGGAATATGGTACTTTTCCTTGATTTGTCCAACAAGCTCCATACCGTCTGCATCGGGAAGATTTACATCAAGCAGAACAAGGTCAATCTGCTGCTTTTCAAGCTCGACAAACGCATCGGCGCCGTTATCGGCGGTAACAATGCTGCACAAGGGCTCATCCTCCATGATTTTCTGTATCATTTTCAGATTAACCAAATCGTCGTCTACCGCCAGAATCGTGCGGCGCATAGACGCGGTCTGCTTCATGGAGTAATCCTTGTCCTCGTCAATCATTTGAAGCATAATATCGGCTATGGCAGGGTCAAACTGCGTACCCTTGCCGCGCTCAATTTCAGAGCGCACGGTTTCCTGCGGCAGTGCGCTGCGGTAGCTTCTATTGCTTGCCATGGCGTCGTAGGAATCCGCAACGCCCAGTATACGCGCAACCTCGGGTATATCCTCGCCCGAAAGACCGCTGGGATAACCCCTGCCGTCATAACGCTCGTGATGATACTTTGAGCCCTCGGCAATATAGCTGTCTCCCGAAATATCCTTAAGAATGTGATAACCGGTTGCGGGGTGAATCTTAATCAGCTCAAATTCCTCGTCAGTGAGCCTGCCGGGCTTGTTGATTATCTCAACCGGTACGCGTATTTTGCCCACATCATGCAGCAGACCCGCGCGGTAAATAACCTGCTGCTCCTCCTCGGATTTACCCATGCGCGCCGCAATCATCTTGGCGTATTCCGCAACACGCTTGGAATGTCCGCTTGTGTAGCGGTCCTTGGCATCCACAGCGCCCGAAAGCGCAGATACCGTCTGAATGAACAGCTCCTCGGTCTTTTTCTGCTGCTGAACAAGCGCCTCGGTTTGTTCTCTTACCTTTTCCTCAAGCTGAATCTGCATTTTCTCAAGCTCTTCACGGCGTCTTGTTGCAAGAATCAGGTCGCCGACGCTTATCATTGCTGCAAGAACAGCCTCTACACCCGCAAAAATCAGGTATATCATAAACCAGCTGTACTCCCACAGCTGCGGCTCTCGCATTATGGTATATGTTTTTTCGCTTACAACGCTGCTGTCCTGCCCGTTTACAATCTGGAGCTTTACGGTATAGGTGTTAGAATCCATGCTGGTAAGCTGAATGGGTTCGATTTTGTCCCAGTCGTAGGTCTTGGGGTTAGTGTCAACTCCCTCTACAAAAAAGCGAACCTTGGCATCAAACATTGCGAAATTCCGCACAACCGCATGAGCAGAAAGCTGCTTTGTATTCTGCGGAACAACAATGCTGTCGGTATCGCTCACCGGGTACTGCTTGCCGCCGTACTCGATAGAATTCATGCTGTATTTCAGCCTGCTTACGGGATTATCGCCCTCGCCTAAGAACACCGTTACACCGTTATTTGTGCAAAGGAAAAGCATTCCGTCATCCGAAACATAGTTCCACGAATTTGCAATCAATCCCGAAACAAGACCAACATTCGCGTTGTATGTACGATAGCCCTCTGCGGCATTCCCGCACAAATCGGAAAGCTCGGCAGAAATAAGTCCCGCACTGCTGGTTACATACGCCTTTGAGCCGATTATCTGAACATCATAGTTATTGAAATACGGGAAGTTTGTAAGCCGCATAATCGTGCCGTCTTTATTTATATGGCATAATGCGTTGCTTGTAACCGCAAATACTCCGTCGTCGTGCGGAACAAGCCGAAGCACGATATCGGATGAAAGACCGTCGGCAGAAGAGATATTTTTTTCAATCTTTCCGTCGGCAATTATGTAGATTCCCGCGCCGTCGGTAGCAGCCCATACCTTGCCGTCTATTTCTCTCACCGAAAGAATCTGCGAATTTGCGAAACCGTCGCTGCCCGACATAGTACCAATTACGCTGTCACCCTTGATAAAAGTCAAGCCCTCGGATGTTCCTGCCGCCATTGTGCCGTCGGAAAGCTCTGTAATGCATCTGAAGCGGTTGCCTGTTGTGCCGTTTTCAGCAGTGAATTTGGTAATGCTGTGGTCACTGCAGTATCTTATCAGACCATTATCGCTGTAAGTGCATACCCATAGGTCGCCGCGGCTGTCGGCATACAGACAGCGCACTCTGCTTTCACCTACTGTTTTGGAAAGCTTGTTGTTTTTGCGCACCAATGCCGAACCGTCAAGCACCACAATTCCATTGTCCGTTGCAATATAGCAGTCATTATCCCATATCTCCATAGCGTTTACTACGCCGGGTTCTGTGCCTGCTTTTTCATGCAAATCCACAAAGCGGCTTTCACATATCTTCATTACTCCGTAGCTTTTGGATGTAACCCAGATATTTCCCTGATAATCCTCGAAAAAGCAATCAATAGAGGAATCAAAGCCTGTTACACTCTTGCTGTAATACCTTGTGCCGTTGAGCAGAAAACCGAATCCCTTTTCATTGCCCGTCCAAAGCCGTCTGGAGCTATCCTCAAACAATGCGGTAATCGTGCCCGAGGAAACCCTGATATGCTTTTCCTCCTGAAGTGCGCCGTCCTTCAGGCAGATAACAGACACAATTCCGTTGTCCGTACCCGCAGTGATTCCGTAAGTGGTATTGCGTACGCAGGTAAAGAAATAGTCCGAAAGAGTACTGCCCGCAGTGTATATAATATCGCCGTCAATAAGGTAAAGCTTGCCGTTGTTATCGGCTACCGCAAGCATCCCCTCATACATTGCCATTGAGACTGCAAACGAGATTCTGTCCGCAACAACGCTTATGCCGTCATTTTCATCAATTTTGTTAATCTTGCCGGATGTTCCGACAAAAATATTGCCCTCGGCATCCTCCGCAAAACAGCGAACCGAGTTTGACGAAAGCCCGCTTGCAGTATTGATAAACGTAAATTCACCGTTTTCGTAGCGCGCAATTCCTGCGTCGTTTGTACCAATCCAGAGTCTGCCGCGGCTGTCGTTCATCATGCAGCGCACGCTTACCAAGCCGCCCTCGTGTATAAACTCAAAGTTCGTACCGTCGTAGCGGGTAAGTCCTGCGTAGCTGCCTATCCAAATATAACCGTCATCTGTCTGACAGATTGTATTTGCCTCCGAACACACCATGCCGTTGGTGTTGTTGTATATCTTCAGCACAAAATTATCGGAAAGCAAATCCGCCGCACTTGCTTTTACTGTGCCAAACAATGAAACGGACAATCCCACAGCAAGCAGCAGCGAAGCTGCCTTTGTCGCGTTTAAAAGCTCGGGCTTGAATCTCTTAACCAGCTTTGCGGCGCAGCACACCAGAATTACGCAAAGCTGCTTGTCTATCACCTCAACCAGAATTTCTCCCAGAATCACCGCAAGCACATTCGGACAGTTATACCAACGAAGCATATCAACCAATGCGTCGCCCCAGAGATTGCCTGTGCTGCCTCCTGCCGCCAGCAGATTTATCGGGGCAGCCGACACTGCGCACAGCATTCCCAGCCAAAAGCCCGTGATTACTGATTTGGGCAGGGTCTCAGCATACGCGTGCTTGCGAAATGCAAAATAGACCAGAACTACGATTATTTGAACAATGGCGTAAAACAGCGGCACACCGTCTATCAGAAATACAGAAAGGCTGCTAATCAGCACCGCGGCAATTCCACCCCAGATTCCTGCAAAATACGCTGCGCCAAGCGAGCCTATCATATCCAATCTTACAGGCAGCTGTAATCTTGCAGAAAACATATAGCCCAACACATTAAGCGCTATGCACAACAGCACTATCAGTGATTTTTTCAGAAATTTCTTCATTTTTATCCCCTCAAAACCAAAAACCGCACCACCGAAGATGAATCTACGGTAAGGTACGGTTAAAATATACGGTCACAACTCCATAGAAGCTCATCTATTCGGTAACAAATTATATACATTGTAATTATACCGCATTTCCACTAAAATGTCAACATTTTTGCCGCGTATTGGGGACAAAATAAGCTTACTTTTCGGAATTTTTTCTAAGATACTCCAGAATGGTTTTGCGTTTGATTATTCCGATGTATACACCGCGGTCGTCAACCAGCGGGACGAAATTCTGTTCAAGCGCAAGCTCAATAATGCACTCGGCTGAAACGCCCGTGTGACAAGCCTTGTATGGGCGGTATTTTTCAATATCCGCAATGAGCGTGTGCTCCGCAATGCTGATGTCAAAGTGGGCGTCATTCTTTATGTAGCGCAGAATATCACCCTCGGATACGGTGGAAATGTATACTCCCTGCGAATCAATAAGCGGCACCACACTGAATTTATGCGTATCAAACTTTTCAAGCGCCTGCCGTATTGTAGAATTAGCCTTGATGTAATAGGTTTCGGATTTGGGTGTGAAATAGTTAAATAGATTCATAACAGCTCCTTTGAAAAAGTTATACCTGCCTGTATCTATCATATCAGATATTTACCGCCGTGTAAACACTTTTCACAAAAAATTCATCCTTTTATGAAAATCTGTGCCCGACTGTATTCATCACTGTTCAAACAGCACAGGAAAAACACTCCCGTTTACGATACAATTCAGCAATTCGCGCTTGACATAACTCGCTTGCTGTGCTATAATGTTCACACGACATTTCGGAGGTGAACGCATGGGCTTATACGCAGATTGGAATCCGTGGCACGGCTGCACAAAAATCAGCCCCGGATGTATGCATTGCTATGTCTATCGGCAGGATTCGGCTTACGGAAGTGCAATAGCCAGCAGCAAATGCCGCCGTACCGCGAGCTTTGACCTGCCCGTTCAGCGCAGACGCGACGGCTCATACAAGATACCGCCCGGTAAGATAGTATTCACCTGCTTCACCTCGGATTTTCTGCTTAAAGACGCGGATGAATGGCGCGGTGAATGCTGGAGTATGATAAAGCAGCGCAGCGATTGCTATTTTTATTTCTTTACAAAAAGGATTGACCGCCTTGCGGAGCTTCTGCCGGAGGACTGGGGCGACGGCTACGACAATGTTCTGATTGGCTGCACGGTGGAGAATCAGGACAGAGCCGATTTCAGGCTTCCGATATTCAAGGCGCTGCCAATCAAGCACAAATCAATAATTATCGCACCGATGCTTGAGGCGGTAGATATATCAGCTTATCTTGATGACACAATCGAGGAGGTTTCAGCAGGCGGTGAATCGGGCTACAATGCCAGACCCTGCAATTACGACTGGATTCTGGATATTCGCAGGCAGTGTGTTGAGCGCAATGTGCCTTTCCATTTTCACCAGACGGGAGCAGTGTTTGTAAAAAACGGCAGAACCTACCGAATCAAGCGGCGCGACCAGCACTCGCAGGCGCACAAGGCGGGAATTGATTTCCGTATATGCGATAAGCTGCTTCCCGAAACCGCAGAATTACCAAAAGAGGAGGATTTGCAGCTAAGCCTGTTTGACGAATGAGGTCATTCCCGAACGATTCCTGCAAGCATTTTTGCCGCTTTTACATCTGCGGGGCACCAGTTAAAATCCGCAAGCTCTGCGGGCAGCGCCCAGCGTATTTCTTCATGTACGGTAAGCTGCGGCTCGCCCGAAACAAGCTCTGCTTCAATGAACGTAAATGCAATTTCCTTATCGGGATAGCTGAAATTATACTGCGCAAACACGCGCAGCGGCTTGATTTCAACACACAATTCCTCCCGCAGCTCCCGCGTAACGCACTCATACGCGCTTTCACCCTGCTCAAATTTTCCGCCGGGGAACTCCCATAAATGCGCGCAGCTGCCGCCATCGGCGCGTCGGCACACAAGTATTCTGCCCTCTCGGCGAATGATTGCGGCGGTTACACTTATCATGGCTGCACTCCTTTCGGCAGGCTTTCTGCGTCTATTTCCCAATAGAATCGGCGCGCGGATTCGGGGAAATCGCTTAACACGCCATGCTCGGGGTCGTAAAATACGCCGTCGGCGTACAATGACCAATGCCAGCAGCGCGGGGTTTCAAGACTTAATAAAGCGCAGCGCGGCAAATCGGATTTTGTGAATGCCTGCCTGCGCTGCGGCACAAAATGCACACCGTTATCCGACAATACACGCTTCATCTCACCAAAGTCGGTTTCGCGCTCGTTTTGAAGATACCCGCAGATAGCCTCGGGGGTAACTCCCAGCAGCATTGCAAGCACCGCCTGACCGCACTGCAAATCCGTCGGCTCGTGAATATATGTGATGTTCATGGTGTCATCTCCATATTATTTTTTTGCCCTTTTCGCATGAAAGGGATGAGACCGTCGAAAAAGTCCCGTTGGGACTTTCTCGCCGAAACATCCCAGCTACGCGCACGTTTTGTCGGCTACGCCGCCAAACCGCACACTTGCTGGGATAGATGTGTTTTTTGCCCCGGCAAAGCTGGGGCAAAAAAATGATTTAAAATGCCTGCTTCGCAGGCAAACAAAAGTTTTTCGACAAGCTGCGCCCTTTTCGAATGAAAGGGCTGTTTTTATTTCAGAATCTCTGCAAAGGTTTCCGCAGAGTATACACCCTGCACAAATCCCCTTGTAAGCCGCGAAAAAGCGGTAGTATAAAAGCAGCCATCCGCAAAAAATTCACGCGGCGCGGCGCGGCTGACAATTTCCCCGCGGAACAGCAGCGCGCATTCATCTGCGCACTCGGCGGCAAGCTCTGCGTCGTGTGTTACCACCACCGCTGAAGCTCCGTTTGCGGCAATCCTGCGCAAAACCTCTATAAGCATCCGTTTTGCATGAGCGTCCATGCCCTTTGTAGGCTCATCCAGCAGCAATAAATCAGGCTTTCGCTGCAGTACAACAGCAAGCGCCAATCGCTGCTGCTCACCGCCCGAAAGGTCCAGCGGGTTCTTATTCAACAATTCGGCAAGACCGAATCGCTCTGCGGCTTCAGCAGTCTCCCCGCCGCTCTGCGCAGAAAGCTCCTCAATAACCGTATCCTTTGAAAAAAGCGCTGCGGGCTGCTGCGGCAAAAGCTCGATTCTAAGCTCTTTGCTATGCGCTATTCTGCCCGATTGCTGCTTTTCAAAGCCCGCCAGCAGCTTTAGCAGCGTGCTTTTTCCGCCTGCATTCCCGCCGATTACAGCCAGAATTTCACCCGAATAGATTTTCAGCGAGGCTCCGCGGATTACATCACCGCCGCGCTTGTAGCCAAACCACAGCTCGTTTGCCGATAAAATCGGCTCACCGTGAGTTTCCGTTGTGCGCTCGATATTTCTGCTTTTTACCGCAAGACTGCGTACAAGCGCTTTTCCCTCGCGGATTGTAAGCGGCGCTTCGCCTTTTTTTCCGAGCATTTCAAACGCCCTCATCGCTGCGGGAAGCACCCCGCGCATTGCATGACCCTCGGGCAGCTCCGAAAGCAGCCTGCGCGGCTCGCAATCCGCAATCACACTGCCCCGCTCCAGCACAATAACTCGGTCGGATATCGGCAGCAGTTCTTCAAGCCTGTGCTCTGCAATCACTATTGTTATGCCGAAATCACGGTTCAGCCTTCGCAGAGTATCAATAAAATTCTGCGCAGCAATCGGGTCAAGCTGCGAGGTAGGCTCGTCCAGCAGCAGCACCCGCGGCTGCAATACACACGCCGAGGCAAGACATAACAGCTGCTTCTGCCCGCCCGAAAGCTTCGCCGTATCGCTGTCAAACACCTGAGCCAAACCGAAAAAATCAGCCATTTCACTCACGCGGCGGCGAATTTCGCCCTGCGGCGCGCCTATGCTTTCCAGCCCGAACGCCAGCTCATGCCAGACCCTGTCCGATACCAGCTGCGCCTCGGTATTCTGCATTACATACCCGATTTCCTGCGCGGCTCGTAATTCGGATAGCTCCGACAAGGGCGCGTTGTCGTAAAAAATTTCACCGTGCAGTTCGCCGCGCGGTGAAAGCGCGGGCTTAATAAGGCGCAAAAGCGTACTCTTGCCGCTGCCCGAACAGCCGCAGAGCGATACAAGCGACCCCTCGGGTATGCTAATATTCACTCCGTTAAGCGCTTGAAATCCGTCGGGATAGCTGAAATCAAGCGATTTTGTTTCTATAATCATCCGGAATTCCTCCGCTGTGCATATCCGCGCTCCAACAGCTCACGCTCTATCTCGGCGGCTGCTTCGCGCACAAAATTATCTGCCATTGCGTGAGTAAGGTAAATATAATCGGATTCGTAGTCCCTTCGGGCGCTGTAATATCTTGTGATAAATCGGATTTTTCGCTCTATCATGCCGTCTGCAAAATAGTCCAGCAGCCCGCTCGGAAGCCGCTTTCCGCATTTTAGCTGCTCCAGCGGCGGATAATGCGGGTTAGCTTCCAGAAAATCAAAATCAACTGCGTGCCAATCGCGCTTTACGGTCTTGTAAAACGCTTTTTCATCCTGCCTGAACTGCTCCGCAAAGCGCTCCTCGCACGGCTTGCAGATTTTAAGCGACCACATCACATCTGTCATAAGATGACAGAAATAGCCTATGTAAAACAGCCGTATGCGCTCATCAGCAGCCGTCTCGATATATCTTGCCGCAAAGGCGTTATAGTCACACGCGCTCTTATCGGTACGGGTAAAATGCGTGATTTCTGTCGGCGGGTCAAAGCCGTCAGACACATAGTTGCTGCTGTCGGGCGCGACATTGCCCGCAAGAAATTCATACCCGCGCAGCGAAAGCCTGCGCCGCAGGGTATCTGCAACACGCAGATGAACAAGCCAGCCTGACATTACTACACCTCTATCCATTCCTTCAGCATTACGGAGATTCGCTCCGCTGCAAGCTCCACAAAGCTGTCTGCCTGCGTCTCGGTAAGGTACAGCAGTTTCCGGTCGCACGGCTGATTGCTTCGGTAAAACTCGCAGATATTTTTCATCTGTGACATTATCATGCCGTCTTTGTAATAGCCCAACAGTCTGTCGGGTTCAAATTTCGGCTGCGTCAGCGAGCATAGCATACGATAAGGCACAAAATCGGGATGAGCCTTTAAGAATCTGAAATCGCACTCGTACCAGTCGGGCTTTACTGCACGGTAAAAGCCGTCATGGTCACGCCTGTAAAAATCGGCATACCGTTCCTTTATCGGCTGATTCACTTCAAGCGACCACAATACATCGGTAACAAGGTGAATCATGTAACCAAGCAGGAATAACCGCTCCGCGGGCGTATGAGGTGTGCGCAGATACTGCTCGGCAAATCGGATGTAATCGCAGCTTTGCTTTCCCTGCCCCGCTTTAAGCCAATGAGTAACACAAGCGGGCGGCGAAAACGTACCGTCGGGCATTTCTGCGCCGCAGTCAGCCGCAAGATTTCCTACAAGGAATTCTTCCCCGAAAAGAGCCGAAAAACGCTCTGCAATACGCAAATGTACAATCCATGTTGCCATGTGTCAACACCCCGCACTTATAGTTTTTTCCAACAGGCGGCTCTTTTCAGATTATCACACGCCGCCAGCGAAATCGGAGCTATGCACAGCGCACCGAACGATATATATGCCGCTATATCCCACGCGCGGAATTTTACCGTGGATACTGCGGGATAGCAATAAAACCGGGCTCCGCCCATGCACAGCGAGATTATGCACAGCGCAGAAATCAGTACAACAAACGTCAGTATCATCATATCACGCCTGCCAAAGCGATACAGTGCAAACGCGGTACGCCGCGCCAGACCATACCCGCGCGACTTCATGCTGTCCGCAGAAATTATTGCCTCCTCCGCAGACCAGCTTACTGCCGCGCCAAACGCCGACAGATACCCGCGCAGGGTGTTTGCTTTCTGTACCTGCGAAAACTCACGCACGCGCCCCGCAAACAGCGGCACAAACCGCATAGCGCACGAAAGCGTCAGCCCTGCCGCAGGCGCGATTCTGCCGAAAAGCCATATCCACTTGTCACTGCTTAAAATTGCGCTGCCAATTACGCTCCACGCCGTAACACACGCCAGCATTACGCCAAACAACGCGCCGTAAACAAATGCCTCGGCTGTTACGGCGATATTTCCCGCAAAAAACAATACCGTCGCGCCGTTGTGCGAAAATATGGGATTTATCACCGCGGTTACAAGCGCCATTATCGGGTATGCCGCAATGCTTCTTCCCGAATAAGCCAGCAACGCAATCGCACCCACTGCCGAAAATCCAAGCATTACGGGGTGGCGGGTTGCAATGGTGATTCCTGCAACACAAAGCATATACGCAAACGCGCACAGCGGGTGAACACGCTCTAAACGCTGAATTCTGTACTCCATTCCGCATCGTTCCTATAACAAAGATATGCTATTATTCTACCATGCCCCGCGCATTTTGTCAACCAAGAACCTTATGCAAATTAGCCTTTCCCCTATTGCATTTTAAGGGAAAATATGTTATAATGTTTTTAGGTATAATTTAGAAGTATGGGAACAGGAGGATTCTATGGCAAAGGTACTTATTGTTGATGATGAGCAAATGAATATTCGCCTTGCGGAACATCTTCTTACAAAAAACGGCTACGAAACCGTATCCGCAACCTCGGGCGACGAATGTATCAATATCCTTGTAAAAAATCCCGAGGATATCGACCTCGTTCTTCTGGATATCTCCATGGAGGGTATGGATGGTCTGGAAACGCTGAACATTATCCGCTCCACTCCTGATATCTGCAACACAAAGGTTATCTTTCTCACAGCCTCAACCTACCGCGAAAACGTCACGGAAGCACTTAGAATGGGCGCTCTGGACTTTATTAAAAAGCCGTTCTTCCCGTTCAATTTTCTTGAACGAGTAAAGAAAGCCTGCGCTATCGAACGCCGCGACCTTATTCTGGTGGTTGACGATGAGCGCATGAATCACGTTTACCTTAAAGGACTGCTGGATAATCTGTACGAGGTCAAGTGCGTGATTTCGGGTATGGAAGCACTGACTTTTATTGAGGAAAAGCGCCCCGACCTTGTTCTGCTTGACCTGCACATGACCGGCATGGACGGACTTCAGACCTTTGAGAAAATCAAGGAATTCTGCGACGCTAAAAACTGTGTTATTCCCGTAATATTCCTTACGGGCGATACGGAAGAAAAAACCGAGGTGCAGATTTTTAACGCGGGCGCAATGGATTACATAAAGAAGCCGTTTATTCCCGAGGTTCTGCTTCAGCGTATGCACCGTACTATGGAGCTTGTTCACCTGCAGAAAAATATGCAGACCGAGGTAAACAAAAAGACCGCCGAGCTGAAAGCAAGCCGTATGAAGATTATGAACCTTTCAACACAGGTTATGCTTGCGCTTGCAGGTACAATTGACGCAAAGGATAAATCCACAAGCGGTCACTCTATGCGCGTGGCAAAGTACTCGCTGGAGATTGCCCGCCGCATGGGCAAACCGCAGGAAATGCTGGATGAAATGTACTTTGTGGCACTGTTGCACGATATAGGAAAAATCGGCGTTCCTGATGAGATTATTAACAAGGTTGACCGCCTTACCGACGCAGAGTATGAAATTATCAGAACTCACTCGGCGGCAGGCGCGAGAATACTTGAACAGATTACCGAAATGCCGCGCCTTGCTGAGGGTGCGCACTGGCATCACGAGCGAATTGACGGACGTGGCTATCCCGACGGTCTGAAGGGCGATGAAATCCCCGAGGTTGCGAGAATTATCGCGGTTGCCGACGCTTACGATGCAATGTCCTCAAATCGTGCATACCGCGAGGCTATTCCGCAAAAGGTAATCAGAAACGAGCTTATCAACGGCAGCGGAACGCAATTTGACGCCGAGGCTGCGCGTATCATGGTAGAAATCATTGACGAGGATACCGAGTACACTCTCCGCGAGGGCGGCGCTCCGGAATGATTCTGCGCTGTACTTTTTAATAATAGCAAATCGGCTCTGCATTGCGCAGAGCCGATAATTTTTTATCAATATTTGTCATCGTCATCAAGCACTATTCTCTTCGGCTTGGATACCGGCGCCTCGCTCATTTTTGCAGCAGGAGCGAGCGCTGAAAAAGACGCGGGCTTGGGAGCGGGAGCAGGCTTTGGTGCGGGCGCTGCAATCTGCACGGGCTTGGGAGCAGGAGCAGGCTTTGGTGCGGGCGCTGCAATCTGCACGGGCTTGGGAGCGGGAGCAGGCTTTGGAGCAGGCGCAACCGGCACGGGCTTGGGAACAGGGGCAGGCTTTGGTGCAGGGGCAGCAACCGGCACGGGCTTGGGGGCGGGTTTTGAAACAGGTTCAGAGCCTATCTCGGCTATCATTGTGGTAACGGTAGCATTCAATTCCTCAACAATAGCAGTAACCTCCTGAACGTTGGCTGCTATGCCATGCGAGCCCTCGTTGACAGCCGCAAGCGATTCCGTTGTAAGCTCGGAGCTTGTGCGCGTTGCAGTAGCATTTCTGGATATAGCCTCTGTTGCCTCAACAATAGTTCTGTTGCTGCTGCACATATTCTCGGTGTAAACCTTAGCCTGCGCAACAACCTCATTCGACTTCTGCGCAAGCTTGCGCACCTCGTCGGCAACAATAGCAAAGCCTCTGCCGTATGTACCTGCGCGCGCCGCCTCTATGCTTGCGTTGATTGCAAGAATATTGGTCTGCGACGCAATGTCGGCAATGCTTGAAAGAATCCCCTCGTAATTCTGAATATCCTCGCCGATTCCCTTAACAGCCGCAGATATACCGTCTATGTTGTTCAGAATTGCACCAATCTCACCGTCAAGCTGTGACATCTGCTGCATTGCCGCCTCATTCTTCTGCTGATTTGCGTCGGTGTTCTCCGCAATCGGCATTACCTTATCCTGAAGCGACGCAAGCGCAGCTCTGATTTCGGTTACTGCCTCTGCAAGCTCTCCATGGTCTGCGCGGGTCTTTTCCTGCAAACGCTGTGCCGCCTGCCTTGCGTATACCATGCAATTATCCGCAACATTGCAGCCCTGCGCTATTGCCATTGCCATATCGTGGCAGGACTTGTATCCGCAAGCATGGCAATCAATATGCCGCTCCGACTCGGTGGTTTTGCCCATGGAAACAAATACCGAATTAAGCTGCGATTCCGAAACAGGCTCACGCACACGGCGATTTTTGTAGCTGCGGCAGAAATCCTCCGGACGGAGCTGCTTGAATATCTTTTTGTGAAAACGCTTGCGCGCAGCCTGCTTTTCTGCATAGCCGAAAACGTTGTTCATTATCGCAAATGAAGCAAACTGGCTGAAATCGGGCTTTGCTCCTGCGCCGGAGTTACATCCGAATTCGCAGGAAAGCACATCATAAACCGCAGGAAGATTACCCGTAGGCGCAGCAAGGTATTTATCAAAATCCTCGTATACCTTCTGAACACCCTCGGAGGTTGCAACCGGAAGATTCGGTGCATGAACGTGCAGGCAATCCTTTAAGCCGCCCGGAATTGGATAGAATCCGCCGTCAAAGCCGCGGCAATCGGACCACTCAAACTCGCTGTAACCGCTAGGGAGATTTATGTTGTGCTCCTTGATGTACTCTGCGAGCTTTCTGAAAGTTACATTGTATGAGATAATCCCTGTATTTGCAAACTCGTCACCCTTGGCAATGCAGGGTGAAAGTCCAACCAGTACATCTGTGCTGTGAAGATAGTTCTTGACATACACTGCCGAACACATCATAGGGCTGTGGATAGGCGAAAGGCGCGGCAGCAGCTCGGTTTTGTGCTTTTCTGCGTAATTCACGATAGCCGCGCAGGGCTGTGAAATGATTTTTGCGGTGGGATTTCTCTTTACATATTCAAGATGCATATATGTACAGATATCCGCGCCGAATGACGTATCATAAACCTCATGCACACCCTCGTTTTTAAGCCACTGAAGAACATGACGCCACTTGCCGTCCATTGCTGTTTTTATTGCGGGAGCGACAATAAGCGATACTCTCTTGGTCTTGATATCCTTCATCAGACGCTCAATATCGTCTTCATAATCACGCGCACCATGCTGACAGTGCTTTATACACTCGCCGCACTGAATGCAGTCTGCGTTGTTGACATGAACAACATTTCCGTCATAACGGTTTGCTGTAGGTACGGGGCAAGTGCGAATACACGCATTGCAGCCAATACATTTGCTCTCGATGACCTTTACCATTATATCTCGCTCCTAGTATTTATTTTTTCGCAAAGACTTAATCGTACTGTACGATTATTTTATTATAACATCTAACCGATAATTAGTCAAGTTTATTAGATTATTTTGTCAGTTTTTCACCAAAAATCTAACAGATTTTGCCGTTATCTGCGATTTTTTCGTATATTTGTTACATATGAAGTCTCTTCTTGATTTCATTGAATACCGCGCTTCCCTTGAAAATTATCATGCCAACCAGTGCAACCAAACCCACGCCCAGCGCGATATCCCACATAAACGTCGGCTCTTTGTTCTGAATCAGCAGTACTACCGGCGGAATCACGCATACCAGCACATAGCACAGCAAATTGGGCAGCACATTTCCCTTTTTATCAATCAGGCAGAAAGCAAACAGAGTTCCCGTAACACCAATGAACAGTCCCGGCAGTATATACTCAAATGCCAGCGACGTAAATCCGAAAAAGTACGCACCTGCGGCAATCAGCACCGCAACGCCCACGCTGATTGTAGTGAAAAAATAATAAATCTCCGAGTGCCGCCGCACAAGCAAATGCGTTACAATTTCACCAACCGCAATAGCAAGCACTGCAATCCAGCACCAGTGAAAGCCCGTGTTGATTTTTAAGAGCAGGTCGGCTATCAGGCAGATTACCGCCGCCGCAAATGCCGCCAACAGCTGCACTTTATGAAAAAGCGACAGAGTCTTAAGCTTCTGCGGGCGCGGAAAGTAATACTCGCTTGGCTCGCCCGAAAGGGCATTCTGGCAAAGCGGGCAGTACTGAAAGCCGCCGTCTACTTTGATTTTACAGCTTGGACAACTCTTCATCGAATCACCTCCGTTGACTGCAAAACCGCATCCCCGTCGCTGATACTGCGTACAAAATCACGCAGTACGCCTGTGCTAAGCTTGTCGTTGGTTATTCCCAGCGTAATGTGGTCGCCGTAGGTACACAGCGAAATATAAAGATTACTGTGGCTGCACAGCACCTCATAATCGCGTATGTACTCCGCAAGCTGCTCGGGCAGCCGTATTATCCCCAGATTTGATACCACAGCCGAAACCTTTTTCGCCTCCTGCCGCGCGCAGAACCTGATTACCGGCTGCTTGATGAACAGCGGAACCATTCTTAACAGCACCAGCCGCTCCAGCCTCTGAAAATGCGCCATGCGCTTGTGAATGTTCTCGGGCTTGAGATTTTCTTTCAGCTGTGCGTCAAACTCGGACGCCAGCTCCTCAACGGAAATCTCACTGCTGAAAACATGGCTCACGCTTACGCTGTTGAAAAAATTTCGCGAGGTATCCGACGAATAATAATTGCGCAGGTTAACAGGTATGCTTACAGTTACGGGCAATCCGCGCTTTGAAACAGGCATATCGTGGTATATTGCCGTCATCAGCTTTGCGCCGATATAGCTTGTAAGGCTTACGCCCATGCTTTTTGCCGCGGCAATCAGCGGCGCGGAAGGTATGCTGACTTTCATAAACCGGAGCTGGTCGTAGGGCAGGCTTACACCGCGTATATGATACGCCCTCTCGCCGCTTGGCGCTTCTCCCGCAGATTTATCCGTGAACTGGCGAAAGCTGTCCTGTTCAAGCTCGCACATTGAGGCTCCGCTGCCTACATAAACCTCCGATAAACGCTCGGGATATTTCAGCTTCAGATACTCCAGTACGATAATATTCAGAAAATCCATTGTGCCTGTGCCGTCGCTCAACACATGGAAAATCTCCAGATTTATGCGGTCGCGGTAGTAAGTCACACTGTAATGCAAGGTGCCGCGGTAGTTTTTACCGTAAAGCGATGGGCACGGTCTGTCGTGCTCCTCGGTTACTGTGGGTCGGGCGTCGGTTGGCTCAATATAGTGCCAGAAAACCCCATGACGTATTCTCACCTGAAATACGCTTCTCGCAGCAGCAGCCTTGTTCACCGCCTGCTGCAAAAGCTCGGGCTCTATCGGCTCGGTCAGCGTTGCGCTTACGCGTATAGTCCGTGTGTCGCGCTTGTTGTGAGTCGCCAAAAACATCTTGCCGACATTATCAACTCTATACCAGTTTTCTGAATCCATTTATTTCACCTGTGCCTGTTTTTGATTTTTATAGTATATTGCTCCGCAAAGCAATTTTTCTGCGCCCACTTGAAATATTCCACAAACCTTTCCGCTGCTTTTTCGGCATTCTTTGAGTGTGATTCGTTCATATCAAAAGCGTGGACGCAGCCCCTGAAAATATCCGCGTGTGCCTGTATACCGTGTCTGCGCAGAGCGCGTATGTAGTCCATTGTTTCACACAAAAACGGCTCTTCGCTTCCGACAAAGGTATAACACGGCGGCAGACCTGTGTAATCGCGCCTGCGCCCTGCCGAAGCGTAGCTCGGCACTTTTTCGCCGCTTTTAATGCTTCGCAGATACAGTCTCCACGCAATGTGATTCTTTTTCGTATTCCATACCCTGCTGTGATTATCCCGCGAGGATGGCGTATCAACACAGTCCAGCATGGGGTACAGCGGCATCTGGAACGCGATATTTACAGTTTTCTTGTCGTGAGCATACATACACAGCGCCGCAGTCAATCCGCCGCCTGCGCTCTCACCGCCAACCATAATCTGATTGGAGTGCACACCAAGCTCCGCGGCGTGTTCTTTCAGGTACACCAACGCCGCATGGCAATCGCGGATTGCCGCAGGGTAAGGCGCTTCAATCGACAAGGTATAATCCGGCGATACCACAACTGCGCCGCATTTTGTCACAAGGTCAATCCCGCGAGAAAGATACAGCTTTTCTGCCGTACCCCACATTAGTCCGCCGCCGTGCAGCCACAATACTCCCGTGGTATTTTTACGCTGATTTATCGGGCGGACAATAAGCAGACGGAGCTTTCGCCCGGTGGTGCGGATTGTTCGGTATTCGGATATCACCTGCGGGCGCGGTCGGCTCATTGTGCTCACCTCCAATAGTGTACGGTATTATTATACTCTAATTCTGCTGCAAATACAATACCCTTTTTCTGCGGTGAGCACCGCTGCAATAAAAAAAGGCTTACTAATAAGCCCCCAGTCTGTCGAAAAAGTGTCTACCCTAGGCTGCCGAGAAAGGTGCAGATGCTAGGAAACGGCATATCGGCTAGGCTTTGTGCCTGCCGATATGCCGTTGACAAAGCAGATGCGCCTTTATCGACAGCCTGAAGGGGCTTACTCATAAGCCCCTTCAATTTATAGTATTGACATCACAAAACAAAGCTTTGATGTATCCACAATAAGAAAATCAAGCGGCTTCAAAACTGCGCAGAGTATGCATAACGCCGTCATAATAAGCGACCAGACTGCCATTACCCACAACACAATCTGCAATATTCGCATACCCCAGTATTTCCATGCGCCGTGCGACGACTCTCGGAGTCTGCCGAGGAAATCACGACTGAATTTGCCCTTTTTGGTCAGCACAATAATCACTATAACCAGCGCAAGCATTACAAGAAAGTTTAATACCGCAAAGATAATCGCCGCCACGGTAAGCACCTGCGACAATATCACCATAACCGCCGATAACGCCGTAACAGCTATTCCGAAGCCTATTACTATTATCCACATCAGAATCATGCTATCACCTCACAGCTGCTTTACTCCCTTTGCTGCCGCCTTGACCTCCATACAGCCCGTTTCGGGATAAAAGTACACGGTTCTGCCGTAGTCAAGTCCCGTGTCCTCCGCAATTATCGGGATTCCCGCAGCGCGCAGCGCCGCCTTTACCGCCGTAATATTCCGCTCGCCGATATTAAAGCGGTCGCTGGTGGTTTTGAACATTACCGCGCCGCCCGCTATCTTCGCCTTAAGTCTGGAGCGCAGAGCGCCCATTGCACACACCTGATTTATCAGCATAGGTATTGCCGTATCGGCAAAACGCATCGGCATTGATTCTCCGCCTGAAGCCGCAGTGCTGTCCGGCAGCATTATATGCGACAGCCCGCCAACCTTTGTAACGCTGTCTATCAGGCAGATACCAACACATGAACCAAGCGCAAAAGTAACCAGAGTATCGGGCGCTTTGGCTACCTTTAAGTCAGATATTCCTACTGTCAACAGCCCCATTTACATTACACCAAGCTTCTTCATTAAAATTTCCAGTGACTCCATTTCGGGAATCAGAATGATATTTGATTTAATATCAACTCCGTCAATAATAAATCCATCATCTATAAAAAGCACCTTGTCGCCAACATTTGAAAACTCAATGATTGGAACGCTCATAATTGCGCCCAGCATATCAACGGTCATTGACGGAACACTCATATCAATAGTCAGCATGGTCATCTGCGACAACGCGCTGAGATAAGAGCCTGCCATAATATTGCCCATTTCGGAAATAACCGAAAGCTGCGTATCATCCAGTGAAACCATCTGCGGTTCTTCAATCTGCAGAAATGTGCTTAACACAACCTTTGCAAAGCTGTCCTCAAGCAGAAACATTATCATGCCCTTTATGTCGCCCTGAAGCTGAACAAGTATGCCGGTTATTACTTTTTCGGGACCGCCCATTTCGTCTATAACGTGCTCATAATCAAACACGCTTACGTTGGGTACGCGCATTACTACATTCTTGCCCAGCATCTGTGAAAGCGCCGAAGCCGCACTTCCCGAGCCTATATTGCCTATCTCCTTCAGGCAGTCAATCGCTATCGGAGAAAGCTCCTCGTAATTATTCAGCATTGTGTATCATTCCTTATCAGCGAAGATTATTTGCAATTCGTGTAAGTTCGTCTGCTGTGGTTACAACGCGTGAGCTAATCTGATATGCGCGCTGTGTTTCAATCAGCTTTACCATCATCTCGGACAGCTCCACATTTGATGTAACCAAAACACCCTGCATTTTTGTAAGACTCTCGTTGGGGCGTACCTCGCCCGCGCGCTCCGTGCGAATATATGTATTTGTGCCGTTTGCTTCAATTCCGTAGGGATTATCAAACTCGAACACGCCAACCAGCTTTGCAAGCTCGTCATAATCGGGCATATCGTTCTCGTCAAGCGGGACTACAATGCGGTTTTCATCATAGCCAAGCACATACTTGCCCTTGCCGTCAACGAGATACCACTCGCCCGTTTCAGCCTGCGTAATTGAGAATGCACCGTCGCGGGTGTAGTTGATATCGCCGTATCTGTCCTGCACCGCGAAAAAGCCCTCGTTCGGAAGAGCGAAATCAAGCGGGCGCTCGGTGTAATACAGCGAGCTTTCGCTGAACATAATATCTGTTTTCTGGATATATGTGCCGTGCCCCGTCTGCCAATCCGGCTCGGTTGCGCGCTGCTTTGAATAGATGCAGTCCGCAAACGACGGGCGTACGGTCTGGTAGCCGTAGGTGTTGATATTTGCAATGTTGTTGCCGTAAACATTCAATGCCTGACACTGCGCAATCATTGCGGTTTTACCGGTATGGAATGCTATATTCATCTTGCCTGCCCCCTATCAGAGTTTTGCTATCTGCGCCGCAGATTTCTGATTTATCGCGTCAATTACCTTGAACACCGAGCTTGAAGCCTCATACATACGCTGCGCATTCATCATCATTGTAAGCTCGTAATTAAGGTCAATATTGGAACGCTCATAAGCGCCCTGTATAATCTCATATCTTGTACCCTCGGGCACTGCGCCTGCCTGTACAGATGTGAACATATTCGCACCGAATTTGTCAATATCGCCCTCTGGGTCAATGTAAGACAGCAGCAGCTTGTCAACCAGCTGACCGTCCTGATAGATATTGCCCTCGGGGTCAATCACAAAATCCTTGTTACCGAGGTATATCTCACCCTTTTCGCCCAGAATCCTTCCCGAGTTGCTCAAGCAAAGATAGCCCGCGCTGTCCAGCTCCCAGTGACCGTTGCGCGTGAGCATCTGCTCGCCTGTGTAGCTGTTTATATTGAAGTAAACATCACCGTTTATCGCAACATCAAACGGAGAATCGGTGAACTCAAATGTGCCCTGCTCAAGATTTGTGTAAGAGGTGTCGATATAGGTATGCACAAACTTGCCCGAGGTTTCCTCGCGGTGCTTGACCAGAATCATTTCCTCCGCAAAGGTGTTGACCAGAATATTATCAACCCTGTATCCCGGCGTGGACATATTGGTGAGATTATTGCCGATTGCGTCAAGCTTGCGCTGATTCATTATCAGACCGTTGCCCGAATGGTATATGCCTCTGTTCATTCCGCTGACCCTCCTCTGAAGTATGGCTCCAGCTTTGCTTTTAATGCAAGCGTTGCCTTTGTGTTTATCTGACAGACGCGCGACTCCGATATACCCAGAGCCTTCGCTATATCCGAATATTTCATGTTCTTGTAGTAATAGAGCGTGATAACCTGCCGCTCCTTTTCCTTCAGCTCCTCGATTGCCTCCGCAATAATCCGCCTTGCCTCCTGCTGCATTACCGAAGCATCGGTCGGCGCGGTGACAGCAGTGCTGTCATCAAAATTATCCTCGTACAGCAGCTCCTCAAACGACATTGTTACGCTGCCCGAAACCTCTGCCATGGATTTCAGCAGCTTTTCCTCGGTCATTTGCATATACTCTGCAAGCTCGGCAGTTGTGGGAGCCCTATTATATTGATTATACAACGAACTGTTCGCCTTGTCAAGCTCGCGCGCGAATTTTCTTACACTGCGCGGAATCCAGTCCTGCTTGCGTATGTAGTCGATAATAGCGCCGCGGATTTTGAGCGTTGCGTAGGTTTCAAACTTTGCGCCTCGGTCGGGGTCGAAGCTCTCGATTGCATCCATTAGTGCAATAACGCCCTCGTTTACAACATCGTCAACCTCGCCGAACTTGATATACATATTTCGCAGCGAAAGCGCACAGCTGCGCACAAGCCCCATGTTTTTCAGCACAATCTCGTTTCGTACCGCCTCATTGCCGCTCATACGATATTCCTCAAGCAGTGATGCCGTGCCGCTATCCATACGCCTTCACCCCGTTTCTGTACTTTTTACTCTACAAGGAAATATTGCCTATCGCCTGTATCTGTGCCGTTGAATCTATCTCGCTGTAACTCAACACCGTGATATTCGGTATAAACTGGTCGGTGAGCTTTTTGAAATAGATTCGCACAACAGGCGATGTGAGAATTATTACCGTGGGAATAACATCCTTTATCTTGTCTATCTCAACGTTTGTAGCGTTTACTATCTGCTGAATAAGCTCGGGCGACATTGCCAGATACGAGCCCTGGTCGCTCTTTTTCACTGCGCCGACTATCATATCCTCAACGCGTGTATCAAGCGTGATTACGCGCAGAGAATTTGCCTCGCTGAAACGGTGCGTGATTGTACGCTTAAGCGCCTGACGCACATACTCTGTCACGATATCAATGTCTTTCAGAACATTTGCGTGGTCGCCCAGCGTTTCAAGTATGGTTTCAAGGTCGCGAATAGGTATGCTTTCTTTCAGCAGATTTGACAATACTTTCTGTAAATAACCAACGGATATTACCTTTGGTATAAGGTCATCCACGATAATCGGGTTGGTTTTCTTTACATTTTCAAGCATTGTGTTGACATCCTGTCGCGAAAGCAGCTCGTGGGCATAACGCTTCATAATCTCCGACCAGTGCGTAATCATAACCGATACAGGGTCGATAAGCGTGTAACCCGCAACATCCGCCATAATCTTCTTGTCCTCGGAAATCCACTTTGCGGGCAGACCGAATGCAGGCTCTACGGTGTCGATTCCCTCAATCTGCGTTGTAACCTCGCCGCTGTCAAGCGCAAGGTAGTGGTCAACAAGTATCTCGCCGCGCGCAACCTCTTCGCCCTTTATCTTGATTATGTAAAGATTCGGGTTGATTTCGGGGTTATCCGTCATTCGCACAGAGGGAATAACCATGCCCATATCCATTGCAAACTGCTTACGGAATATTACCACTCGCTCTATAAAATTGCCGCCGCTTTTTTCGTCAACCAGACGCAGCAGGCTGTATCCGAACTCCATTTCTATCGGCTCGACATTCAGCAGCTTGAACACGTTGTCGATATCGCGGTAATAATCGTTGTCGTTTGCAGCTTTTTCAAGCTCCTTCTGCTCGGCTTTTGCCCGCTGTGCAAGCTCCAGCTCCGCCATTTTCTTCTTGTTGCGGTTAAGCAGAAATGCCGCAGCAATCAGCATAATGCCCAGAATCAGCAGAATGTACCACGGGAATCCCGGGATAACCATCATCACAATCATAACGATGCCCGCAATCATCAGCACAAACGGCTGCGCAGTGAACTGCGCCTTTACATCGCTGATAAGGCTGTCGTCGCTGGCTGCGCGGGTTACAATCATACCGGTTGCAACAGAAATCAGCAGCGCGGGAATCTGCGAGCACAGACCATCGCCGACTGTTGCAAGCGAGTAGGAGTTGATGATGCTCATAAGGTCGCCGCCGCGCATCATGCCGAGGATGATACCGCCGATAAGGTTTACCAGCGTTGTGACGATTGACATGATTGCGTCGCCCTTAACGAACTTCGTAGCACCGTCCATTGAGCCGTAGAAATCCGCTTCGCGCTGAATTTTAGAGCGGCGCATTCTTGCCTGCTCCTCGTTTATCAGACCCGAATTTAGGTCTGCGTCAATTGCCATCTGCTTACCGGGCATTGCATCCAGCGTGAATCGAGCTGCAACCTCGGATACACGCTCCGAGCCCTTGGTGATGACAAGAAAGTTAACCAATACAATGATTATAAATATCAGAAAGCCGACAATAGCGTCGCCGCCCATTACAAAGTTACCGAACGCCGCAATAACCTCGCCTGCATAGCCGCTTGAAAGAATACCGCGCGTCGTCGAGATGTTCAGTGACAATCGCAGCACCGTTGAGAGCAGCAGCACTGTTGGGAACACGGAAAACTCCAGCGCTTCCTTTATGAACATGGTCATTACCAGAATAATCAGGCTGAGCGCAATGTTTACCAATATCAGAAAATCCAGCAGCCATGAGGGCAGCGGAATAATAATAGCGATGACTATAAATATTACGAACAGAACAAACGAATTGCTTAACAGCTTTTTTATTATAAGTCATCACTTCCTTTCCTGCGCTGCATATCATGCGTGCAGCGATTTGTTCTTTGCTTTATATACTATCGTGAGTACCTCTGCAACCGCATTGTAAAGCTCCACGGGTATCTCTCTGCCGATATCGACTCCGGCGTACAGGGCTCTTGCCAGCGGCGGGTCCTCTATGGTGTAAACATCATTTTCTTCGGCAATCTGTACTATACGCATTGCCAGATAATCCTTGCCCTTTGCAACCACCTTCGGCGCGCGGTTTGCATCCTGGTCATAATACAGCGCTACCGCATAGTGCGTAGGGTTACGGATAACAACATCAGCCTTGGGTACTTCCTGCATCATTCGCGAAGCCGCCATCTGCTGCTGACGCTGCTTGATTTTACTCTTTATCTGCGGGTCGCCCTCCGTCTGCTTGTACTCCTCCTTGACCTCCTGCTTGGACATCTTGAGCTTCTTCTCAAACTGCCACCACTGGAACAGATAGTCCGCGGCGGCTACGAATACCAGCATTATACATATCGACATTACAAGGTCAAATATTGTCGCAGCAGCGTAGGTTATTCCCTGAAGCACACCCGCATTCATCAGCGCAATAATCTTTGGCAGCCGCGCATAAATCTCGCTGCCGACCACATAGGTTATGATTATTACCTCAATCAAGCCCTTTAAGATACCCACAACCGCCTGTGCCGAGAACAGCTTTTTTATTCCCGAAAGCGGATTCAATCGCGAGAATTTGGGTCTTGTGGCTTTCATGGTGAATAATCCGCGCGTCTGCGCAACAGTCGGGATTATACCAAGAAACATTGCGATAAGGCAAATCGGGCCTACGGTCATTGCAAACACCGTGATAATATTCACGAATACCGGCATGATTGTATCGGGGGTAATCTCGGTTGTTCCTATCTGCTCGAAAACAGATGTGGTATAAGCAAGCACAGACTCTGCTATGAATCCCAGCAGCAGCCTCATAGACACGAATATTCCCGCCACGGAAACCGCTGTAACTATGTCCTTGCTTTGAAGCACCTCGCCCTCTTTTCGCGAGTCGCGGCGCTTTTTCGGGGTGGCTTGTTCGGTTTTTTCTTCGCCCGCCATTTTACCACCGCCTTTCGGAACACTATACTGCCATCTGCTCCAGCAGCCCGTTCAGGCTGCCAAACATTATGCCCATCAGCTCATCCATAAATTCTGAAATTACCCCGCAGCTTGCTGCAAGCACTACCAGTCCTACCAGCAGCTTAAGCTGAATATTCAGCACAAAAACATGAATCGACGGAACCGCCTTCATCATTACGCCTATGCAGAATTCCGTGATAAGCGACGCTGCAACTACCGGCATTGCAAGCTTTAGTCCCAATGTCAGCACGGTTTCAAAGTAGCTCACAAGAATGTATGCAACATTGATATTCAAGCTTGAAAAGCCCAGCGGCAGAACCTCAAACGAATCTGCAAAAAGCTTTATGTACGATAAATGCCCGCCCACAGCGAAGAAATACGCCATAAACCAGTAGCTGTAATAATTCGTAACAATACCCGATTGTCCAAACGTAGGGTCGTAGCTTTTCGCCATGGAAAGACCTATCTGCATCTCGCTGACCTCGCCCGCAAGCGAAAAAACCGTCAGCAGAAGATTGACGAAAAAGCCCAGCACTACTCCCACCAGCATCTCTTTTGCCACATCGAATACAAACGGCAGCAAGCCGCCCTCGGGTAAACTGTATCCCATGTTACCGTAAGCCGCAGACATCACCACCGCCAGCATCAGCGACGTTCCAACCCTTGCCCACGCGGGGACTCCCCTGCGCGACATTATAGGGTTAAACGAAAATATGCCGCTGACACGGACAAAAATCAGCATAAGAGAGATGAAGTTGCTATGAACGGCTTCCCATATCTCCGACACAGCAATTCACCTGCCTTTACTGACTTATGTTATCGGTATCTGCGCTATTTTCTCAAATATGAAATTCATAAAATCTATGCACTCATTTGTCATCCAGGGCGCAAGGAAGAACAATGTAAGTCCCACGGCAACTGCCTTGGGCGCAAATGTTATTGTCTGCTCGTGCACCTGCGTTGCAGCCTGAAGAATTGCTATTATCAAGCCTACTATCATTGCAACGATAAGCACCGGCAGCGCCAGCTTGAACGCAAGCATTACTGCCTCGCGAAATATTTCCAGTACGATATCCTCGGTCATAGCTTACCTCCGCTACCAATTATAGCTTGAAACAATCGAGCCTATCAGCAAATTCCAGCCGTCCGCCAGCACAAACACCAGTATCTTGAACGGCATTGATATCATCGCAGGCGGCAGCATCATCATACCCATTGACATCAGCGTACTGCCGACAACCAAGTCAATTACTAGGAACGGGATAAACAGCATGAATCCCATCTGGAATGCGCGCTTGAGCTCGCTTATCATAAACGAGGGTACAATTACCACAAGGCTGAGGTCATTCTGTATGTACTCCTCCGTGTAGCCGCCCTCGGGCTCTTCCATACGCGAAAGGTCGATAAAGAAATCAAGGTCATCCTGCGAGGTCTGCTTTAGCATAAACCGCTTTAACGGCACGGATGCCGCATTAAGAGCCTCCTCGGTAGTCATTTCCTTGCTTACATACGGCTGATACGCAACCTCGTTTATCTCCGCAAATACGGGCGCCATTATGAATATCGTCAAAAACAGCGCGATTCCCGTAAGAACGAGGTTCGGCGGGGTATTCTGCGTCTGCATGGCGCTGCGAAGAAAGCTCAGAACAATTATTATTCTGAGAAAGCAGGTCATCATTATCAGGATAGACGGCAGCAGCGCAATCAGCGTCAGCAGAATGATGATTTCAAGCGGCTGCGAGGCGTCTACGCCGATTACTTCCTGCAAAAGCGAGGCGTCTGTATCATTGCCGACGTAGGTTGGGTCGTTGTCGAGATATTCGCCCGCCGTACTGCTTTCGGTTACGTCGGTAGCGTTGCCCGAATCGGCAAGCGCCGTGAGATTCAGCAGCAGAATCGAGAGGAAAATCGTCAGGAACAGCGAAACCGCAAATCTGATTACCAGCTTTTTGTCTGCATTTAGCATTCGTTTTATCACAGCTTCGCTCCTTTACTTTTTCTTATTGAGCATATCGCCCAGAACGCTTTTGAAGCTCTCCCCAAACGACGGATTTCCACCCTCGGGGCGCGCGGTCAGCTCTTCCTCTGTCTGTTCCAGTTCACAGATTTTTTCGGTATGGTTAGCGGTCACGCCAAGCACCATGCACTTTCCGCAGATGCTCACCAGCAGCAGCATCTTATCCGGACCCAGATTTATCCGCTCCAACACCTTCATGTGGCGGCTGTCATAAACCGAAATACGCTTGTTCAGTTTTTTCATCAGCCAGAAAAGCACAAAAACCAGCGCAAGCACTCCGATAAGCGCCATTATCATCTGAAAATATTCCACCGAAGCACCTGCCTTTTATATGCAAAAATATCCTGTGAAAAAAGCCAAAAGGCGGGAAAGTTCCCCGCCTTTGATATTGAATCAACCGAGAACCTTTTTTACTGTCTGAAGGATTCTGTCGGGCTTGAAGGGCTTAACTATAAAGTCCAGCGCTCCCAGCTTGATTGCCTCAACAACCATAGCCTCCTGACCCATTGCAGAGCACATAACCACCTTTGCCATGGGGTCGCCGCCCTTGATATCCTTAAGAGCCTCAATTCCCGTCTTGTTAGGCATGGTGATATCCATAATAACAAGGTCGGGCTTCTCGGCACTGTACACATCACACGCAATAGCGCCATCCTGTGCCTCAAGTATGTTTGTGTAACCGTTCTTTGTGAGTGTGTCCTTTATAAGCATTCTCATAAAGGCAGCGTCGTCAACCAGTAAAATCTTCTTATCCATTACAATTTCTCCTTGTATGTAAAAATAGTTTTTTAGTTGGTTATGTTATTCCTTGCCAAGACTGTCCATAAATTTAGATTTTACAATCTCGGTGATTCTTACCGCAAAGTTGTCATCAATTACCACCACATCGCCGCGGGCTATCAGGTTGCCGTTAACAACTACATCTACGGGGGCGCCTGCCTGTCTTTCAAGCTCAATAATTGTACCCTGTGTAAAATCCAGAATATCCTTTACCTTGCGCTTTGCCGAGCCGATTTCAACCGATATTTCAAGAGGTACGCCCATCAGCAGCTTGAGATTATCCTGCTGGTCAGCAGGCAAGCCGAAATCCATTGTATCAAACTGATGCAGCTGTGCATTCTGGATATTAACAGGAGGTACGGGCGGAGGATATGCTCCGTAAGCCGCATACTGATTCGGATACCCATAAGGGGGATATCCGCCCTGCTGAGGCGGTGCGTAGCCCTGCTGCGGGTACGGCTGCTGAACAGGCGCCTGCGCCGGCTGCTGCATCGGAGCAGGGGCAGGAGCAGGTGCAGCGGGAGCTTGTGTTACTGCTGCTGCGGGCTGTGGGGCAGGTGCGGAGGATTCCATTGCTTTCTCATCAACATGGAATTTCTCAATCATCTTGCCCGACAGAGTCTTTGCAAGGTCGATTGACATTACCGACATGAACTCGCTGTTCATAACTCCGTCAACGGTCAGGTTAAAGGTAACCGCAACCACATTGTCGTCGGGATTAAGCTCCGAAAGCTCGCAGAAATTGGTTTCCTCGATAATATACGGCGTTGGTGTTGAAATATCAACCGATATTCCCAGCAAATCGGATAACGCAGTAGCGGATGCGCCCATCATCTGGTTCATAACCTCTGAAACCGCGCTGATATTAAGCTCATCAAACTCGAAGTCGGGTGATACCACAAGCGGGTTGCCCATCAGCTGATTAAGAATAAGCTGAACATCATCCTGCTTTAACACCATAAGATTGACGCCCGAAATGCCTGCAACATACACAATTTTTACACAGATAGCCGGCTCAAGCCTCTTATAGTTAAGGGCGGAGGCATTTACCACTGATACCTGCGGAGTGGTTATCCATACCTTTGCATTAAGCAGCTCTGAAACAGCAGTTGCGGCTGACCCCATGCTAATGTTAAGAATCTCACCGACAGCGTCAATCTCATACGGGCTGAACTCAACCGTGTCCTTTTCGTTTGCCATCAGAATTTAACCTCAATTCTCTATAAAATTATCAATCATTACTGCCTTGTTATTATTGAACGTGCCAAGCTTTCCGTCACACCAAACCCTTGAACCGATATTTATCGTAATGTTGGAATTGATTGGCTTACCAAGCGGTATTACGTCATTTACCTGAAGCGTGAGAACCTCATACAAATCAAGATTTATCTCGGCAAGTATCGCCTTTATCTCAAGCTCGGAGGTCGTTATACCGGTCATGATGCTTTCGCGGCGCTCTGCCTCGCGCACAGCGTCGGTCTTGCGCTTGCTTGCGGTGTATCGCGGTATAAACTTGCCCATTATCTCATCAAGGTTAATGGCGGGAATACATATCGAAATAATCGACTTCACGCCGTTAATCTCAACCTCAAGCACTACAATTATTACCGTATCATCGTGACCAATGGTCTGAACCACGCGTGAATTGGTTTCTATGCCAATCAGCTTCGGGTCAAGCTCAATGTGCGTTGACCACGGCTCAAGCAGCAGGTGCGCAAAGCTGCGCATAACATCGGACATGATTGTTATTTCAATCTCGGTAAAGTCGCGGTTAACGTCACGGTATTCGCCTCTTCCGCCCAGCAGACGGTCTATCATCGTATATGTAATCGCGTTGGAAACCTGAATGATTAGCGTGGTTTCGCTGACCTCGTCATTCTTGATTCCCATATCTACCATGCCCATCATAACATAGTCGGGCAGTGCATTGTTGAATTCGCTGTATCTCTGCTCCTCAATGTTCACAAGGGATACGCGGCAATACAGTCTCAACAGACCGGTAAGCTGCGACGAAAGCAGTCTTGCATAGTTCTCGAAAATGCTGTCGAGTACCTTTATCTGCTCTTTTGTGAACTTCTTCGGCGCACGGAAGTCATATTCTTTTATCTTTGGCTCGTCTGATTCGGATACGAGAGGCGTTGCACCTGCCGCAACATTTCGCAGCATTTCGTCAATCTGCGCTTGCGTTAGTACATCTCCGGCCATGCGAATAATCCCCCCCTGTTTATATATTTATGAATACGCCGGAATCGGCGTTATTGTCCTACTCTGCTGCGGAATCCTCCGGTGCATCCTCTGCGTCACTATCTTCTGCCTCAACTGCAATGAATTGTTCATAATCGCTCGGTACAACCGGTCCGATGAACAAATTGCCGAATGATGTGGAATCCGCAGGGAACATGGACTCAATGTTGTCGATAATGGACTGCGCAGCGTCACCGGGCAGCTTTTCCGGCGTGGGGTTGGTATTCTCCGCGTCGGGGTCAAACTGATTTGTCGGCAGCTTCCAGTCATGTGCCAGGATATCCTGAACAACGGCGGGGTCGGTCATATCAAGGTTGCTCTTGATAATCTCAATCTCAACGCGGCGGTTTTTGGCTCTGCCGTCCTCTGTGCTGTTATCGGCAATAGGCTCGGAATATCCGCAGCCCTTGGTGCGGAATTTCTCGGTGCTTACAACCTTGGTATAATCCATGAACTTTACAACACTTACCGCTCTGTCGGAAGAAAGCTCAAAATCGTTGATTTCAGAAGGAACCAGCACCTGTGCTGTGTGTCCGCTTATGGTAACGCGCTGAATAGCATTCTGAACAGCCTTAATACCGGGCGCAATACCATTGATTACATCCTTGCCCGACTGCTTCAGCACAGCGCTGTTGCCGTCAAAGAAAACGCTGTTTGCAAATCTGATTGTAATATGAGCAGCACCCTTATCGACCGATATTGAAGACGCAAGATTGTTCTGCGAAACATAGTCGGTAAGGTACTGGTAAAGCGTATCAAAGCTCTGGGGAAGCTCGCCGTCGCCGCCCGAATACTCGGGGTCGTTATCGGTGATGTAGCTGCCCTCGGTAGCGTTGGGGTTGGGCGAATCCACATACTCGTTAAGGTATTTTCCGCGCGACTGGAACGCCTGATATATGTACTGCCACTTCTGCTCATCAACGCTTGACGATGCATACAGCATTACAAAGAATGTCAGCAGCAGCGTAACCATGTCCGAATATGTACTCAGCCAGTCATTGCTGTGGTCCTCTGCGGGCTTTTTCTGCAGCTTTGCCAACATTCTCACTCCCTTTCCGATATGCTTACGGCACATCTATAAGTCTACCATTTTAATATTGTACCATAAAACTTTGAAATTTGCAAATACTTTATTGCGATTTTTTAAATTTTTTCTAAAATTTCTGAAAAAATGTCAAAATTCAGTCAATTACTTAGCTTCTTCCTTCTTTGAGGACTTAGGCAGCATGAACTCCAGCTTCTCGCGGATAAATCTGGGGTTGTTACCTGCTGCTATTGCCAGCACGCCCTCCTCGATTATCTGCATACACAGCAATTCCTCGTCGTGGCTGTTTTTCAGCGCTGCCGCAATCGGCGCAAACAATACGTTCGCAAACAGCGAGCCGTAGAATGTCGTAATCAGCGCCTGCGCCATACCGCCCGCAAGTCCGTCAGGGTTGTTGCTCATTGAAGCAAGCATATTGATAAGACCAACCAGCGTACCCAGCATTCCGAATGCAGGGAAGATACCTACGCCCTTTTCAAAGAACGCTCTTCCGTTGTCGTGACGCTCACACATAAAGCTTATTGCGTCGTCAAGCATTGCGCGTACCTTTTCGGGCTCGTTTGCGTCAACGATAAGCATGAGGGCAGATTTCAAAAACGCGTCCGTGCATTTGTTTGCCTCTTCCTCAAGCGCCAGCAGACCGCGTCCGCGTGCTACATTGGCATACTCGAAAATCTGGTCGATGTACTTCTCGGGCTTGTACTTTTTCGGCATAAGCGCCATTACAAACTTCTTCGGTACCTTTGCAAGATAGCTCAGCGGAAACGACGCAATCAGGCAGGCAATCGTACCTCCGACAGTGATAGCGAATGATGACGGGTCGATAAAGCTCTTCATCTCACCGGTGCTGACAATACCAAAAATGATTAGACCTATCGCCATTGCCCAACCTACGAGAATTGAAATATTCAAAGCAATCCCTCTCTTTAAAGTATTTTTTCGATTTCTCGATTTTTATTATCTCAAAGGCTCTTCTGCCTGCGCCACTCTGTGCAGACGCCTGCGTGAGTGCCTGTTGAATTCAACAATTTTGTCTTGGATTTCTTTCATGCTCTCGCGGACAATGTAGCTGTGTCCGTTTGTCATTACTAAAACCGTATCGGGTGTCTCGCTGGCAGATTCGATATGCTGCTCGTTAAGCATTATCTCCTTGCCGTCAAGTTTTGTAAGGAAAATCATAACTTCTCCTTTATACCCCCGTTTAGCCGGCGGGGATTAGCCGCCGGCTGAGGGCAGAAAATTATCTCTTAAGGTTGAGCAGCTCCTCAAGCATTGTATCAGAGGTTGTAATTACTCTGGAGTTTGCCTGATAGCCTCTCTGTGTGGTAATCATGTCGGTGAATTCCTGCGCAAGGTCAACGTTAGACATTTCGAGCGCCATGGAGATGACATTGCCCGCGCCCTCGCTGCCTGCAATGCACAGCTTAGCCTCGCCCGAAGCTACCGTTTCCATAAAGCAGGTGCCGCCTACCTGTGTAAGACCGTTGGGGTTATCAAAGGTTGCGATATCTACTCTGCCGAGCGTCATGTAGCCGAATACAGAGTGATAGCCGATAATCGTACCGTCTTTCTGTACCGTGACATTCTCAAGGTCCTTGTAGGACTGCGCAGAGCCTGTTCTGCCGTCTGTGAGATTAAACGTAGAAAGCGACTTTGCAACCTCTGTGAAGAAGCTGTCTGCGCCGTCACCCAGTGAGAACGAGGGGTTGCCGCCGAACAGAGCCTTTCTCATGGCTGTGTTCATCATGGAAACGCCGCCTGCATCCTCAAGTCCGCTGATTTCAATTTCAAGCAGCTTCTTGGGGTCGCCGTCAGCTGCGGCTGTGATTGCGTCCTTGATGTCCTGTACGGTTGTATCGGGGCAGACAACAATGCGCAGATTGTTTTCATCCCAGACTGCCTTTGTTGCGCCGTAGGTAGCGTTGTAATCAAAGGTGATTTTGTAGTTGTTAGCGTATGCGCCGGGCTCGGTAGCCTTTGCAGAAACAGAGAACTGCTTTTCCTTTGCGGTTTCCAGCTTGATTGTACCGGTTGTAAGCACCGTGCTTCTGAGCGTGGGGTCGCTGGGCATACGGAATACGTCACACTTAAGCGAAAGCGAATCGGGCAGTGTTGTGGAAGCTGCAAGCTGGGTCTTTATAAGGTCGTTGATGATTGCAGCTGTTGTATCGTCTGCTACGGTTACAGCAACCGTACCGCTGTATGTCTTTGTAGCGTCATCGTATGTAAGACCCGAAAGGTCAACAGCCGTTGATGTGCCGTAGGTAAGTGTAACCTCGCAGTTTGAAAGCGACTCATCATCTGAGTTGAAGCCGATTGCCGCTGTCTTGTTTGTTGTGCCGTCAACATAAGAAGCAATCCACTCGCCCGAAGCCTTGAGCATGGTGTATTCCCATGTGATGCCCTCGCCCTTGGTCTTTGCAATCTGCGCCTCGGTTGTGCCGGGGATAGAGCCGAACTCGATTATAAGCGAAACATCATCGGGCAGCGTGATACCGCCTGCGTTGATTGCCTCGGTGATAGCATTCTGGAAATCCTGCTCCGAAGCAAACTGCTGGTCCTTATCGAAAATAATGTTCAGAATACCGCCCGAGTAGGTTGCAAAGGGGTAGTCGCCGTCTGTAAAGGTTACAGACATATCGGTATTATCCGACGGGGAGTTTACCGAAACCGTAACGTCAACGCCGTTAATGTTCTTGGTAGCCGAGGAAGCCTTTGCCTGTGTATCGGGAATGGTAATTCTGATAATCTCCGAGCGCGCGGGCTGACCGTTGGAATCGCCCGAAACGCCGAGAACATGGAAACCGTTTGCGTTTACGAGGTAGCCCTCCTCGTCAACATTGAACACGCCCGCTCTTGTGTAAAGCAGGTTGCCTGCGCCGTCCATCAGCTGGAAGAAGCCCTCGCCGTCAAGCGCTAAATCATATATGCTGTCGGAGTAGTTAAAGCCCGACTGCGTCATGTTGGGTGTTGTTGTGTTCATCTGTACGCCGTAGCCGACCTGTCTGGGGTTTACGCCGCCGAGTGTTGAGGTTGTGCCCGACGGTGTGCGCTTGGTCTGGTAGTAAATATCGGAGAATGTAACAACATTGGTTTTGTAGCCCGTTGTGTTTACATTGGCGATATTGTTACCGATTACGTCCATTCTCTGCTGGTGAGTCTTAAGACCGGATACGCCTGAATAAAGTGACTTTACCATAATTTGACCTCCGAAATTTATCGTTCGCCGCTTGCTCCCGCTCATTCACAGCCGAAGCATGAATTCCATAAAGGTCCGTTCATATAATAACGGTCGAATCAATATTTGTGAAAATGTTTCCTTTCAAATCGTCGTTTGAAAGTGTGGTGATTACCTTGTTGTTTTTTACGCTCACAACAAACGCATTTGAATCCACAAGAACAAGTGTTTCGCTGCTGCCCTTGTCGGCTGCTATTTCCACGCCCCTGTTAAGACGCTCAAGCATATCGCCCTGCGTGATGTTAATGCTGCGCTCCTCAAGCCGCTGTATAGCGTGCTTTGAGAACTCCACGCCGCGCTTTTCCTCCAGAGCCGATTTTAATGCCGCTGCAAAGTCCCCTTCCTGCGCCTGTTCCTTCTGCGCTGCGGGGGTTACTGCTCCAACGGTACTTCCTGTGGTAACGCTGATTTGATTGCGAAGCGCCAAATACTCGCTTATCAGCATTTTAAGCCTCCATGCTCTTACTCGTTATCCGATATGTCCTCCGAGATATCCTCCAAATCCTCAACATCCTCGTCTACTTCCTCGTCTGCTGTTTCTTCCTCAAGGACCTCCTCGGTAACATCATCGGTATCTGTTGCTACGTTTTCCTCTGCGGGTTCTTCAACCGCATCAACCGCTGTTTCGTTTTCCTCAACGTCGGGAAGCGTCTGATATCTTACCTCAACAACATCGGACAGCTTATACGCTATGCCGTTGATTACAACGCTGATTTCGCCGTTCTTCACCTGAACCGATTCTATTACGCCTGCGTCAAGCACCGAGCCGCTTGCGGTTTTCGGGTTAACCGTTGCGTACATACCAATCATCAGCGACGCTCTTGAAATAGAGTCGCCCAGAGAGCTGCCCGAAAGCGCCTGAGAATCACTGTCAACCGTTGTGCTGACCGACTTAATGTTGCTTAACGAGAATGTCACGCCGTTGATAAGGAAATTGTATTCCGTATCGCTGACCTTGTTTATCTCCGTCACAACGCCCGTCTGCGTAACCAGATTAGCGCCGTCCATCTTTGATGCCGTAACCGTCTTTCCAACCAGCGAAGAAGCGTATGTACCCAGCGAATTGATGCTGCTGTCCTTTGCGTACTGAAGCTGCGTCATTGTCGCCATCTGCGTTACAAACTCGGTGTTGGATGTAGGCTCCAGCGGGTCTTGGTTGGTCATTTCCGCAACCAGCAGATTAAGAAAGGTTTCCGAGGTAATCAGCTCCTCGTTTGAATCCTTGAACTTATCGGCGTACTTTTCGCGGTTATACTTAATCATATCCGCGCTGGAAAGATAACCGGGCGCCAGAATGTCTGCCATTTCATTTCCTCCTTTCGTTTACATATTTGCGATAATCTCCGAGAAGCTCTCGCCGTCATCCGTTTCGGGATTTTCATGCTGCTCCTCGCCCTGATACTGATTGCCTCTGCTGCCGCGATAATCCTCTGCGTGCATATCCTGCTGCGATTCGTTTACCGTCTGCCAGCTTTCAAGCTGAATGCCATGCTGTCTCAACGAGCTTTGAAGCATTGCTCCGTTCTCCTCAAGTATGCGCTGCGTTCTTGAGTTTTCCGCTGCGATTGATACCGAAACTGCTCCGTCGGATGCCTTGGTCATCTTAACGGTAATCCTGCCCAGTTCCTCGGGATTCAGCGTCAGCGTGTACTCTGTCACACCCTGCTTTGCCTGCTGAACCAGCTCCGTCAGCTTTACCTCAACCTGCTCAAGCACTTCCGTAGGCTTTACCTCGGGCATTTCCGCTGCGGGAATGTTTACCGGGATTTCAGCGCGAATCAGCTCTGCGCCTGCTTCGGTCGGTGTGCGCTTTACCGCATTTTTCAGCATAATAAGCTCGTCGGATTTTTCTACCACCCGCTCGCTTACCGCTGCGGCGCGAATTACGGGAGCTTCTGTCTGCTGTGACGTTTCGGGCTGCTCCTTGCGCTCGGTTACCGTAAGCTCTGCGCTTTCAAACAGCTTCTGCTCTGCCTGCTCGGGCTGCTCCGAACTAATCTGCGCGGGCGTTTCGCTGCGCTGCATCGTCTGATTAAAGCTGTCACCCTCGGTCTGCTCGTTCATCTGCACGGGAATTTCGGTCTGCTGCTCCGCCGCCTGCATTTCTGCATTAGGCTTGCTTTCGCCGACCTGCTTGGCTTCGGGCTTTTGTCTGACCTCGGTTTTGGGGGCTTGCGCCACCTGTGCTGTCTGCTCGGTTGCAGGAATTACCTGCTCGGCAACAGCCTCTGTTGCAGCCTCGGTCTGTTCTGCCGCAAACTGCTCTGCGGGAATCTGCTCCGACATATCCTGTACGGAAAGCTCTGCCGGCACTATTGCAGCATCGGTTTCGACCGTTTCTAGCGTTTCAACCGCTGCGCCCGTAAGCTCCGTAAGCTCTGCCGACTTATCATCCGCAATCACCTCGGGCTGTGCTATGAACATCGCTGCAAGCTCTGCCGCCACATTTTGCATATCCGCGGTATCCTCGTCGGAATCCTCGGGATTAAGCTTCAGCAGCTCTGCAATCCGCTTGAACACATCCTCGGGAATCAGCTCCATATCCACGTCATCAAGGGTCATTTCGCCGTTTGCAACAGCCTGAATCAGCTTCATTGCCTCCGAATCCGCAGAATCCGAATCTGCATTAACCGTCTGCACGCCAATACCGCCCAGAATATCCGCAAAAGCGTTTGACTGCTCCGCCTGCTCCAATTCCTCCATGCGCTTTGGAATCGCCGCATCCGAAATCATAAAATCGCTTCGGGAAGTACTCGTATTAAGCGATACTGCCACTGTTTCTCACCTCCTTATTCAATTGTAATATATATCAAAGGCTCTCGCCCCGATACCATGTTAATTGCCGCGAGCCGACGCATTGGAAACAAATTCCTCGATAAAGCTCTCGTTTTCCTTCGTCGCCGCAGCCTTGTACTCCTCCAGCTGCTTTTCCTCCAGCTTTTCAAGTGTACGAACATCTTTAGTGGCTTCCACTACCACGCCAAGCTGCTTTTCAATCTCCTGCTGCTTTACCGTCGCCTGATACTCCTTGGCGTGTATCTCCTGCTGCAGCGATACTATGTAACGTTTGCGAATGGATATCTCAAATGCCTGCGCGCCGTTAAAGCAC
Source organism: Oscillospiraceae bacterium (assembly GCA_051882575.1). Classification (GTDB taxonomy): domain Bacteria; phylum Bacillota; class Clostridia; order Oscillospirales; family Ruminococcaceae; genus CAG-115. The sequence goes on from JBJESB010000122.1 coordinate 63,267, forward strand.
AACTCTTCAAGCTCTGCGCTCTGCTGCGCAATTTTGGTGCGAAGCTCATCTGTCTCATCGTAAATTCTCTGAAGCTCCACTCTGAGAAGCCCCAGCGTGTTTTTCTGCCTGTCAAGCTCCTGCTCGCGGAAATCCATAAGCTTTTGCAGCGTAAAGGTGAATTTCTTCATTTATCAGCCCTTCTCGTCACCGACAGCCTTATACAAAAGCTGAACCGTTTCTTCATAGGTATAAGCCTCGCCAACCTCCTGCATAAGGAACTCGTTGATTTTGTCAATCTTCCGTATCGCCTCGTCAAGCGCGGGATTTGTTCCGTGCTTGTATGCTCCGATTGAAATCAAATCGGAATTGTTATTGTAAAGCGACAGAAGATTCCTAAGTTTTCCCGCCGCTGCCTTATGCTCGTTGGTTACGATTTCCGACATCAGACGGCTTACACTGGGGAGTATGTCAATTGCGGGGTAGTGATTCTGCGCCGCAATTTTTCTCGAAAGAATAATGTGTCCGTCAATAATACCGCGGACTGTATCTGCAATAGGCTCGTTGGTGTCGTCGCCCTCAACAAGCACGGTGTAGATACCCGTTATAGAGCCCTGCGGAAAATTACCCGCGCGCTCCAGAAGTTTCGGAAGATTGCTGTATATTGAAGGAGTGTAGCCTCTTGCAATCGGGGGCTCGCCCGTGGATAATCCCACCTCGCGCAGCGCCATTGCGTATCGCGTCAGGGAATCCATCATCAGCAGCACATCCTTGCCCTGCTTCATAAAGTACTCTGCAATTGCCGTTGCGGTAAGCGGACATTTGCTTCGCATCATGGCGGGCTGGTCTGAGGTAGCAACCACCAGCACCGAACGCGCCATGCCCTCGGGACCTAAATCACGCTCGATAAATTCGCGAACCTCTCTGCCACGCTCGCCCACCAGAGCAATAACGTTCACATCAGCCTTGACCTTTCGCGCAATCATGCCCATAAGCGTTGACTTTCCAACGCCCGAGCCCGCAAAAATGCCCATTCTCTGACCCTTGCCCATGGTGAGCAAGCCGTCAATCGCCTTTACGCCCAGCTGAATCGTTTCCTTTATCGGCGGGCGCTCAAACGGATTCGCGGGTGTTCCCGTGATGGATACCTCGTCGGTGTAATCTATCTCTCCGCCGCCGTCAAGAGGATTTCCCGCAGCGTCAACAATTCGCCCGATAAGCCCCTCGCCTGCGCGGACATTCAGCTTATCGCCCGTGTTATCAACAATGCTTCCGGGACCTATTCCCTCAATTTCGGTGTACGGCATAAGCAGCACTTTTTCTTTATTAAAGCCCACAACCTCAGCACGGATATGCGTTTTCATGTCCTTGGAATAAATTCTGCACACATCGCCTATGCTGCACTGCGGACCGCTTGCCTCAATAGTCATGCCGACTATCTTTTCTATCTTGCCCATGTAACGGAAGGTATCGCTTTTTGTTACCGCCTCGCGGAATCCCTCAAAATCCAACTGCCTGCCCTCCGTTAATAGTATGCGTTATTCCTCCGATTCCGCCGAATCCTCAGACTTCTTTTTGCGCGAAGTCTTTTTTGCCGACGAACTGCGGAATTTACCCCTGCCAAGCTCCTGTATCATGCGAAGCTGCGTCATAATGCCCGCGTCGGTTATCTCACCGTCTGCCTCCACAATAACCGTACCCTCTTCCGCATTCTCCATAAGCTCTATCTCAATCGCTGCGCTTCCGCCGCAAAGCTCCTTCAGATACTCGTAGTCGCCTGCAAGCTCCTCTGTCGCTTCGGTCTTGTTCAGCGTTATCTTTATCCGCTGCGCCGAGCGGAAATCCTTTGCCGCCTGCTTAATCAGCTTTTTCGCCGCTGTGGCATCCTTTACCGCCATACTGCCCAGCGTAACCTTATTCGCTATGGTCATCACGGTATCAAAGATGTCCTTTTCATAGCGGTCAAACAATTCGCCCTTTTCGGCGACTATCTGCTCACAGAGCGTTTTTACCTCGCCCAGAACATCCCTGCCTGCCGCAAGAACCGCCTCTACGCCGTCTTTTTTTCCCTGCTCAAAGCCCTCTGCCTTTGCCTTTATCTGAATGTCTGCCTTGCTCTGCTCGGCTTGCGCCGTAATCTGAGCCGCACTGTCATGGGCATTCTGAATTATCGCATCAGCCCGCTGTTTTGCGTCGATTATAACCTGCTTGCCCTGCTCTATGTAGCTGTCGCGGATTTTGGCAAGCTCCTGACGCTGCTGCTCAAGCTCCATAGCCTGATAAGCAAGCTCGGCGCGTATCTCGTCAACAGTAGGCTCGGGCTTCGGCTCTGCTTTGGGAGCTTCCTGTGCGGGCTCTGCCGCTGCTTTGGGTTCCTCGCGCCTTACGGGCGGTACTATCGTATTCCCGATATCCACGCCGCCGCCGTAAATCACTGAGCTTCTTTTATAAACTGCCACAATATTCCCCCAGCTTATGCAATGAACTCGTCACCGCCGCCGCCACGCGAAATGGTAAGCGTGCCGTCCTGCTCAAGCTTTCTGATGATTGCCACAATACGCTGCTGAGCTTCCTCAACATCACGCATACGAACATTGTGCAGATACTCAATATCAGCCTGCAAGCTCTCACGCGCACGAGTGGAGATATTCGAGAAAATACACTCGGCAACCTCCTGCGTACTGCCCTTGATTGCAATTGCAAGGTCGTTGGATTCGACCTGCTTTGTAAACTCCTGAATTGCCTTCGGGTCGAGATTTACGATATCCTCGAACACGAACATCTTCTGCTTGATAAGGTCTGTCAGCTTCTGGTCACGCGCAGAAAGCTCGTCGAAGATGTACTTCTCTGTTGCACGGTCAACATTGTTCATAATTTCAGCAACATAGTTGATACCGCCAACCTCCATGGAATCCATGGTGACAAGACTTGCAAACTTCTTCTCAAGAGCCATCTCAATAGACTTTACAACCTCGGGTGAAGCGCGGTCCATGCGGGCAATTCTCTCTACAACGTCAACGCGCTTTTCCTTAGGCAGCTCCGCGAGAATTGCAGACGCCTGGTCTGTACGCGCATACGAAAGAATCAGCGCAATTGTCTGCGGATGCTCATTCTGCACTATTGCAAGCAGATTCTTATAGTCCGCCTTTCTCACAAAGTCAAACGACTTGGTCTGAAGCTGCTTTGTGATGCGGTTAAGCAGCGAATCCGCCGCCTCTGTGCCAAATGCCTTTTCCAGAATCGAGCGAGCGTAGTCCACACCGCCCTCTGTTACAACCTTCTGTGTCAGGCACAGCTCATAAAACTCGTTGAGAACCTCCTCAACAACCTCAATCGGCTGGTAATCCAACCTTGCAAGCTCTACGGAAATAGCCTCCACCTCGTCGTCTGCAAGGTGCTTATATACATAAGATGCGTTCTCCGCGCCCAGAGCCGCAATTACAAGCGCGACCTTTTTTGCGGGGGTAATTGCATCCTTGGAGTTTTGCTGTTCTGCCATAAAACCGCCTCCTGTAACATTCGGTGCTTAATCGTCTCTTAGCATATTCTTGATGATTTGTGCCAGAATCTCGGGGTTTGTCTTTGCAAAATCGCTGATTTCACGCTTGAGAATAGTCTCGCGCGAATCCTTGCCTGCTTCCTCTGTAAGGCTTGCGATATTGAAATCGACCTCTTCGGGAGTTGCGCTCTCCGAGCCCTGAACAGCGCCCTGCGCGGATACTCCGCCAACACCGCCCGCCGCTGCATTTGCAGCCGCAGTCTCCAGCTTGCGTCTGATTTTCTTCTTTCTCGATTTGCTCATCAGCAGCGAGAGTATAAGCAGAATAATCAGCAGTGCGCCCAGTGCAATTACAACATACAGCAGCAAATCGCGGTAGCTGTCAACGCCGGGTGTGATAATCAGGTGGCTGTCGCCTGCATTCACTGTTGTTCCGCCTGCGCCGCCAAGCGCGAAAGAGGTATTGTAAACCGCAACATTGGAAACATCCGTTCCTGCCGCCATTGCTACAATCTTCTCCAGATTCTCACGCTCTGTCTGCGTCATGCTCGCTTCGTTCACCATCAGCGCAACGCTGATTCTGTCAATAGAGAAGCCGTCCTTGAGCGTTTCTGTAACAATGTTGGTTACGGAGTACTGAATTTCATCCTTATTATAATAGTATGCGTCGCCTTCCTCAAGACCGTTGAAGGTGGGATAATCTGGAGAAACATCCGCATTGCCGTAAACGCCGACAACGCCGCCGTTGATGTCCTCGCCGATTGCCTCTGTAACGTGCTGCTGGTGATTTATTACGCCCTCATGGGTATCGCCGTCAGGGAAGAATTCCTCGGCAGTAACCTTTTTGTCGTCAAAGTTAAGCAGCGCCGTAACATTTATCGCATATCCGTTTTTGCCATATACCTTTGTGAGGAAGTCATCCAATGCTTCAATCAGCACCTCTTGGAACTCGCGCTGGAATTCAAGGCGCTTTCTGCCGACAATAGTGCCGGATTTATCCTCATCTGTCTTGTCATCCTCTTCGGAAACCCAGTAGTACAGATTTGCATTCTGGTCAGTAAGCGAGATGTTCTCCAGCTGCAAGCCCTCAACTGCGTGCAGAACAAGGCGGTAAATCGCACGAACCTCACTGTTGGAGAGATTCTTGTCTGCTGCAAGTCGGAGCTGAATCGACGCGCTCGCAGGCTCCTTGTCGGAAACAATTACATAGTCCTTCTTATCGGGAATTGTAAGCAGAACCGTTGCAGACTGCACGCCGTTAATCTGTGTAAGCGTAGCGCCGAGGCGCTGCTCAAGCTGCTGCTTTGCAACCATTCGCTTGTCTGCATCCGTAGACCACAAATCCACGCCTGTATTCCAGATTTCGTAGGTAGTGGTAGCGTCCGAGGGGTAGCCCTGCAAAGCAAGCTGCATACGCAGATAATCTGCCTGCTCCTGCGGCACGATAACCTCGCCCGCGCTGTTGTATGTAACATTCTCAATGCCCATTGTGCTGCAAACACCCGCAATCGCAGAAGCCTCGCTTGTGGAAAGTCCGGAATACAGCACCACGGTATCCTTATGGTTAAGCAGCACCGCAAGTACTATTATAATAGCAATCAGCGCTATCGGTATGGAGATAATCAACACCTTGGTCGCGCGGGAGAAGTCTATCCACTTTTCCTTGACCTTTGTGAAAACGCCCTTGATTTTTTCGTTCATTAAATAATGACCTCCGAGGTATTAGACTTCATCAAGCGTTAAATCTGCATATTGATGATAGAATTGTATGTGCTGAGAACCTCGTTTTTGACTGTAACAAGCAGGTCAACAGCGGTGTTTGCTTTTTCAATGTTTGCCTCAACCGCTGCAAGGTCGTCTATATTGCCGAGCATAAGGTCAATCGCGTCGCGGTCAACCTGCTCGTTGGTTGTAATAACATTGTCCACCATACCTCTGAAAATATCAAGGAATGAGGCATCCTGCGTCTGGAAAGCTACTTCCTCCGCCGTAATATTCATGGAACGCATTGGCTCCATTGCCTGAAGCTGCGCTATCGGAATCAGTTCCATTATAATCTATCCTTTCTTACTGCTGTTATCAGCCCTTGCCTATTTGCAGAGCCTTCTGCGCCATCTGCTTGATTACCTCAAGCACCGACAGGTTAGCCTCGTACATATTGGAGGCTTCCTTTATATCTATCTGCTCTGCGGCAATGTCAACGTTGGATTCGTACACATAGCCCCATTCGTCAGCCAGCGGATGCGTGGGGTCGTACACAGGCTCTGCGGGAGTTTCATCCTCGATTACCTGCATAACCTGCACGCCGTTGTAGCGTATGAAACGCTGGTGACGAACCTCGCCCGTGCCAAGCTTTGTGCGCAGAATATTATCAAAGGACTTGTCCTCGCCGAAAACAACCACCTGACGCTTGTATGCATCCTCGGGGCGGGTTGCAACATTATCTGCATTTGCAACATTCTGCGAGATAATATCCATTCTCAACCGCTCCGCGGAAAGTCCCGAAACGGCGATATTCATTGAATTAAGGAACATTGCGAACCTCCGTTATCACTTGGTTGTCATTGCGCTGCGAATGCGCGTAAAGTTGCCGTTCATCTGATTTATCAGCGCGTCATACTGAATCTGCGTTCTGGCGAGTTCTGCCGCCTGCACGTCGCTGTCAACATTGTTGCCGTCATACTGGTCGTTGGTTGTTGTGTCGGTAATTACCGCCATATCAATGCCCAGCTCCTTGCCGACTGTTCCGTTGGCGCGCAGCTTGTCGCGCAGCACGCCGCTGAATTCAAGGTATTTGCACTTGTAATCGGGTGTGTCGGCGTTTACGATATTCTGCGAAATCACCTGCTGCTTCTGCCACAGCACCGACAAGCCCTGCTCGGTTATTCTGAACGCGGTGGTATCAAATAGAGCCATTCCCATTCTCCTTTGGTTAATTTATTACTCAATTTGCTTAATATTCTGCTAAAGTTTTACATGGTTATCCGTATTATAAATTATACTACATCTCTTTTAATATTGCAAGGAATTTTTTTTATTTTCATCATTTTGCTTACAATATTTTCAATCTCACATTGGCTTTTTTGTGGAATTATAGAATATTTTGTCAGCGTTTTTTACTAAAACAATAGTTTTTTGTATATTTTCCACAGTATGTTATTATAAATTTCTACATTTATGACAATCCGCGTGAATAATATGCCGCTTATTCTCTGCCGAAAAAGTATAACAGGGTGGCGAGAAAGCTCCGGATGCTAGGAGCCCGCGCCATGACTAGGCTTTGTGCCTGTCATGGCGCGGAGCAACACCGCAGACGGGGCTTTATCGACAGACTGTGATGAGCCGCCCCGAAGGACGGCTCATCATAATATAATGGGGGGAGGGAGGTATCAGTTCTTCAAGCCCGCGAATATTTCGGAGGCTCGGTCGGCGTACTGTGCCGGAATGCGCAGCACGCAAGTATTATTGTACAGTTGAGCATTATACTCATAGTCGTAATACCCGACGTTTACATCACCGTAAGCAGTGTCGGCTCCGGCAAAATCGTAGTCACCCCGACCGTAATTGTTATTATCGGGTATGCCCGCTTCTTCCAGCACCTTGCCCAGCGGATAGCAACAGTTCACCTTGTCCTTGTAAACAAGGAACAGAAGCCAATCCTCATCAACCTCTCCATAGTTTTTCATAGGTCCGCGGTTGGTAGTGCCATAGCCGTAAAGCTCTGTGAACAGCGCGCTGTCAAGCGGGACTACAACGCTGTTGTTATAATAATCCTCGGCGGCATTATCGGAATGAATCCATCTGTACTTGTAATCATTCGCTATTTGTATGTTGTTGTGAACCAGCACAGCCGCGCCGAATTCGTTCAGGTCGATATCAAACTCAATGCCGCACTGCGCCAGAAGCTCGTTTGTGCGCTTAAAGCAGCCGGGTATTTCAAACTCTTCCTGCTCGCTATCCCCGTTCACATGATAGCTGAATATCACACGGACATCCTTGCGCTTTTCGGTATCGTTGAAATAATCGTCATATCTTGTATCGCGCGCATCGAGAATGATTGCTTGGTACAGTGTAAGCGGGTCAACGCCAAGCAGCTTTCCGTCTCCGTCGAATACGCACAGGAACTCAACATCCGGCTCAAGCATTGACTCTGATTTCATTTCGATTTCAGGGTAAGGCGAAGAGCTGTCATAAACATAGGTGTAGGTTCCGTGCAGCCGGTATTGGCTTTCCAAAGCGCCACTTTCCATTAGCTTACGCGTAATGCGTTCAGTCATATCATCCGACGGGTAATAGATACGATTTACCGATTTGCCGTTTTTCAGCTTGTATATGATGTGAATACTGTTGGTGCTGTCAGAATTGTGTTCTTTGAGGGTATCACGTTGAATCTCAACAATGTTGCCGATATCCTCCGCAGCGTTAAATTCGGAATTAAGCCCCAGCATACTTCCGGAGTACGACACATAAACCTTTTCAACATCCGCCGCCGACGGAATGTAATTCTCGTTTATCGCATTTCCCGCCAGAATCACGCCAAGGTACACCACAAAGCTGCCCGCAAGAGTTGCGATGTATCTCAACAGTGTGAACCCGAACCGCTTGAACGCCTTGCCGCTGACTATCTCCATTACAAGGAACAGCACGAATGTAATGCAGGCAATCGCAACCAGCCAGCCTATGTTTTGTTTTGAGAACAACAGCTTTTGAAGCAGGCTGCCAAAGCTGTAAATCGACGCCGAATGCTCAATCGTAAACAGAATACAAACCACCGAAGCCGTTACAAGCGCGGGCACAATATGCCGCATAGGTTTGTAAGCATAGGGCGTGCCCACGCGCTCGCTGCGGCGCAGCTTAAACAGCACATAACCGACAGCCGCGAACAGCACCGTCATTACTATTACGCCAACCCACTCGCCCGCAGTCAGAAATATAACCCTACCTGTGTCGGCTGCGGAATTTATTGTGACAGCGCTTAGGGTGTAATTTCCAAACGCTCCCAGAATCATGCCAAACGGCGAGGTCATTATCAGAAGCGCAAAAGTATCACAGGAAAGGCTGAATGCGCTGCCGAAGAACGAGGTGTCGCACATCCAAGTAATGCAGAAGATTATTGCGGGAACCGCAAAGTTTACTGTCAGCGGCACGGTTCTTGCTTCAACTGTGCGCGAGCAGCACACGGCAATCATAAGCGAGAACACATAGAACATTATCAGCGCCGCAAGCTCAATCCAAGCCATTCGCGGAATGAAAGCAAGCATTTCACGGAAGCCGTAGTTATCCAGCGCAAACAGACAGTTAAAATCAGTTGCGGCATTAAATGCAATTGTTGTAATAATTGACGCCAGCACGGGTACGACAATTATCGTAAGCCCCGCCAGCAAATCACCGAAAAAGCGCGTATCATCCGATACAGGCAGCGAGTAATCCATATCCACAAAGCGCTTGCCGCTGATATAGCGGTACAAGCTGTGCATAACCACATATACCGCGATAAACAAGCCGATTGCCGACAAAATCAGAATCATGGGCGCAATGCTATAAAGGGATTTCCACATTTCAAAAGCGCTTTTCAGCGGCTCTATTATCTCTTGTGCCTCAATCGACTGCGGCAGGGAAGCACTCGCTAACGCATTCTGCCAAGCGGCATGACTTACGCTTACCATATACATCGAAAACGCATAGAGCGGGAATCCCAGAAACGCCATTATCGTAACAAGCACAACGGCGGGAATCTGCTTGCTTATCTTATATTTGTAGTAAGTTCCGAATTTCGCAAAGCTGATGTTCTTCAGCAGCTTCAGATTATCCGAGCTTTTTGCTGTCATAGCCCAACACCTCCATTTCGTAAACGAATATCTCTTCCAGATTAAGCGGAATCTCATCATACAGCTTCGGCGAAAGCTTCTCGATTTCCGCGCGGATTGCGCTGCGGTCGCCGCGCGCAATTATGTTCATAATACTGCCGACATTCTCCGTGTGCAGAACCTCAATCGCAGAAAGGTCGCTCTCTGTAACCGGCTTGTCAAACGAGGTCTGAATCTTAACCACGCTGCCCTTTACGCTGTCAAGCTCGCGGTCGAATATCATCCCGCCCGCGTGCATAAGCCCCACACGGTCGCAGAATTCGTCGATTTCGTTGAGATTGTGCGAGGAGAATATTACCGTAAGCTGATTATCCAGCATTGCGTCAATCAGCATCTGCTTTACGATTATGCGCATTGTGGGGTCAAGTCCGTCGAACGCTTCGTCAAGGAACAGATACGGAGTTTTGCAGGAAATTCCGCATATTACCGCCGCTTGACGCTTCATGCCCTTTGAGAATGTGTTCAGCCGCTTGTCGCGCGGAAGTCCCACCGTTCCCAGCAGCTTTTCAAAAAGCTCGTCGGAAAAGCCCGAGTAAAAACGCTTATAATAACGCTTCATCTCGTTCACCGTCATGTGGTCAAACTGCGAGGTTTCGTCGTTGATGAAGAACACCCTGTCCTTGACCTTAACGTTATTCCAGACATCCTCGCCGTCAATCTTTACCGAACCGCTCTGCGGGCGGTAGATTCCCGTCAGCAGCCTTAACAGCGTGGATTTTCCCGCGCCGTTTGAGCCCAGCAGACCATACGCCGTACCCTCGGGTATCTTAAGACTTACTCCGTCAAGCGCGGCGCGGTCGTCAAATACCATTACTACATCATTTATCTCAATCATTGCCATACCCCCAAACCTCCGCAGTCATACCGCGGATTTCATCTATTGTAACCCCGTTATTTCTTGCTTCCTCCAGCGCTGCGCGAATCTTTTCCAGTGCTTCCCTGTGCAGCGACTGCGCCAAACCCTCGCCCGCAGATACATAGCTGCCCTTTGCGGGTATGGAATAGATAAATCCCGCATTTTCCAGCTGCGCGTACGCCTTTTGCACAGTGTTAGGATTAACCCCCAGCTGCTTTGCTATCTCGCGCACCGCAGGCAGCTTTTCGTCGGGCTTAAGCAGCCCCGAGGTTATCATCCCCGAAATGCCCTTGTAAAGCTGCTCGTATATCGGCAGCTTGCCCTCCAGCCTGATATCAAGCAAGTGTATTACCTCCTTTGCTGTCTGTATTATCTGTACTATTTGTATTAGTACAGTTGTATTATAGCACACAAACTCTGCCTTGTCAATAGATTTTTGAAAATTATATCAAAATGTACATACAATATATACCGCGGCAAATATTACACAGTTACGAAGATTGGGTAAAAAAAAGAATATTATTTATCTAAATTTCCTATTGAATTTAATTATAAATAGGTATAGAATTATATAGGTATTTTTTAGTATGTGATTTTGTGGGAAACACATTATATAAGGCAGGTGCAACACATGGAATTATTGCAGCAGATTATTGAGCTGGATAAAAAAGCGGCGGCGAGCGTTGAGCAAAAGACCGAAGAATTCCGCAGGCAGCTGGAAAGCTCCGCGCTGGACGCGCAGCGCACAAGCAGCGAGCTTATTGCGCATGAGCGCACAGAGCTTGACGAGTACCGCACAAAGCAGGAGCAGATTCTGAAAGAAAGGCTGGAGGGCACGCAAAGCGCCATCAAGCAGAAAACCGACGAGCTTGACGCGATTTTTGACCAACACAGGCAGGAATGGCACAGCGAAATTATGCAAAGGATAACAGGTGTCTGATATGCCGTCATCAAATGCAGTCAGCGCAAAAGCGCGCGCAGTTTTCGGCAAGTCGCTGACGTATGAGGATTACGTTCAGCTTGCAGCCAAAACCTCGCTTGCAGAGGTTTGCGAATATCTCCGGCAGACAGAACGCTACGAAAAGGCAATGGCAAAGGCAAATCCCCAGACGATTCACCGCGGTCAGCTGGAGGCTCTTGCACAAAACGCCGTGTTCGATATTTTCGAGCGGTTTCACAGATTTGATTTCAGCGAAAGCCGAATGCAGTTTGAGTTTATAATCTCACAGCTTGAGGCAAAGCAGATTATCACCGCTATCGAGGGCGTTGCAGCAGGCTCTACGATAAAGTTTATTTCAGAATTACCGCTGTTCCTTACCAAGCATTCGTCGGTTGATTTGCTGGCTTTGGGAACATCCGAAAGCTTTGCGGATATCATGGACAAGCTGGAGGGTACGCGCTACGAAAAGCCTCTGCGAAAGCTGCTTGCAAGCGCGCAGGAAAGCGGAAATCTGAACATCAACGAGTGCGAGCGCAGACTATACACCGCGCATTATCTCTCCTGCCTGAAAACGCTTGAAAAGAATGCACGGGGCTCGCAGAAATCCGAGCTGAAAAAGTGCATTCTGCGCAGCATTGATATGATAAATGTTGTTTCGTACTGCCGAATGAAAGCTTTTTCGGGAGCGGATTCACGGCAGCTGAAGGAAAAGCTGCTGCCGTTCAGATACAGGCTTAATTCCGAGGCAATAGACAAGCTGGCGCAGGTTGAGGACATTCATCAGCTGGAGCAGCAGCTTGCGGCAATAGGCTACCGCACAGATGACTCGGCGGTTTTCGGCACGGCTGAACAGCTGACCGAAAAAATCAGCCTTGATTATCTTCGCAGAATCATGCGTCTGTCGCAGAATTCTTCAACAGTGTACTATGCGCTGACGGAGTGCCTTTACACAGAGTTGAACAACATCAAAACCATAATCGAGGGAACTCGATACGATATGAGCAGCAGCGAAATACTGGAAATGCTGGTTTATTGATAATTAACCGAAGCCAAAAAAGATATACGGGCTTCCAAAAGAAAGGCGGTGCTTTATAAATTGGGTATCGAAAAAATGTCCCTTATCTCGGTCGAGGGAAAGAGGGATGACCTTGATGCCGCGCTTATGGTGTGCTGTGAAAGCCGAATGTTTCAGCTGACAGAGGCAGTCGGAACAGGCAGCGGCGTTCTGCGCAATCTGAATGAGCAGAATCCGTACGCGTCTGTCTACGCAAAGCTGCACGACATTGTAACAGGGCTTGGCATCACCCCCGAATTTACGGGGTACGACAGCGTAAAGCAGGAATCGGGTGCGGAGTTTGAACAGCGCTGCGAGGAGCTTGACGCCGATTACAGCAAGCTGAAAAGCGAATACGACGGCTTGCTGGCATCACTTGATGAGCACAAGCAGATTGCAGCGTACATTCTGCACTTTAAGGGGCTTAACGTAAGCTTCAGAGACTTGTTCGGGCTGAAATATGTTAAGCTAAGGATTGGCAGACTTCCCGCGGATAACATTCACAAGCTGGATTATTACACCACAAAGTGCTTTACGTTCATTCCGTTTGAGAACAACGGTCAGTATGTATGGGGAATCTACCTCGCGCCCGTAAGCTCGGCGGAATTTGCCGACGCAATTATGAACTCGCTGTTCTTTGAGCGCACTCACCTGCCCGATTATCTCGACTCCGACGCGGAGGAAACCGAGCAGACGCTCGAAAAAATAATCGAGGATGAGGAAAAGCTCAAGCAGAACCTCGAAACCGAGCTTGCATACTTCACCGAGAATAACCGCACGGAGCTTCTGGCAATGCTAAGCAAGCTGAAATTCAAGTCCGATTGCTTCGAGCTTCGCAAAAAAGCGCTGATTTCCGGCGAGCGATACACATTCACGGGCTACTGCCCCACTAAGGAAAGCAAGTCTTTGGTTGAAAAACTCGGTAAAAAGGGCGCGCAGGCGCTGGAGATGCCCATTGAGCGCAAGGGAGCTTCGAGCGATGTTCCCACGCTGCTGAAAAACAACGTATTGACACGCCCGTTTGAGCTGTATGTAAAGATGTACGGTCTGCCGCGCTACGGCGGGCTTGACCCCACCCCGTACGTTGCTTTCACCTACTGCCTGATGTACGGCATTATGTTCGGCGATTTGGGACAGGGACTGGTAATTTCAATTCTCGGATTGATTCTTTCAAAGACCACCAAAAACGGACTTGCTCCCATTATGACAAGGATAGGTCTGTTCTCTGCGGCGTTCGGTGTGCTTTACGGCTCGGTATTCGGAATTGAAACAATTATCCCGCCGTTCTTCCACCGCGAAAATATCTGGCGGTTATTGGGCTACACGGAGCAGCCGCACAATATATTCCAGGTAGCGACAACGCTGCTTATCGCAGCTCTCGCGCTGGGCGTTGTATTTATTCTGATTTCGATTGGCATAAATACCGTGCTTTCGTTCAAGAACAAAAATCTCGGCGAGGCGCTGTTCAGCGTAAACGGTCTGTGCGGATTTATACTGTACTCCGCAATCGTTGTCGGCGCGGTAACAACTCTGATGTTCGGCATGAATCTTATGACTCCCGCCTACATTATTCTGCTGATTGCACTGCCCGCCGTACTGATATTCTTCAAGCATCCGCTGACAAATCTCATCACACATACCAAGCCTGCCGAAAAGGTATCTGTGGGCAACTTCATAATCGAGAACTTTATCGAGATGTTTGAAGCTGCGCTGAGTTACCTCTCCAACACGATGTCGTTTCTGCGAATAGGCGGCTTTATAATGAGCCACGCGGGCATGATGCTGGTTGTGGCACAGCTTGCGGGCGGCACGGAGGAAATCACCGTCGGTACTGTAATCACTTACATTATCGGCAACATAATCGTTATGGGCGTCGAGGGTCTGCTGGTCGGCATTCAGGTACTCCGTCTGGAGTTCTACGAAATATTCAGCCGCTTCTATGCAGGCGACGGTCACGGCTTTGCACCAATTGATATTAAATTTGAAACTGAAAACTAATTAACCGGAGGATAAAAACTATGGAAACCATTCTTCTTTTCACAATGCCCCTTGCGGCTCTTGCAGCAATCCTGCTGCCTCTCGTCATCAGCCTTAAAAAGCAGAAGGAGGGCAAAATCACCAACAGAAAGCGCGTAATCCTCACAAATGTATTCTCGTTTATCGGTGTTATGGTACTTATGACCGTAATTCCCATGACCGGCGCATTTGCAGAGGCAGGCGCAGCAGCCGGCGCTGCTGCAGCAACAGACGGATTTACAGAGGGTATGAAATACCTTGCAGCAGCTCTTTCCACAGGTATGGCTACAATCGGCACGGGTATTGCGGTTGGTAACGCCGCTCCCGCAGCTATCGGCGCAGTAAGCGAGAACGAGAAGTCCTTTACAAAGGCGCTTATCTTCGTTGCTCTGGGTGAGGGTGTTGCTATTTACGGTCTGCTTATCTCAATCCTTATCCTGTTCGGTTAATAAAAGGAATACATTATGAAATTCTACCTTATCAGCGACAATGCCGATACACTAATGGGTATGAGAATCGCGGGAATTGAGGGTGAAATCGTTCACTCGGCAGAGCAGACTGTCGCTGCGCTTGAAAAGGCGTTCACCGATGAAGAAATCGCAATAGTGCTGCTGACCGAAAAGCTGGTTGAAATGTGCCGCGACCGCGTGTACGAATACAAGCTGAGCAGAACCCGCCCGCTAATCGTTGAGATACCCGACAGACACGGAAGCTCCGATATCACTGCTGCTATCAGCCGCTATGTTGAAGAAGCAATCGGTATCAAGCTCTGATTTACCGCAGAAAGGTGGTCACACGCATGGATAACAAACAAAAGCTGGAAATGTTCAGCCGAGCAATAGACGAGCAGGCACAGGCAGATATCACCCGCATTACATCCGAAATGCAGGCAAAGAAAGAAGCCGCAGGCAAATTAAGAAGCAATGCTGCGCAGCAGGAGGCTCTTGACGAAATACGAGCCGAGAGAAGCCGCTTTGAAGCAAGCTTCAAAAAGAACATCTCCAAATGCGACTATGATACAAAAATCGCGGTAATCGCACACCGCAAGCAGCTTGTCGATGAATTCTTCACAGAAATCGAGAAGGAAACAGCGCAGTTTGCCGCAAGCGCAGAATACGAGGAATACATCAAGCGTATGCTCGACAGGGTTCGCGCAGAGATTTCTCTTGACGACGGCACAACCATATACGCCCGCCCAGCTGATACAGAGCTTGTAAAAAAGCTTACCTCCTGTGTTGTTAAGCAGGATACATCTATTGTACTGGGTGGAATATGCGCGTCGTGCAGCGAAAAGAATCTGTATATCGACCTTACTCTTGACAAGGCGGTAGCAGAAGAACGCAAGGCATTTTCGCTCAAGTCCGAGTTAAGACTGTAACTCAACTCACTGAAAGGAATGAAACCGATTGAATAAGATATATGCCATAAACGGCCCTGTCGTAAAGGTTGCCGATACGCGCGATTTCTCCATGCTGGAAATGGTCTATGTTGGCGACAGAAAGCTTATCGGTGAGGTCATTGGCGTAAATGATGAATTTACAACCATTCAGGTCTACGAGAACACGTCGGGTCTGAAGATAGGCGAGCCTGTCGTCCCCACGGGAGCGCCCGTGTGCGCAACGCTGGGTCCGGGCATCATCTCCAACATCTTTGACGGAATTGAACGCCCGCTGCGCGATATGGTACCCGTAAGCGGAGCGTTTGTAACCGAGGGCAGCAATATTCCCTCGCTGGATGAGCAGAAGGAATTTGATGTAACCGTAACAGTTAAAGTCGGCGATATTCTGGATGCGGGCGATATCTACTGCACCTGCCCCGAAACTGCGCTGATTACCCACAAGTGCATGATTCCCCCGAATGTAAGCGGTAAGGTTACTTTTGCCGCCGAAAACGGAAAATACCGCGTTAATGATACGATAATCAGGCTGGAGCTTAAGGATGGCTCGGAGCTTGCCCTTACTATGGTTCAGAAGTGGCCTATCAAGCGCCCGCGCCCTGTTGCAAAACGTCTGCCGATTAGCCGACCGCTTATCACAGGTCAGCGCGTAATTGATACAATCATACCCATTGCAAAGGGCGGCGCAGCGGCTATTCCGGGCGGATTCGGCACAGGTAAGACCATGACACAGCACCAGCTTGCAAAATGGTGCGACGCCGATATTATCGTGTATATCGGCTGCGGCGAGCGCGGCAACGAGATGACGCAGGTGCTTGAGGAATTTTCCGAGCTTATCGACCCGAAATCCAACAGACCGCTGACCGACAGAACAGTGCTTATCGCAAACACTTCAAATATGCCTGTTGCTGCGCGTGAGGCTTCTATCTATACAGGAATCACACTGGCAGAGTACTACCGCGATATGGGCTACCACATTGCAATCATGGCAGATTCCACATCTCGCTGGGCAGAGGCTCTGCGCGAGATTTCCGGACGACTTGAGGAAATGCCCGCCGAGGAGGGCTTCCCCGCTTACCTGCCGTCACGACTTTCCGAGTTCTATGAGCGCGCAGGCTATGTTGAGACGCTCAACGGCAAAGAGGGCAGCGTTACAATTATCGGCGCGGTATCACCGCAGGGTTCGGACTTTTCAGAGCCTGTAACACAGAACACCAAACGCTTTGTAAGATGCTTCTGGGCGCTGGACAAGTCACTTGCGTATGCCCGCCACTACCCCGCTATCGACTGGAACAACAGTTACAGCGAGTATATTCCCGACCTTGCGGATTACTACACCGAGAATGTCGGACCCGATTTTATGAAGCTGCGTCAGGAGATTTCCAACATTCTGCAGGAAGAAAACAAGCTGATGGAGATTGTAAAGCTCATTGGTGCGGATGTTCTTCCCGACGACCAGAAGCTGGTAATAGAGACCGCAAAGGTGGTGCGCGTGGGATTCCTTCAGCAGAACGCTTACCACCCCGACGACACCTATGTTCCCCTGGAAAAGCAGCAGCACATGATGCGCACAATTGTAAAGCTTTATCACCTTGCGCTTACAGCGCTTAAAGCAGGCGCTTCCCTGTCGGAAATCCTGTCGCTGGGCTACTTTGAGCGCGTTACAAAGGTAAAGTTTGAGATACCCAATTCCGAGCCCGAAAAGTTCGCAGAGCTTAACGCAGAAATGGAAGCTGCATTTGCCTCACTCACCTAAAAAGGAGATTCAACACATGAGTATTCAATACATGGGTCTGAAGGATATCAACGGACCGCTGGTTGCCCTTGAGGGCGTTAAGGGCGTAGCCTTTGATGAGATTGCCAACATTCATCTTGACGACGGCACCCAACGCATGGGTCGTGTTGTTCAGATGGAGGGCGACAAGGTTATTCTGCAGGTGTTTGAAGGCACAAACGGTATTTCTCTGAAAAACACCAAAACCGTTTTCTCGGGCAAGCCGCTGGAGATTCCGCTCTCGGGCGAAATGCTGGGCAGAGTGTTCAACGGCGCAGGTAAGCCTATCGACGGTCTGGGCGACGTATTCCCCGAAAAAATGGGCGATGTTAACGGTCAGCCGCTTAACCCCGTTGCGCGTCAGTACCCCAGAAACTATATTCACACGGGCATTTCTTCAATCGACGCGCTGATGACTCTTATCCGCGGTCAGAAACTGCCGATTTTCTCCGGCTCGGGTCTTTCGCACAACAAGCTCGCCGTTCAGATTGTTAAGCAGGCTAAAATCGCCGATGAAAGCGGCGCGGATTTCGCCGTTGTATTCGCCGCAATGGGCGTTCAGAATGATGTTGCGGATTATTTCCGCCGCTCATTTGAAGAAAACGGCGCTATCGAGCGTGTTGCAATGTTCCTCAATCTTTCAAACGACCCCATAATCGAGCGTATTCTCACACCGCTGTGTGCGCTCACCGCGGCTGAATATCTCGCGTACGAGAAAAATATGCATATTCTCGTTATTATGACGGATATGACCTCCTATGCCGAAGCTCTGCGTGAGTTCTCCTCATCAAAGGGCGAGATTCCCGGCAGAAAGGGCTACCCCGGCTATCTGTACTCTAACCTCGCCTCGCTGTACGAGCGCGCAGGCGTTATTGAGGGCAGCACAGGCTCGGTTACACAGATTCCTATTCTTACCATGCCCAACGATGATATCACGCACCCAATCCCCGACCTTACCGCATATATCACAGAGGGTCAGATTGTATTCGACCGCGACCTTGACCAGCGCGGGATATACCCCGGGCTTTCGGTTCTGCTGTCGCTGTCGCGTCTGATGAAGGACGGCATTGGCGAGGGCTACACCAGAGCCGACCACAACGCTGTGGCAAATCAGCTGTTTGCCGCTTACGCAAGAGTTCAGGATGCACGCTCGCTTGCGGCTGTAATCGGCGAGGAGGAGCTTTCGGATACCGACCGCGCTTATATGCAGTTCGGCAATATGTTCGAGGCTAATTTCCTTAATCAGGGCTTTGATGAGAACCGCTCCATTGACGAAACACTCGACCTCGGCTGGGATTTGCTGTGTGCTCTTCCCAAATCAGAGCTTGACCGTATCGACGAAAAACTGCTCAATGAGAAATACGACCCCTCGCGCGCAGAGAAATTCCGCAACACTGTCGAGCCCGAGGTTGATATCGGCGGCAAGCAAATACAGTAAATCAAAATCTGCTTGAAAGGGCGGTGTGATTCTTGGCAGAGCAAATTTTTCCCACCAAGGGTAATCTGATAAAGGCAAAGCGTTCGCTGCGTCAGGCAAAAATGGGCTATGAGCTGATGGACAGAAAACGCAATATACTTATCCGCGAAATGGTCGCCCTTACAGATAAGGCGAAAGAGCTGCGCGACACAATTTCGGATACCTACGCGCAGGCGTACAAGGCGCTGCAAAGAGCAAATGTCTCGCTGGGCGTTGTTTCGGAGATTTCACAGGGCTTCCCTGTCGATAATTCCCTGTCGCTTTCTTCGCGGAGCATTATGGGCGTTGAGCTGCCGAAAATCAGTCACGTGCAGGAACAGAGCGTGGAAATGCGATACAGTATGTATCAGACAAACTCCAGCTTTGACGACGCTTATATCTGCTTTAACCGCGTAAAAGAGCTTACAATAACGCTTGCAGAGATAGAAAACAGTATCTTCCGTCTGGCAATCGCCATAAAGAAAACCCAAAAGCGCGCAAACGCCCTGAAAAATATTATGATTCCCAAATTTGACGGCATGGTAAGATTTATCACCAATGCGCTTGAAGAAAAGGAACGCGAGGAATTCTCAAGGCAAAAGGTTATCAAAAAGGGCAAGCTGAAAAAATCGGAAAATACAGTGAAATAATATGCCGAAGCCGCAGATTTTGGTCTGCGGCTTATATAATTTCCTATGGAATAAATTTGTGCAGCGCACAAAAAGCAAAAAAGCGAAAAAAATTTGCATAAGCTATTGCAAAATAAGCGATAATGATATATAATATTATTGTATGTTCGGGCAACTTCACCGAACAAAATGTTGAAAGGAGTTCAAACAACAATGACGTATTCTCACGAAGTTGAAAACATGTGTCCTGTTGCGCAGGGTGTCGCACACGGCGCTGCGCCTATCCCCGAAGAAGCAAAGTGGGTAAAGGCAAAGGAAATCGCAGATATCAACGGTTTCACACACGGTGTGGGCTGGTGCGCTCCCCAGCAGGGTACCTGCAAGCTGACTCTTAACGTAAAGGGCGGCGTAATTCAGGAGGCTCTGGTAGAAACAATCGGATGCTCCGGTATGACTCACTCCGCAGCTATGGCAGCAGAAATTCTGCCCGGCAGAACAATTCTTGAGGCTCTCAACACAGACCTCGTTTGTGACGCTATCAATACAGCAATGAGAGAGCTGTTCCTCCAGATTGTATATGGCCGCACACAGTCCGCATTCTCCGAGGATGGTCTTGTAGTAGGCGCAGGTCTTGAGGACCTCGGTAAGGGTCTGCGTTCACAGGTTGGTACAATGTATGGTACACTTAAGGCAGGTCCCCGTTACCTTGAGATGACAGACGGCTATGTTACAGGTCTCGCTCTTAACGAAGACAACGAAATCATCGGCTACAAGTTTATCAACTTCGGCAAGATGATGGATTTCATCAAGGGCGGCATGGATGTCAAGGACGCTTACGAGAAGGCACAGGGTCAGTACGGCCGTGTTGCTGACGCTGTTAAGGTCATTGACCCCAGAAAGCAGTAATAGGAGGTAACAAGAATGGCTTTATTTGAATCTTACGACAGACGCGAACCCCAGATTCTCGCTGTTATCAAGCAGTATGGCATCAACTCTATTGAGGAGTGTGCCGAAGTATGTAAGGCTAAGGGTCTTGACATTTACAAGCTCGTTGAGGGCATTCAGCCTATCTGCTTTGAGAACGCAAAGTGGGCTTATACAGTAGGCTGCGCTATCGCAATCAAGAAGGGCTGCACAAAGGCTGCCGACGCTGCTGCAGCAATCGGTGAAGGTCTTCAGGCATTCTGCATTCCCGGTTCTGTTGCTGACCAGCGCAAGGTTGGTCTTGGTCACGGCAACCTCGGCAAGATGCTGCTTGAGGAGGAGACAGAGTGCTTCGCATTCCTCGCAGGTCACGAGTCCTTTGCCGCTGCTGAAGGCGCAATCGGTATTGCCGAGAAGGCAAACAAGGTTCGCCAGAAGCCTCTGCGCGTAATCCTTAATGGTCTTGGCAAGGATGCAGCTCAGATTATCGCTCGTATCAACGGCTTCACATACGTTGAAACAGAGATGGATTACTACACAGGCGAGGTTAAGGAAGTATTCCGCAAGGCATACTCCGACGGTCTGCGCTCAAAGGTAAACTGCTACGGCGCAAACGATGTTACAGAGGGCGTTGCAATCATGTGGAAGGAGAACGTTGACGTTTCCATCACAGGTAACTCCACTAACCCCACTCGTTTCCAGCACCCCGTTGCAGGTACCTACAAGAAAGAGCGCAACGACGCAGGCAAGAAGTACTTCTCCGTTGCTTCCGGCGGTGGTACAGGCCGTACGCTTCACCCCGATAACATGGCAGCAGGTCCTGCTTCCTACGGCATGACCGATACAATGGGTCGTATGCACTCCGATGCGCAGTTCGCAGGTTCTTCCTCCGTTCCCGCTCACGTTGAGATGATGGGTCTTATCGGCATGGGCAACAACCCCATGGTTGGCGCTACTGTTGCTTGCGCAGTTGCTGTTGAGGAAAGTTTCAAGAAGTAAGGTTTTTTGTTGCCCACCCCCTGTG
>JBJESB010000123.1:0-2316 GCA_051882575.1 Oscillospiraceae bacterium
CGGTTCTGCGGTGGAATATGGACAACATCTATATCCGCACCGACCCAGCCGGAAATATCAAGGCAGATAAGGAAAAGTCTACTGAGAAGATAGACGGTGCAGTTGCCACTATAATGGCTCTTGACCGCGCTATACGATGCGGGAATGATGGCGGGGCGAGTGTGTATGATGAAAGAGGAATACTTTTTATCTAAAGCGTATAATACTATTGACAAAGTAGCATAATTGTGTTATAATATGACTACCAACATGGGAGGTGTTATTTATGACAAATTCTATCTCAATAAGACCATCAAAGGATATTCGCACAAATTATGCTCAGATTTCCGCCCTGACAAGGGACAATCCGGTAGCAATCACGGTTAACGGCAAGGAAGATACTGTAC
This sequence comes from Oscillospiraceae bacterium, assembly GCA_051882575.1. Taxonomy (GTDB): domain Bacteria; phylum Bacillota; class Clostridia; order Oscillospirales; family Ruminococcaceae; genus CAG-115. The sequence continues at coordinate 387 of JBJESB010000123.1, forward strand.
TTCTCAGCCATGAGGATTATCAGCAGACCATGCACTATATTTCAGAGCTTGAGGAAAGACTTGCTTTGTATGCTCATCTTGCACAAAGCATGGACGATATAAAGCTTGGAAGAGTTCATAGCGCTGATGATGTATTCAACGATTTAATAAGCGACCTGGAGAACCTTGACGTATGAATTGCAGAGTAATATTCACCGATACGGCAGAAGCAGATCTTCGTGATATAGCCTTTTATATTGCGAAGCAGTCAAAGGATAAGAATATTGCGATCCGCTTTGTAAACAAGCTAAGAGAAAAATGCAAAAATCTCGAAATACTTCCGGAAAGCGGTTCTCTTCCAAAGGACAGGGTCCTTGTAAGCGATGGATACCGTTTTCTTGTTCATGATAATTACCTTATGTTCTATTATTATGTCAAAGAAGAAAACACGGTATACGTTAATGCAGTTTTCAACGCAAAGCGAGATTATACTCGTGTGATGAAAAAGTTTATATAACACACAACAGAATAATTTTCAGCATCTGTCAGCAATGGCAGGTGCATTTCTTTTGCCAATTCTACGAAAGGACTGATTACATGAAGTTATTCAGCAGCTTATTCCATTCAAGGGATAAGCCTAAAAACAGCACGGCGGGCAGTTCCTACCGTTTCTTTACGGGCGGCTCTACGGCGGGTAAGAACGTCACCGAGCGCTCCGCAATGCAAATGACTGCGGTATATTCCTGCGTTCGAGTGCTGTCGGAAGCGGTGGCGGGACTGCCGCTCCATTTATATAAGTACACCCAAAACGGCGGTAAGGAAAAATCAATCAACCACCCTCTGTATTTCCTGTTGCACGATGAGCCGAACCCCGAAATGACCTCGTTCGTGTTCCGTGAAACGCTTATGACCCATCTGCTCCTGTGGGGCAACGCATACGCACAGATTATTCGCAACGGCAAGGGCGAAGTTGTTGCTCTCTACCCGCTTATGCCTAACAAAATGACCGTTGACCGTGACGAGAACGGGCGGTTGTTCTACAAGTACTATCGCGGGAATGATGAAGCAATCCGCAACAAGGAGCATGAGGTTATTCTTTCTCCACACGATGTTCTGCATATCCCCGGGCTTGGGTTCGACGGGCTTGTGGGCTATTCCCCGATTGCTATGGCGAAGAACGCTATCGGGCTTGCGATTGCCACCGAGGAATACGGTGCGAAGTTCTTTGCAAACGGCGCTGCTCCGAGCGGTGTGCTTGAACACCCCGGAACGCTTAAAAATCCCGACAAAGTCCGCGAAAGCTGGAACGCAACCTTCGGCGGTTCGCACAACGCAAACAAGGTTGCAGTGCTTGAGGAAGGAATGAAATACTCTCCCATCAGCATTTCACCCGAACAGGCGCAATTCCTTGAAACCCGAAAGTTTCAGATAAACGAGATAGCTCGAATTTTCAGAGTGCCGCCGCACATGGTCGGCGACCTTGAAAAGTCGAGCTTTTCTAATATCGAACAGCAGTCGCTGGAGTTCGTGAAATACACCCTTGAACCGTGGCTTGTGCGGTGGGAACAGAGCATGGTGCGTTCTTTGCTAAATCCAAGCGAGAAAAAGGACTATTTCATCAAGTTCAATGTTGATGGATTGATGCGCGGCGACTACGCAAGCCGTATGAGCGGTTACGCTACCGCAAGGCAGAACGGCTGGATGTCTGCAAACGATATTCGGGAGCTTGAAAACCTCGACCGTATCCCCGCCGAGGACGGTGGGGATTTGTACCTTATAAACGGCAATATGACAAAACTGGCTGACGCGGGTATCTTCGCGGCTAGTGGAAAGGAGAATTCCGATGAAGAAGTTCTGGAAATGGACGAACAGAACGGTGAAGAACGAGGAAACGGCGGAGCGAACGCTGTTCCTCAACGGCACTATCGCCGATGAAAGTTGGTTTGACGAT
>JBJESB010000124.1:0-32180 GCA_051882575.1 Oscillospiraceae bacterium
TTCCGAGAAAGAAAGAATCGTAAAATTCGGAAATATTACCGTGAATATTACAGCAAGGGCAGTCACGAAAAACGGTGAAAATGTATCCCTTTCTCTGCGTGAATTTGACCTGCTGGTATATCTCTGCGAGCATAAGAATACGGCTGTCCCCAAGGACAAGCTGCTGTCGGAGGTGTGGGGAGCATTTTCTGTTGCAGAGCCGTCAACTCTTACGGTGCATATCCGCTGGTTGAGGGAAAAATTAGAGGAAAACCCTGCCGAGCCACAGTTTATCAAGACTGTTTACAAGGTAGGCTATATGCTGGAGGCGAAGGAATGAAGGGCAGACTTTTTTCCGTAACGGTGCTGTTTTCGGTGCTGATGATTATTGCTGCAAGTATATTTTATTTTTCGGACAAGCAAACAGACCGGCAGGATATCGGGTCGGCGCAGCTTGTTGCAATAAACGAAATTGAGCAGCTTGTAAAAATGGGAGAGTATGAAAAGCTGCCCGAAAAAACGGCGGAGCTTTCCGAAAGCATACGTTCCTCGCAGACCGTTTCGGAGGCTGACAGCGGCATATTTGTTATGTGCGGACTTTGTATCATATTTTGCGCTGCGGTGTTCGGTTATGTATACATAAAAATACTCCGACCCTTTGATAAGCTGAAGGGCTTTGCGAAAGAAATAGCACAGGGGAATTTCGATATTTCTCTTGATTATGAACGCTCCAATTATTTTGGCGAGTTCACATGGGCGTTTGACAGTATGCGGCGTGAGATAAAAAAAGCCCGCTCCGGTGAACGAGAAGCTATCGAGAACAATAAGACCGTCATTGCAACGCTTTCCCACGACATAAAAACGCCTGTCGCATCTATCCGTGCATACGCCGAGGGACTTGAAGCAAATCTTGACGGCACTCCCGAAAAACGCAGAAAATATCTCGGCGTAATAATGAAAAAATGCGATGAGGTATCAAGGCTTACAAATGACCTGTTTTTGCATTCTCTTTCCGATATGGACAAGCTTAAAATCAATCCCGAATGCTTTGAGCTTTGCGGATTTTTTGAAAATGCGGTGAGCGAGCTTGCAGCGGAGCATAACGATGTGCATTTTAAGAAGCCCGATTTTACCGCTGCAGTGAATGCCGACAAAAACAGGCTTGTGCAGATAGCGGAAAACCTTATCGGCAACTCACGCAAGTATGCAAAAACGGATATTGACGTATTCCTCACGCAGTCCGACGACAGTGTGCAGATACATTTCCGCGATTACGGAAACGGCATTCCCGATGAGGATATGCCGTTTATCTGCGGGAAATTCTATCGCGGAAAAAACTGCGCAGGCGAGCAAGGCTCGGGTCTTGGACTTTACATTGTAAAATATATCACGGAGCAGATGCACGGAGAATTTGTGCTTTGCAATCACAGTGACGGACTTGAAGCGACAGTATTTTTGCCTGTAATCCGGCAAGGCTCTTAAGTACTTCTTAATATGTTTTGCGGTAAAATAGTATCATCACCCGAAGAAAGGAACGGACTTATGAAAAATACTATTTTATCGGCAAAAGGACTTTGCAAAAGCTTCGCCCATAACGGCGGTCAGATACATATTCTCTCCCATGTTGATATGGAGCTTTACGAGGGGGATTTTACCGTCATCATGGGTGCGTCGGGTTCGGGTAAATCCACGCTTTTGTACGCTTTGAGCGGTATGGACAGAGCCACCGCAGGACAGGTCATTTACGGCGGAAAAGACCTTGTGAAAATGAACGAAAAGAGTCTTGCAGGGCTTCGCTGCACCGATTTCGGCTTTATATTCCAGCAAATGCACCTTGTGAGCAATCTGTCGCTTTTTGAAAATATTGCAGTTTCCGGATATCTTAACAAGGACAAATCCGCCGCACAGGTCAAAGAGCGCACCGAAAAGCTTCTTGAGCAGATGGGAATTTCCCACATAAAGACTCATCTGCCGTCGCAGGTTTCGGGCGGCGAGCAGCAGAGGTGCGCTATTGCAAGAGCGGTCATAAACGAGCCTAAGCTGCTTTTTGCGGACGAGCCAACCGGTGCTCTCAACCGAAAAAATACAACCGAGGTCCTGAATCTTCTTACGGAGCTTAACAGGTCGGGACAGAGTATTTTAATGGTAACGCACGATATGAGAGCAGCGCTCCGTGCCACCCGCATACTTTATATCGCAGACGGAAAAATCATCGGAGATATGACTATGCCGCCTTATTCCGCAGACGAAGAAAAAAGCCGTGAAACCCAAGTCAGCGCATGGCTGAATTCAATGGAATGGTGAGGTGGGTATATGGAAATTCTTACTTTGCTGAAAGCAAATATCCGCCACAAAAAAGGCGCATTTTTAAGCATTATCCTGCTTATGATGATGATTACCCTGTCATTTTCCGTGACTGTCAGCAACAACGACAATGTCGCAGACGGAATAAACCGCGCTCATAAGGCTGCCGATACAGGAGACCTTGCGGCGTTCATTTCCGAAAGCGAGCTTGACGACAATATACTGAAAAGCCTTTCGGAAAACGAAAACACTAAGCGTATCCGTGACGAAAGGGCAATTGCATTTTTGTCATACAAGATAGGCGAGCGCGAGGGCAAGGCACCGTATTTTCTTCTTAAATGGGAAAACTCACTGCCTGTCTTTGATGAAAAGTTGAGAGAGTTTGAAGCGTCCCCCGAGGAATTGTCCGAAGGAGAGGTATATGTTCCTGCGGCGATGAAAACTGTCTACGGCTGTGAGATTGGCTCGGTCATAACGGTAAACACCGGAATCGGAGAGGAGAAATTCACTGTCAAGGGCTTTGTGGAGGACCCGTTTCTGGGCTCAATGTCTATCGGTATAAAGCAGTTTTTCGTTTCCGAAAAGGATTTCGAACGGCTGTATTCCGAAAATACCGATAACGAAAATGCAGCCTTCAGCCTTCTTTTCCCTTGCAGGATAATACATATTTTTCAAGCCGAAAACAGCGGACTTTCCGTAACGGAGTATAAAAAGGAGCTTAACCGCGAGTGCCGTATAGTTGACAAGGCGCTGTTTACGCAGTCAAGGGAAAGCAGCGACGAGATAACAACTATCTTCACCGAAACAGGCACAAAAATGCTGTTCGTTTATGTTATATTGCTGGTAATAGTGGTTATGATAGCAATAAATCACAGCATTGTAACCACCATTGAAACGGAATATGTGAGCCTTGGCATATTAAAGGCGCAGGGCTTTACCGAGAATAAGATAAGGCTTATTTACATTATTCAGTATTTCTGCGCACTTGCAATCGGAAGCGTGCTTGGAACAGCGGCTTCGTTTCCCCTTACAAAAATCCTCGGAAAGCTGTTCCAGCCTATTACGGGAATAATGGTATCCACTAATATTTCTGTGGGAAAATGTCTGCTTGTTTCATTGGGAATTATATTTCTCTGTACGGCTTTTATTGTTATCGTTTCCAAAAAAATCGGCAGAATCTCTCCCGTTAGAGCGATTTCCGGAGGTGCGGAGGAGATATATTTCGACAGCCGCGCAAATATTGCAATAGAAAAAAAGCCTCTGTCATTTTTCATTGCTTTGCGTCAGATAACCTCTCACCCGAAGGCGTATATCGGAACTGCGCTTATTGCATCACTCCTGATATTCTTTATGATAACCATAACCGTGCTTGCGGGCGGAATGTCATCAAACAGTATGATTGAAGCCTTCGGCGCGCTCAACGGTCAGGTGCAGGCGAAGCCAAACAATCATTTTGAGCTTTCGGATATTCCCAAAACCGAAGATAGCATAAAGGAGCTCGACAAAGACGCCTCGGTGGTATTTTCAAGCACCGCATATATGACTATCGACGAAACGGAAATGTGCTGCACCGTTTACAGCCAACCCGATATACTGAAAAGCGTTCTGAAGGGTAAGGCGCCCGTTTACGACAACGAGATAATGATAACGGAAAATGTTTCGGAGGAGATAGGCAAAAAAATCGGCGATATGGTGACCGTAAGCTTCAGCGGAGGCAGTGCGGAATATATGGTAACGGGACTTTATCAGTCGGTGCAGGATTTGGGAAGATGCTTTACCATGAGCTTTGACGCGGCTTCACGGCTCAACGATATTACGCCCGGCGTTATGTATATCACCCTTTCCGACGACGGCATTGCAGACAGCGCCGTAAAAATGCTGAACGAGAATTACGGTGATATTCTGCAAGCGGAGCTTACCGAGCAGGACGGCTATTCCGACAGTATGACGGGGCTTATTGACACGCTGATGAACGTTATTATCGCGGTTATCTATTCTGTTTCAGCCGTGTTCGCACTTGTGGCGGTTCACATGGTATGCTCAAAGGCGTTTTTGAGGGAAAGACGTGATTCGGGAATATACAAGGCGCTGGGATTTACCTCCGGCAGGCTGCAGCTGTGCTTTGCGTTGAGATTCCTTATAGTATCGGTTGTCGGCGGAACATTAGGCGGAGTTCTTTCGCTTATGTTTTCAGAGAAGCTTCTCAGTCTGCTGCTGAAAAACATCGGCATCTCCTGCTTCGACTCGAAAATCAACGCTTTTACGGCTTCCGTTCCCGTTCTGATGATATGCCTGTGCTTTTTTGTGTTCTCATTTCTTTCATCGGGCAAAATCAAAAAAGTCGAGATAAGAGAGCTTGTTTCGGAATAAAAATATGATATCGTGTCAGAAGTACGGCGGTAGTTTTTCGGTCAAGGCTTAATGCTCGGAAATTGTGCGGTGCTGCCTGAAATATATCATTTATCCCCAAAAGCGCTCAAGACTTAACGCAAGCTCATCTGAGCAAGCGTCTTTGAATACCGTCACACTTTCGGGCTTGACAAGTCCGTCATATCTGCGGTATATTCTTGCCGTCAGAAGCGCTGTGCCCTGACCGTCCCTTGCGGTAAGATACATATCGAAGTACCTGTTAAGGTTCTCGTCGTATCTGTCCTCGCTGAAAGTGCATTCCGTTACATAGCCTTTGGCGAAAAACTCCGATATAGCTTGTTTCACTTCCTCCTGATATTCGGGAGCAAATCTGATAGCGGTCATGTGCGCTTTGTTTTGCAGTTCGTCGGTATCTGTGGGCTTTGAACAGCTGAACAATCTTTCCGGAACATACTTATTTGTAAAATCAAAATCGTTGGCAGGGGCGCTTATAAGATTAAAGCAGTTCACAAAAGTATTTGCAGCTTCGCGCTTGTTACTGCTGATTAAACCCGCAGACGCAGAAAAGCGGTTATCGTAATTTTTCATTAACCCAATCTGAAGCATAGAGCCGTCGTCGTATTTGATTATGCAATCGCTCCGTACAATAGAATTTGCTTCGGCGGGCACCGTATAACAGGAGTGGATATCAATACTCCTGACCCCGGTGTTACCGAATGCGGCTTTATAAGCGTCTGCAAGCTCCTTTGTATTCTTTGCCTGAATCCTTTCATAGGCGGCATCATTATCGGTTATGTGGCGCAGATTGTTGTCAAATATGGAGCAGACGTAGGATGTAAAGTCCTTATCGGCAATATATCCCACAAGCTTTCGGGCTTCAGCGGACTGTGCAATAGTATCAAAGCTTATCATACCCTCGCCCTTCACAAGCTGCCCCACAGCAAGAAATCCTACAGCGCCTACAATCAGCACAAGTATAACGCTTAAAGCAATTATGCAGAGCTTGCTGCGCTTCATTTTCCTGTTCAGCTTTTTGAATATGTTGTCTTTCTCGGGTATATGTTGTTCGTTATCCTGTTCTATGGGCATTTCAAGGAGCTTTCGGCAGCTTTCGCACTCCGAGAGGTGATTTTCAACTGCAAGCCTGCTTTCCTCACTGCATAATCCCTCACTGTAAAGCGGAATAAGGTCTTTTGCCATATCGCAGGTTATATTGTACTTATCCATTTGCGTCCTCCTTTTCAATAATTGCAATAATTTTCTCCTTAGCTCTGAAGTAAATAACTCTCGCCCAGCTGTCCGTCTTTCCGAATAACGCGCCTATATCGCCGTATTTCAGCTCGGCAAAAACCCGTAGGGTGAATACCTCTTTATACGGCTCGTCAAGAATATGAAGCGCTCTGTGTATCTGCTGTGCGGTCAGTCGGTCCAAGGTCTGCTGCTCGACAGATATTTCCGATGACTGTTCCATAGCTTCTTCAAGGGGGAGATTCCGGTTGTCTGCACGCTTAAGATGATTGAAATAAAGATTTCGTGCAATGGTACACAGGTATGTTTTCAGCGAGCATTTTCCGTCAAACTTATCTATTGATTGTACAGCCTTAAGCATAGTGTCCTGAACAATATCCTGTGCAAGAGCTTCGTTGTGACACAGTCTTAACGTAAAGCGATAGACATCACCTGCATACAGGCGGTATATCTCGTCAAACTCGTTGTTCACCTCATCACCTCCCTATCTATTTGACAACCGAATATATAAAACGTTTCAATTATCGAAAAATATTTTTGCATTAAAGATTGTCAATACAAGTGCAACACAGTTACGAGAAAAATTTTTTGAGCACCTCGAAGGGAGTAAGGAAATTCAAGCGTTTCTCGGACGATTGTTTATAATATCTACAATAATAAACCTTCATGCCTGTTGCTTCTGCCAGTTTCTGATGAGCAGCAAACTCTTTGCCGTTGTCCACGGTAAAGCTTTTCTTCAGCTTATCGGGAATAGCCGAAAAGGCTTGAATAGTAGCTTTATTGAACGCATTAACCTGTCTGTCGTCAATTCTGAAATCCACAAGGAATCCCGATTTGCGCTCAACATGGGTACCAAAGCAACCGGTCTTTCTCATTCCGAGAACGGTATCGCTTTCCCAATGTCCGAAACGTGTGCGGTTTTCCGCACCGGCAGGGCGCTCACTTATCGGCGTAGTGTTAGGAATTTTGCCGCGTTTCGCTCGACCTGAAATCTGTTCGGGTGACCACCTTAAAGCCATCTTCGCAAGCACCCGCAGGCATATTTTGAGGTTCGCAAGGAGAACTATTAAGGCGTGATTTTTTACCGATTGCACAAAAAAGACGGCAAGGCGCACAGCTTTGCCGTCTTTCGATATGGGCAGCATTGTCAACGGCATTTTACATCGCCGATTGTTTTGTTTTCCCTTTTAGCCTCATTTCTGCCCAATAAATTACGGGATTCCGATAGTATTACAGTCCGATATGCGCTGTACTGCCCCGTGAAAACAAGCGCTGAAAAAAGCCCTCCTAATGTATAACAGAAACCATAGGAGGGTCTTTCATTTTATGTATGCACAGCCGCACAGCGGATTCTTTCGGTAATCCGACGATATTTTAAGCTACCACATTCATTTTCCTGCCGACCGCATTGTCGTTCATCCCGACAGAGAAGCGCTTTTCGGGCGCTTTGCGGGTGACGGTTGTGGTCTGACCGCCCGAAACATACGACCTGCCGCACTCGGGGCAGATTGCGCGCTTGATTATCACGCTCTGGTAAACCACCTCGCGGTCGTTGCGCTGCGCCTCGGCACGGTCGCGCGATACGTGCTCCGCCTCGTGCCCTCTTACGGCAGATTCAGCGCCCTGCGGACCTACCTTTGCTGCGGTTTTGAACGATACTCCCGGGTCATCAGAGCCATCCTGATACTTGCGGTTTTCGCAGGTTTCGCACTTGCCGTCGTTTTCTTCTGCCTTCAGCTTTTTTATGCGGCTTTCAAGGTTGCTGATTCGCTTTTCAAGATTGCTGATACGTTCCTTGAGCGCGGGGTCTTCGCCCTGCTTGCTGCATTCGCTGCGCTGTCTGGTGAGCTGACTAAGTCTGGCTTCAAGCTCCTGCCGCGTGCCGCCCGTAGGGTATTCGATTGATGAACCGCCGTGAATGCCTGTTACTGCCATGCTTAATCCGCTCCTTTCGTAATATTATACTCATCTGCATAGCATTATAGCATTTTTCTGCGATAATTGCAATAGCAAATTACGCAAAACAGGCATTTTGGCGGCAAATTAGTGATTTTTACCAATGCCGCGCCGCACAAAGCCCATTTTTTGGATTTTGTACGCATTTTGCTTACAGCTTTTACGTCATATCACCCGAAAAAATCCCCGCTTTGCAAAAACTTTCTGCAAATCCTCCTTGCGGGAATCGCAGGGCAAATGGAGTACGGCGCAAAAGCACAGTGAATATATAGTATTTTTGGAAATAGCTATTGAAAAACAGAAAATTTTATGCTATAATAAGTTATATATCAAATTGTCTCCGCGCGTACTATATGGATTCATCGGGCTATTGCTGAACGGAAACTTTATCACACAGGGAGAAAGAGTATGGAAGCCAAAACCAACCTTAAAAGTCTGTCGAAGGAAGAACGGAGAAAATTCTATCAATCCAAGTATGATTACTACCGTACTTTTACGACGGGACTGATGATTGTTTCGGTAATTGCGTATCTGTCTTTCTTCTTCACGGACTGCGGTATTTTCGGCAGATTTGCTTATGAGACCCTGCTTTCGCGCGGGATTATTCTGGTGCCGTTTGCGATATATCTGATAATGGAACGCACAATCAGGGATTATCGGATTATGGTGCCGGCGTATTATGTTCTGATACACTGCATTATCTGGTTTACAGACTGGTCAACCTACCTTCTGCCGGACAGACAGCACGCAATATCGGGCATGATTATTATGAACCTGATTTTTGTCTGCGCAGGCTTTGCCGCGCCTTTCCGTTACAGTATGACTGCGCATTTGCTGCTGCTTGCGGATATTGCGATTGCACATCAGTTTATTCATTATGATAACCTTGCGATGATGTTTATGTTTAACATTCCGTGTGTAATTGCGATTGTGGTAATGCATTATCTTATGCAGAACGTTTATTTTGAGCAGTACATCACAAAGCACAAGCTTCAGAAAATGGTTATGCTGGACCAGCTGACCGAGGTAGGCAACCGCAACAGGCTTAAGGAAATCTGCGACCCCGTGACCTCGGAGCTGTGTTTTCCTGCGGGGACAGAGGTCAGTGTGCTTTTAATGGATATTGATTTTTTCAAGCGGGTAAACGACGAGCTGGGGCACGAGGCAGGCGACAAAGTGCTGGTGTTTCTTGCGCAGAAATTAAAAAGCCTTGTTCGCTCCACGGATTACATTATTCGCTGGGGCGGCGAGGAGTTTCTGATACTTATGCCAAACTGCGCAATCACGCAGGCGGCAGGCGTGGCGGAGAAAATCCGCGAGAATGTGGAGAAAGCCGACAGCGGCGTATGCAAAATTACAGTATCTATCGGCGTTGCCGCCTACAAGGGCGGAGATTATCATGAGGTTATCAAAAATGCCGATGAAGCGATGTATCAGGCAAAACGCAGCGGCAGAAACCGCGTTGTTCTTTTTGAGGAAGCCTGATTGCTGTGAGAAATATCAATAATGCTATCCGCCCGCAGAGCTGCAATTCTGCGGGCGGAATTATTATATCGGCGCCGGCGCAGGGATACCCGCGAATCGGCGGAATGTTCGGTTATTCCGACTGCTTTGAAACCCGATTCTGGAACGCTTTAAGCTCGTCTGTAAGCTGTCTTGCGGTTTTCAAATCCAGCAGCCAGGAAATCACCTCAACAAGCACCGTAATCACAAAAATCGAAAGAGCAAAGCTTGCCGTAAGCGCAAGGTTTGCGGGGTCAAGGCTTTTCGAGCCCAGCCCGAAACCGATTAGTATGATTTCCAGAGCGATTAGCTGAAACACCTCTCTGATAATATGCTGCTTAAGGGTAAGCTCCTTTTTGGAGTACATACAAAGTATCGGCACAAGGGCAATGGCTGCGTAAATCAGCGGCGAAAGAAATGCGTCATAGCCAAAACGTTCCTCGGGGCGGAAAATCTCGCCGAGAATAAACGTCGCCGCGTTGATTAGCGTTACGATTATAAAATACATCGACAGCACGGATTTCAGATGTTCCCTGAAAGTCATAATTCGTCACCCCTCAAGGTTTTTTTCAGCTCGGATACGTATTTGCGGGAAATGATAATCTCCTCGCCGTTTGAAAGCACCGCGCTGAAACGACCGCCCAGCGCAGGCTTAACAGACAGGATTTTCATAAGATTTACAAGCGTTGCCTTGGAGACGCGCAGAAAATGCCTTGATTTGAGCGCGTCCTCAAGCTCGTAAATACGCTGCTTGGTTTCGTACACCTTTGACGAGGTGTATAGGTATGTCCTGTTGTCTACCGATTCGATATACATTATCTCCGAAACCGCAACGCCGTACCGCCTGCCGTCAAGCGTTCCGAAAAGCTGCCCCTGCCGTGATTTTACAAAATCGGCAATCTCCCTTACACAGTCGGTTTCCTCGTGGCAGCGAATATCCACAAGCTCGCTTTCTTCCTCGGGTATTCTGCTGATTTTTACATCCATGTTATGATACGCTGATACATTCCCGAACAATAAATTCACCCTTTCCTTTAAGGAAGCAGTCGAAAAATTCGCGCGATATTGTGTTCACCGACGTCATGCATTGTGCGGCGTCAACCGCGCCCGTGCCCAGCATTTGTGCGAGCATGGGCGAATACATGGGCAGGTCGGTGTAATTCATGTGGCCTGTTCCCGCAATGTAGGTTCTGTAACCGCACACGGCGTTATCGTGAACGATGTTGTTTGCATAGGGTACGCCTGTTTCTCTTGATTCAACGGACGCAAAATGGTGCTCCTCGTTGTCAAAGGACAGCAGCGGGGTGGTATAGGGCTCGCTGTTTACGATTGTGCGCTCGTTTTCAACGCCTGTTACCTCGCCCAGCATTGTTCCGTCAAGGTCGATTACCGCGCCGATATCGTCTCTGGTTCTGCCCAGCGTTACAGCCGCAGCGCCGCCCAGCGAATGCCCCATTACGCCTATTTTGTCGGTATCTGTCATGGAAAGCGCAGCAATAATTCCGTCCGCCTGCTTATCCTGTGTATACCAGTATTCGGGCAGAGAATTGCAGCCCGCAGCCGATTTTACGCAGTCCAAAACAAAGCCTAGGTCGTCGCAGCGCAGCTTAAGCCACTGCGTGGTCAGCTCGAAAATGGTTTCCTCGGAAACACCATCGGCGTTTATTGCCGTTATGCCGTTCAGGAATGAGGAATCTGCGATAATTGTATTGCCGTCGGTATCCGTTGTAAAAAGCGAATGGTACGGATGCTCCGCGCTGATTACAACATAGCCGTTTGAAGCAAGCTCAGCGTATGTGGAATAGTTGCTCTCATAATATCCGAATGCGCCGTGCGAGAATACCACCAGCGGGAATCCGGCGCCGTTTTCGGCGTTTGAGGGATAGTAGAAATACACGGGCACCTCGCGCTTTGAGCCGTCGGATTCAAACTCCTCGGCTCTGCTTTCGTCAACAAGAATTGCGTGAGCCTGCGCAACCTCGTATTCGCCCGAAACGGGAAGCCCGCTGTACGCGGTAATAATGTACGACGGCGCGAGGCTTACCGAAAACAGAATAACCGAAACCAGCGCGCTTATGATTATCGCAGCGGGGTGCTTGCTTTTTGCGTCCTTGCGTCTGAGGATAAGCGCTGCAATAATGGCAATGATGATACGCAGCGCCAGCAGCACAAACAGCCCCATAAAGCGAAAGCCCATATCAATATCGGGCGCGATAAGCATTATAAGGTACACGACAAGCTGACCCGCATTGCAGATAAGTCTGCCCAGCTGCCAGCCCTTGTTATCCGCTCTGCGGATAATGGCTGTAACGGCGAATGCCGCCTCAAAAACGCACAGAAGAATAAGTAAAAATGTGTTCATGGTAAATCTCCTTTTTTTGTTGATAGCTTGAGTATATCAGCATTTTTTCGGAGATTCAAGCCCCTGAATCGTGAAATGCAATTATGCGCTGTGAAATGCACAAAACGGGTCGTACTCGCCTGTAATTACAAAGCCCGGCTTTTTTCAGACCATGAGATATTGTATAAAAATTATAGCACAATCGCCTGCGGAATGCAAGATAGTTCCCCTTGTGTTTTATGCAAAAACATGATATACTTTAGATAAGCCCGCCGAAAGGCGAATATCGGCTGGGCGGAATTATCGGGAGGTAAGCAAATTATGTGGAACGGAAAAATGAAAGCGGTTACATTCAGCTATGATGACGGAATTGTCTACGACAGACGGCTTGTGGAGATATTCAATCGTTACGGGCTGAAATGCACATTCAATCTTAACAGCGGAATAATGTCGGGCGCAAGCTTCTGGGAGGACAGCGGGGTTGAAATTCACCGAATGAACGCCAACGGATTGCCCGAGCTGTATCGCGGACATGAGATTGCGGTGCATTGCCTTACCCACGCGAATCTCACCTGCTGTGATGACGAGACCGTCAGGAATGAGGTGCTGCTGGACAAGGAAAATCTGGAGCGAATGTTCGGCTGTGAGATTGAGGGCATGGCGTACCCGTACGGCGCTTTCAGCGAGCATATTGTTGATATTATCCGCGAATGCGGCATAAAATACGCCCGCACCACGCGCAGCACCTGCGGCGCGGCAGCCCCTGCAAATCTGCTTACTCTGAATGCGGCAATGCACCACAGCGACAAGCGGGCGTTTGAGTACATCAATGATTTTCTTGCAATGAAGCCCGAGGAAATGACGCAGCCGAAAATGCTGTATATCTGGGGTCACAGCTATGAGTTTGAGGTAAACGGCAACTGGGACTATATCGAGGAGCTTTGCGCACTTCTTGCGGGGAAGGACGATATATTCTACGGCACAAACAGGGAAGTGCTTCGCCCGTTTTACGGCAGATAAGCGCAGAGCTTCCAAAATCCGCGCCTGTACCGAATCGAGCCCGAAATACCAAATTTTTGTTTGACAAACAGTGATTTGGTGTGATATAATAATAGGCGTTTGATTTTCGGTTTAGGAGATGTTAATAAAGTGTTTGTTCTGATTTTATCAAATGTTGCGGTGCTGCTTGCGTATATGCTTATGGGATTTTTGCTGTGCAAGGCAAAAAAGGCTGCGGTTTCCCACGCAAAGAGCCTGTCGGGTCTGCTGATTTATGTGTTAAGCCCCGCAATGATAATCAACTCGTTTTTGCAGCTTGAGTATTCCGAGGAGAATATTGCAAGAATCGTAAAGTTTTTTCTTGCCACGCTGATAATACAGATATTATTCTTTGCGGTGCTGTTTTTGTTTCTTCGCAGAAAATACGAGGACGCAAAGTACCGTATTCTGACTGTGGGCGCAGTGCTGGGCAATGTGGGCTTTTTTGGAATGCCCGTGATAAGCGGAATGTTCCCCGATGAGCCGATAGTGCTGTGCTACAGCTCGGTTAATGTGATGTCGATGAATCTTATCGTGTTTACGATAGGCGTGTTTCTTATCACGAATGACAGAAAGTATGTTTCAATAAAAAGCGCGATTCTCAACCCCACAACCCTGTCGATGCTGGCGGCGCTTCCGCTGTTTATATTCAACGTGCAGCTGCCCGATATCGTCGAAAGCTCTGTGAGCGTACTTGCCAAGGCTGTTACCCCGATGTGTATGTTCATACTTGGCATGAGGCTTTCGGCTGCAAAGCTTAAATCGCTGTTTTCCAGAGCCTTTGTTTATGGCACCTGTGCGCTTAAGCTGATTGCATTCCCGCTGTTTGCATTTTTGTGTGTGCGGTGGCTGCCGTTTTTGGATGATACGCTTAAAATCACGGTGGTGGTGCTTGCCGCAGCGCCGTCGGGCGCAATAATCGAATCCCTTGCAGAGCTGCACGAGTGTGAGCAGGAGCTTTCGGCGAATGTCGTTTTGCTGACAACAATATTAAGCGTTGTTACAATGCCCGCTGTGACCTCTGCACTTGTCGCTCTTTTCTGAAAAACAAGCGAAAGGCGTAAAAATGAATTCTATAATCTACCCCGTAATCGGCAAACAGACCGCGCTGCCGATTTATCTTTCGGGAATCGGCACTACCGAATACGAGTATCATATCTGCCGTGAAAACGGGCTGATTTCACATCAGATTCTGTACACCAAAAGCGGCTCGGGAATACTGAATATCGACGGCAAAACATACAGGCTTACACAGGGCAGCCTGATGTATCTTGCGCCGTCTGTGCCTCACGAATACTACCCCGAAGCCGACAAGTGGACAACCTGCTGGGTGGTTTTCAGGGGTGAGCAGCTTGCTCGGATTATGGAAAAGCTGGGCTTTTGCGGCTATATGATATACGAAAACGCGGTTACCGATAATCTGGAGCGGCTTTTTGAGCGTATAAGAGCAGCTGCCGCGGACAGTATTTCGGGGGCTGAAGCAAGCTCTGTGCTGCTGTATGAATACATTCTGGAAATCCGAAGGATAATCGGCGGGGAGTACGGCGCAGCGCACGGCGGTGTTGTTGAGTCGGCTCTGAAGCTGATTGAAAGCAGCTACATGACCGATATAACCCTTGAAATGCTCTGCGCGGGCGCGGGTATAACCCCGCAGCATTTTTGCCGATTGTTCAGAAAGCAAATGGGTATGCGCCCGCTTGAATATATCGCGCGGCGCAGGATTTCACAGGCGAAAAACCTGCTAATCAGCACAGACAAGCCCATAGCCGAGGTCGGAAAACTGGTGGGCTATCCCGACCCTACTTATTTCGGAGTTGTGTTCAGAAAGTACGAGAGCGTTTCACCTACGGAATACAGAAGGTGCAAGGGATAGGATGACGCAGAATGTTCAAATCTTAAGAGTGTGTTAAATATTTGTGATTGAAAAAACCTCTTTCAGGGCGTATAATCAAGATTAAGAAAACGCTTTGAAAGGGGCTTTTTTATGAATGCAGTCAAAAAAATAACGGCGGCGGCAATAGGGGCGGCAATGGCGCTGTCCCTTGCCGGCACAAATACTTATGCACAGGAGAGGACTATGGATATCGTAATTGACGGAAGCAAGGCAAACACGGCGGAAAATTATCTGTATCGCGGCGCGGGCATGGTAACGGGCAATAATTCCTCGCGTCTGCTGCTTGATTACAAGGCAAAATCCCCCGAGGCTTACAACGAAATACTGGAGTATCTCTTTGGCGAAAAGGGGCTGGCGTTATCCCACATCAAGATTGAAATGGGCTCGGATATCAATTCGTCCTCGGGCACAGAGCCTGCCGTAAAGCGTACTGAAGCCGAGCCTGCGGATGTTACGCGCGGCGCGGGCTATCAGCTTGCGGCGGACGCGAAGAAAATCAACCCCGATATCACGCTGGATATGCTGTGGTGGAGCGAGCCGCTGTGGGTTACAAACGCCGCTGACGTATATGCCGCGCGTTACAAGTGGTATAAGGAAACACTTGACGCTGCGTACAGCACCTACGGCTTGAAGTTTGACTATGTCAGCGCAACGCAGAACGAGCGCGCAGCCGACAACGAGTGGATTAAGTACCTTTCGAGGTCGCTTAAAGCCGAAACCGACTGCCCGTATGATTATTCAAAAATCAAGATTGTAATCGGCGACGAGGTATGCTCATGGAACGCCGCAAACAGCGCTCTCGCCGATGAAGAGCTGATGAACGCTATAGACGTTATCGGCTCGCACTACACCAGCTGGTCGTCCGAGCAGGCGCAGCGCGCTGCGGCGGAATATGGCAAGGAACTGTGGTTTTCCGAGGCAAGCACGCCGATGGTTTATTCAAAGGGAACACACCGCTTTGATTACGACGGCTCGGGTCTGAACGACCTGAACGGTATTCTGGATATCGCCAACCGATACATAACCATGTACCCCGGCGGAAAGATGACTATGTGCGAATATCAGCCGGTTATCGCGGCGTATTACGACGGCGTAACCTACTGCCACAAGCAGTTTATCGAGGCAAACAGCCCGTGGAACGGCGTGTATTATCTCGATAACGGATTCTATATGCAGCTTCACTTCTCGCAGTTTATCAAAAAGGGCTGGGCGTTTGTTGACGGCGCGTGCTATGGCGACGGCGCTGCGGGCGGCGACGGTCATGCTATTGTTGACGCGGTTTACAGCTATGTTACGGCTACCGATACGAATACGGGCGATTACACCACCGTAATCACCAACACCACCGACGATATTATCACCTATAATATCTTCGCAGTGAATCTCGACAAGGCAAACGCGCCGGTTTATGTCTGGGAAACAAGAGGTCCCGATAACGGCGGGGAATACAACGCTAATTATTTCAAAAATATTGACGTTATCACGCCCGCAGCAAACGCCGACGGAACATACTCATACAGCATAGCGGTAAAGCCGTCGTCGATTGTAACGCTTTCAACGCTTGATATAGGGTATGATGAAGCTGCGTACAGAAAATTTGATGAGAGCGAGAAAACCGTGCTTGCGCTGCCGTATTCGGACGATTTCGGCTATTCGGAATTTGCTGAGGATTTTCTTGCCTCGAGAGGCGGCGCGCCCTTGTACATGACCGACGAGGGCGGCGCGTTTGAGGTGCAGACGGACAGCAGCGGCAATAATTATCTCATGCAGATAATCACGCCCGAAACAAAGGCTAACGAATGGGGCGGCACTCCCGAGC
This sequence comes from Oscillospiraceae bacterium, assembly GCA_051882575.1. GTDB lineage: Bacteria > Bacillota > Clostridia > Oscillospirales > Ruminococcaceae > CAG-115. Next base: position 16,453 of record JBJESB010000124.1, read on the forward strand.
CGACAACGAATTTTGGCGACGACCGCTGGAACAATTACAGCGTTTCAGCCGATGTAAAGCTGACGGGCGGTTATGCGGGCGTAGGTCTGCGGTATAATCTTGCGGCAAACGGCGCAAGCGGCTATTGGTTCAGCATTTACGACAGCGGTAAGTGGAAGCTTATGAAGGGCGGCAAGGAGCTTATGTCGGGTATGCTTGAGGGCGTTGAAACAGCTGCTTGGAACAATATAAAAATACAAGCCGTATTTGATGAAATAACGGCTTCGGTAAACGGTACGCAGGTTGCGCAGTACAAGGAATCGGGCTCGCTTATTGCGGCGGGCAGGGCGGCGCTGTACAGCTCTTACGACCAAAACTGCTTTGACAACATTCTTGTTGAGCCTATTGAAAATACCGACACTTACATCACGCGCTTTGACAACACCGACGCGAATTTCACAGCCTATGAGGGCGACTGGATTTATGAAACAATCAGCAGCTTCAAGAGCTACAAGCGCACGGTTTTCAGGGGTACACAGGGCGCAAGCGTAACCTTTGAATTTGACGGAACGGGCTTTGCAATCACAGGCAACACCAAAAAGGACTGCATACTTTCGGTTACGATTGACGGCGAAGAAATCGAAACCGCCTATGAAGCGCCCGTATCCAGCTTCAGAGAATCGCCTTACCGCAAGTACGGTCTTGAAAACGGCAGACATACCGTCACAATCAGGGTGGCAGAGGGCAAGTTGAGTTTAGACGCGCTGGAGGTTGTCGGCGGTGAAATCCCGCTGCCCGTAATCCGTGAGGAATCACAGGAAAACACCGACAGCGAGGATAAAGCCGACAGCGACAACAAAGCCGATACCAAAGAATCTGCGCCGACCGAAAGCACAGCGCAGACGGATGAAAAGGCTTCAGCAGGCTTCCCCGTAATTCCCGTTGCAATTGCAGCAGGCGCAGCGGCAGTCGGAGCAGCTGCCGCAGTAATCATTGCAAAGAAGAAAAAGAAGTAAAATCCGCAGCTGTAATGCGGCAGATACTGTGCCGATAATAATTCAGACCCGCCTTTGAGCGGGTCTGAATCATATTTACTTAAAGCACCGACAGCTCAAGCAGGCTGTCGTAGGTCAGAACATCTCTGTGCGCGAGGCGGTTTCTAGCCTCGCGCATTATTTTCAGCCTGTCATACTCGGGTTTGTCGAGTATCTTGTGCTTGCCGCAGATAAAATACAGCTGACCAATCTCAACCTCCGATGCCTTGTCAACAACCTCGCCGCTGGAGCTTGTAATGGGCAGGTGCTGCTGGATTTTGCCGTAATATTTCTGAACCAGCGCACGTCTGAAATCCTCCAGCCGCGGGAACACCAGCTTGATTTGCGACTCCCACACGGCGTTTTCAACGCGCTCGCCGAGGCTTGGGATTGAGATATCGTTATCCCGCAGGATTTCGCTCGCCGTGCCGAATGGGTCGGCGGCAAGCGCCTGCCCGCCCGCAGCCAGCAGACCTGCGATTTCAACGTTGTTATCGGCGATATTGCTTGCAATCTCGGAGATATACTGCTTTTGCAGACTGCTGCATTTTGCCGAGGCAAGCAGCGTAAGGCACAGCATAAGACAGTCGTAATCCGATACATAATCGGAGTATTCCGCCTTGCCGATAAGCTGCGATTCGTTGGCATTCACGCCCTGTGTGATAAGAATAAACACCCCGCGCTCCTCGCTGTCGCGGTTTTCCAGATACTCGGTGACGGATTTTAGCCACGCGGCTGCGTTGCCGGAGTTTAAGCCGGTAACGCAGATGATTCTGTGATTAAGCGTGGTAATGTTGTTTGTTGCAAGAAAGCGCTCGTAGCTTTTATCTCTGCCGGGCCAGTATTTGTTGCGCTCTGCCTCGCTGCAAAAGTGCTCAAAAAGGTACTTGCCGGGCTCGTCCTTGATTTTAGAAGCGTCGTGCGCCTCAAACGAGCGGGTATCCGTCATAAAGGAAAGCTGCTGCTCCAGCGTGTAGACCATGATATCAAGCCAAGGAATATCATCGCCAAAGCTCATTATCACAGAACGCCTGTCCATGAGGATATCCTTGACGTCATCCAGAAAGCGCACAGAGTTTACCAGCCTGTTCCACCACTGTTCTCCGATATTCATTCTTCGCCCTCCATAACGTAATCGCTCATGCTGTTAAATACCTGCTCCCTGCTGCCAAGCAGCTCGCGGAAGCCCTCGGCGGCAAAGCGATAATATACGTCTTCCTTGCTGAGGATGTTGAGGTCCCACATTTCGCTTAACAGCTCCTCAAGCTTCTCCTTGGAAAGATTCATCAGGCGGGTAATTTTGTATTCGCCCGCAATGCGCATGAGGTCGTCAATGGTGTATTTCTTTTCGGCGGGCGAATCGTAGTAAAGGTACGCGAAAACAAGCGCGATAATGTGATAGTGGCTGTGACCCTTTTCTTCGGTGAACAGCGACGCCTCCAGCTTTTCGTTAACCTTGCTCATAAACGCGCTGTCCGAAAGCACTTTCTTGATGTGACCCTCGTTTACCTCATAGTAGGGTGTGTTGGTTTCGCTGTAGCCCGCGTAATCGTCGTCCTTCATTGCCTCTAGCAGCTTCTGGCAGTAGAACTGGATAAGACCGGGGTAGTAGTTGGTTTTGGCGAGAATCAGCGAGATTACCTTTTCGTCAAAGCGGAAGCCGAGGTAAGCCAGCGTATTTGTCAGCAGCTTGATAGCCTCGGGGCGCTGGAACTGCTTGATAACCACCGAGCTTAAATGAATCAGGTTGGAGTTGCCCTGAAGCATTTCGCGGTTGAAACGCGAGAGGTTATGCAGACCTGCCATTACCAGCTTGAATCTGTCTGCGGGGAGATTTTTCACTGCTGCAATGGGCGGGTTGTCGTCCTCGGCGCTGGTTCGGATAAATTCATCCGCCTCATCCAGCATGATAAGCAGGTAGTTTATGCGCGTCTCGGGGTTTTCATCCATAAGGCGCTTTTTGATGTGCCTTGCAAGCTCATCCCAGTTGTCGCACTCGCAGCCCTCTTCCAGAATACCGCTTGTAATAAGCTCCTGCGAAAGAAGCGCAGCTGCCTCTGTGTAGTTTTTGTACTGGATATCAAGCAGGATTGCTCGGTCGTTGTTGCCGTTTTTATCGACATTGTGCTGCGCCATTTTAAGCAGCGCGCTCTTGCCCAGCTGACGACCGCCGTATACAAGGTTTGCGCCCTCGGGGGATTCGATAGAGGTAAGCTCCGCCTCTCTGCCCGTAAACAGCTCTGCGGGCATGGTCTGGGTAGAAGCCTCCACAAACGGCTGATAGTATGCAAACGGCAGCGTTACCGCCATAAGACGCTTTGCGATAGTATCTGCGGCGTAGTGCTTTGCAAGGTAGAAGATGATTACTCTGTCGATAACGATAAATGTCTTGGAGAAGGATTTTTCTTCCTTAATCTTTCGTGCAAGGCGTCTGCGCTCCTCCATATTCAGCGCGTAGTCCAGCAGCACCAGCGTGTGCTTTGCCGCCGTATTCATCATGCGGAAGCTGTTCATAAGGCTGTTGCAGTCAAATTTACCGAACAGGCAGGCAACTCTGAAGCCCTCGGTTTCCGTAAGCGAGCCGAATGCGGGTATGCAGTGCGGGTAGGTGACCTTGCCGCTGCGCTTGTGGCAGATAACCTTGTAGCTTTCGATACTGCTGCCGGAGTCCTCGGGTGTAATTGATTCGGGGTTGAAGCCGAGCTTTGTCAGCAGCCGCACAAGGTCGTCCTTTACCACGGGGCTCTTACGCGGCCAGTTTCTCAACAGGTCTGCGCCGCCCTTGGTTTCCTTGCGGGCGTTGTTGGTAAGATAGATAAGCGCCTTTTCGAGGTCTTTCTTGCCCGAGTAATCGTAGATTTTATCAATGAGCGTAGTGCCCGCGCCGAAAACAGCGCGGTAATTCAGCGAGTTTTCGCTTACAAACTCCGAGAAATATCCGAACGGCTCGATAGTGTAATCCAGCACGTTTTTGGTATCGTGGCGGCGTATGCAGTTAAGCATAAATTCCGCGGAGGTATAGTTCTGGTCCTCAATAAGCGCTTCTATCATTTCTCTCGGGTATACGCCGAAATCGTACTCGGGCTTGTCTGCAAGGTCCTCCAGCTGACGCATCAGCGCCTGACCGCGCTCTGCCGCATTAGCGGAAATGCGGTTCTTTATGGAATCGAGAATTTTTGCGTAGAAGCCGAAATCGTTTGTGATTCGCGTGATTCTGTACCATTCAAGCGCCAGCTTAAGCACGGCTGTCTTTTCGCCGTTCATATCCGAGATTGTGCCGTAGCTTTCGTACAGACCTATCTCATTGCTGAAATCCTGATACATGGAATCAAAGCGCTGCTTTGCCTGTTTAAGGCAGGCGTTGATAAGCTCCATTTCCTTGCAGTCGGCAAGCTCGCTGTCGCCGATATCCTCTGCGTAGGCTCTAATCAGCCTTGCGCTGCGGAAATTATGCTTGGTCTCGTCGTCGCTGATTATTTCCTTGATACGCTGCGCAAGAGAAACGTGATTTTCGCAGGCGTGGTGTTCAATGCGGCTTAAAATGCTCATTCTGCCCCAGCCGCAGAAGGTGGACTGCAGCTCGGGAAGATAGTCGTCGTCAAGCAGGACATCCTCGCCCGAAAGGAAATCTATGAAGAAATACTTCTTTGCCTTGGCGTTATAGGTGCCATTGAGCTTTGCAAGCAGCTCCGCAGCGGTCTTGCGCAGGCTGTCCGTGCCCCAGCTGAAGCCGTCTGCCGCAATTGCGGCTTCTGCGTCCCTTATGATATCCTCAAGCATGGTAATCAGTCTGGGCGCAGCGTCGCTGTATCTCTGCCTGATGTAATCCTCCTCGCGGTTGGCGGAATGCTCTGCAACGGCAAGCCAATCGCAAACGCAGGCGATAATCTTCTTGGCGGAGTTTACCACATTGCTTCTCTTGCTGCCCTTGATTTTGTCGTGCGGTCTTGAAACATGGCGACCCTCGCTTAAAATGATATCGCGCGCCCTGTCCCAGTAGTCGTCAATGTAATTGTCGATTTTGCCGGAATCGGCATTCTCGCCCGAAAGCGGTCTGCCGCTGCGTATAAAAAGCTTTTCCATGCTGCTGCGAACGAATTTAATCTCGGCAACATCGTTTTCTGCGGCGATATTCAGGCACTTTCTAAGCTCGCTCTTTTCGTCAGAGAACATCAATTCACGCAGTCTGCGCACCTGACCCTGACTTTCGAAAATATCGTTCTTTCCGTCAATCGAAGCGCACAGCTCGTTTGCTTCCCTGATTACAGCGTCGATAACATTATCGTTGCTGCGGTAGCCCGCAAACAGGTCAATCGCGCAGCCCGTGCCCTCGTAGAAGGCTTTCATTTCGTTAAGCGCATTTACCAGCGAGGGGTATTTTTCCGAAAGCTGCGATTCTTCCGCTATGAGCACAAGGTCGTCAAGGTTGTAGTCCTGCCCGCTTGACGGCTCAAACATTGTGCGCAGCATTGCCGAAGCCATAAGCTCGTCGTTGTACTGCGGTATCAGCCTCTTGGAGTTTTCGTATACGCCGATAACCTGCATACTTGTGTAATCGCACTCTGCGAGCGGGCTGCGGTAGGCGTAGCTGAATGCGCTTTCAATGCTCTGAATTGCCTGCGCAGCGGTAAAGTCGCCGTAAAGCGCGGAGGGCTGCTCGGCGATATTGTTCTTTGAAAGCTCTGCGGCGGCTGAAAGCCACGACAGCAGGCAGTACAGGTGGTTTTCGTCAAAGGCGGTCAGCTTTTCGGCGGCGTCTTTATCGGTGAGGGCTATTACGTCGGTGTCGCAGTACTCTGCGTAAGCCTCCTGCAGTGTTAACGCCGTAGAATCGTCTGCGGAATCCTCGTCCTCATCCTCGGAGTACTCCTCGTCGGGCAGCTCGTCGGTTTGCTTGAGCGCGTTGAGCTTATCCAGCAGAGCCTGCTTTCTTTCGGCAGAGCCGGTGGAATCATTCGCGAATTTCTCGGCGTTTTCGTAGTCGCCTATTTCGTAATACAGCTCGGCAAGCTCAAGGAATACCACAGTCTGGCGCATTTCGTAGCGCTCGGTGATGTGGTTTTTCTTTACGACATCCAGCCAGTCTTGAATCTGACCTATTGCAGAGCGGTAGTCCTTCAGATAGCGATAGCAGCGCTCCTTGCCATAAATGAAGTGCAGTCTGTGGTTGAAGTCGCTGCTGTCAAGGGATTCAATCAGCAGGTTCAGCATTTCCAGACACTTTGTGTAGTCGTGAATCTTTGCGTAGTACTGCTGAAGCGTTTCAAGGCACTTGGTGGTTGTGGGGGTTCTGTCGGCGAATTTTGCGACAAGCGCTTCAAGCTCGCTGCTGTACCCCATATCGTCGTTTTTGTTCCACAGCGCAAGGTAGCACTGAATTATCTTTGAAAATGCGTCCTCCCAGTTCGGTGTATCAAGGTCTTGTCTGTAAATCTCGATAGCTTCCTCGTACATTCCGCCTGTCATCAGCTTGTTGGGGTCTGCCTTCTGCGGCTTTGGCGCAGCCGCAGCGGGAACGGAATACCGCTTGATTTGGACAGCATAATCCTTGCCCATTTTTCTGGCGGGCTTGAACAGTACCTCTGTGGGGGTGAAATCCTTTCTCGTCACGAGCTTTTTCAGCTGCGCCTTAAGCGATTTGTCGGTAATGTCCTCCAGCTCATAGTGGTATGTAACGCCGTCCTCGGCTTCAATTGTGCCCTTAAAATCCACCACGCTGTAAGTCGCCATTGTGCCGTTGTACCATTCCTTCGGCGCGGCGGGAGCCGCGGGCTCGGCTATGGCTTCGGTTTCCGATTCCGGAATTTCCTCGCCCTTAAGACTATGTATTTCGTCGGAAATGCCCGTAACGGTATAGTAGGGCTGAAGCTCGGCGAGGCACTTATCAAGGTCGCTTAAATTCATAAGCGGGTGATTGCATCTCTCGCCCAGATACCTGAATGCGTCCCACAGAGCGAATCTGGTATTGCCGTTGATTTTTGCGGAGAGAATATATTTCAGTCCCGTAATATCGCAGCGCATATCCGAAGAAATCATCAGAACCTTTACTGCTTCTTCCTGAAATTCGGTCTGGTTATCTGCAATGTACATTGCGGAAAACGCAGCGGAGTTAATGTACAGGTCGTCGCTGAATTTCTTATCAGCGCCGTAGAAGGCTGCGCGGTAGGCGTTGCGCAAATCGCCCGCATAATAGAATGAAAAGGCGGAATTGCTGTATTCCTCGCTGAGGAAGCAAACATAAGCATAGAATATATTCGCGTCGGGATTGTTTTCAAGCCCGTTATCCTGCATAAGATTCCAGCAAAGCTCGGCAGCCTCTTTCAGCTTGTCGGATTCGTGGCTCTTGATTGCGCTTTGGATTTTGTTCAGCACGGGCTGAAGCGTCTTTTTGGAATCTCCGTCCAGTTCCTTGAACGAGGTTTTGACGTCATATTCCGTGCAGGTCATCATAATGTCCCTCTTGTCCGGCTCGTTTTTAACGGGCGTTTCGGCGGGAGCTTGTGCGGGAGCCTGTGCGGGCTGCTCGGCTTGTACGGCGGGAATCGGCAGTGATACCGCAGCCTGTGCGCCGCTTGTTTCCATAGCGGTTATCTGCGAATATCTGATAGTTGCGATTGAAGAAATCTGTATCGAAAGCGATTCACTTCCGTCGTTTTCAACCAGTATTCCCTCAAGCGTCTGCCCGTTTGTCTGCGTAAAACGAACGGGTGTGCCGATTTGCATGGCAGCCAGCTTTTGTTCAATCAGGTTCATAGTGGTATTCTCCTTTGATTTTTTTATTTCTCCGTTGCATAACGGAGCTGCCTTTATTATATACCTTTTGACGAAAATTGTCAAGAATTATTGCAGAAAAATGTTGCATTTTCACAAAAATCTTTGTGCGCGGCATATCGTAATTTTCGGGCAAAAACTCAACGCAGGCGTTGAAAAGCAAACGCCCCGCGCATACGAAAACCCATAAGCGCGGGGTGATATTTGTATTTTTGCCGCAGAATCGTTACGGCACAAGCGAAGAACTTGCCATGCAGCCGTTACTTTACCCGAAGCTGCCAGAAAGTAACTGCGCCCGCAGCGGCAACATTAAGCGAATCAACGCCGTGCGCCATTGGGATTTTCACGGTATAGTCGCACTGTGCAATCGTCTGCGGCGAAAGCCCGTCGCCCTCTGTTCCCAGCACGATTGCCAGCTTTTCCTCGGAGTTAAGCTGCGGGTCGTCGATGCTCACGGAGTTATCCGAAAGCGCCATTGCGGCGGTTTTGAAGCCCATAGCGTTAAGCCGTTCCAGCCCCGATTCGGGCCAGTCCTCGGGAGCTTCGCCAATGCGCGTCCACGGAACTTGCAGCACGGTGCCCATGCTAACCCTTACTGCGCGTCTGTTCAGCGGGTCGCAGCAGCACGGCGTAACCAGAACAGCGTCGATATTCAGCGCAGCCGCAGAGCGGAACACCGCCCCGATATTGGTGGAATCCATGATGTTTTCCAGCACCGCGATTCGCCGCGCGTTTTTGCACAGAGCTTCGACATCGGGCAGTCTCGGGCGTTTCATTGCGCACAGAACGCCCCGCGTGAGCTGATACCCCGCGAGCTTTTCCAGCACGTCGCTGTCCGCAGTGTACAGCGGAATATCGCCGCAGCGCGCGGCAATTTCTCTGCCCTGACCGTTAATATGCTTACGCTCCATAAGCAGGGAAACAGGCTCACAGCCCTCGTTCAGAGCGAGGTTGATTACCTTGGGGCTTTCTGCGATAAAAATACCCTTTTCGGGCTCGAGCTTATTGCGCAGCTGCGCCTCGGTAAGCCTTGAGAACACCTCAACGCACGCGTCGTTCAAATCCTTTATTTCGATTATCATAGCCGCTCCGTTATTTCAGAATTTCTTCGGGCACGATATCTGCCATGCGCTTGTAGCCCGCCTTGCTTGGGTGCAGGTGGTCGCCGCTGTCATATTCGGGCAGGAATCTTGTCGGGCGTTCGGGGTCGCGCAGCGCGGCGTCAAAATCAATACAGCCGTCAATCAGCGCGGTTGCGCGAATCCAATCGTTAAATGCGCGGCGAACCTCCTCGCGGAACGGAGCATAGGTGCGCCAGCCCTCAATCGGCAGCAGAGTGCCGATATACACCCTGTAGCCGTACTCCCGCGATTTTGCGATATAGAATTTCATGCAGTCAATCAGTTCCTCAACCGTGGGCATATCGCTCATGGGTCGGAAGGGGTTTACCATTGTTCCCACCGGGTGAATTATATCGTTTATTCCATGCTGAATGATTACGGTATCCGCGCCGTCGGTGGGCACCTCATGGTCAAAGCGCTTGCTGCCCATAAGACCGTAGCTTTCATAGGTTATGCAGCTGTATTCGCGCAGCATTCTCGTGCCGCTTGCCGCGCGGCGGATTACGGCTGTGTTGAGCTTTTCCTCGCGGTTGCAGCGCAGCGTGAGATACTCGGGCCAGTCCTGCGCGGTGATTGAATCGCCGTAGCACACAACCGTGCGGTTTTCTTCGGACGTAAGCACCGAGATATTGCTCAAAAAGTAGATTATGCTTATACCGCGCGAATTATCCTGCGGGAGCTGCTCTGCCTCGGTAAGGTCGCCGATAGCGTAGTAGCCCTCCGTAAGCGGTCCGCTTGTATACACCGCGGAGCGCAGCAGGGTGAAATCCTCAAAGTAAAAGCTGATTGTAATAAGGCTCTGCGGCTGAATATCGCATTCAAGCTCATCCGACACAACGCAGCCGCCCGCAGGCATTGTCACCTCGCGCCTGCTGCCAAAGGTCACGGGGTAGAATACTCCGTTTATCAGCGCGGTGGTTTTAGTCAGCGTTACGGGCTCTGTGCCGCAGTAGTTGTCAAAGGTAAGCCGCATTGCGCTGCCGCCGAACTGCGTATAAACGGGATAGCGCATTGTCAGATTCTTGTTGTAGCCCTCGGGGCGGTTTTCGGCAATGGAAATTGCGTTGCCCCATACGCTTGCCCAGTGTTCCGGTTTGCTCATATATTTACACCTCTTGTGATGATTTGCCAAGCCTGTCCGCCCAGCCCTCGCAATACAAGCGGCTGTACGGAATCCCGCGCTTTCTGCGCAGATTTATAAAGCAGGGAAGCCCCGCCCAGATAATCGAAGGAAGCCCGACTGCCGCCAGATACAGCGGTCCCAGAATCAGCGATTGTATCGTGTGACCGTACTCGTGCGCCAGAGTATCAGATTTACAATGCTTGTCCTGTGCCGCTCCCACAAAAACAAACAGCCCCAGCGAAAGCCCGTCTGACCTGCGCCACTCGGTTACAACCGCGCCGCGGTGGACATAGTGTGTACTGGTGATATTTAGCAGGAACACGATAAACCCCGCAAGCGTCTGCGGCAAGCCCCATGCAAGCTGCCCCGCCGTATACAGAAAGCGCTTCATTCCTTGTAGCCCCAGCGGTCGATTCCCGCCTTTCGCATTGCGCCGAAAATCCGCATTTTAATGCCCTTATGCTCATGCTCCAGCGCCGCAAGAAGTTCCTTGGTGGTTTCGCGGTTGGTGTGCTTGTTTGCGGGGCATTTGGATTTTACAATAGTGAAATTATTCCGCCTTGCGCAGGCAGCCACTGCGTGCTCGGGCGCAAAAACCAGCGGTCGGATTACGGTTATGTCCTTTCGCGAGAGATAGCTTATCGGCGCAAAGCAGCCAATTCTGCCCTCGTTGAACAGATTCATCATAAACGTCTCGATTGCGTCGTCGTTATTGTGACCCAGCGCCAGCTTGTTGCAGCCGTGTTCTTTTGCAAGGTCGTGCAGAGCGCCGCGGCGCATTTTTGCGCACAGCGAGCAGGGGTTAGGCTCCTTGCGGATATCGAACACAATCTCGCCGATATCGGTTTTAAGCAGGTGATACTCCACGCCCAGCCTTTCGCACAGCTCCGCAACAGGGGTGTAGTCGGTCTCCTCGCCGCCGAAGCGCGGGTCAAGCGTCAGCGCGACAACCTCGTATTTCTTTTCGTAAAACCGCCGCATAAGCGCCAGACCCGCAAGCAGCACAAGGCTGTCCTTGCCGCCCGATACTCCGACGGCTATTCTGTCGCCGTCCTCAATCAGGTCAAATTCCTGACACGCGCGGCGTATATATCCGAGTAGCTTCTGCATACATACCTCTTATACTTACCGAAATTATAGGATTTTGCGGCGCAGTCAGATTACCTCAAGCAAAACCACCGCGTGTGCGCCGATACCCTCGCCCGCAAGCCCGAGACCCTCCTCGGTGGTGGCTTTTACGCTGATTCGCCCGATATCGCAGCCAAACGCTGCCGCAAGGCTCTCGCGCATTTGCGGGATATACCGCGCAAGCCTCGGGCGCTCTGCGATTATGGTGATATCCGCATTCCCGAGGGAGTATCCGTCGCTGCGCATGATTTCAACCACGCGCTCCAGCAGCTTCATGCTGAATGCACCCTTGTACTGCGGGTCGCTGTCGGGAAACAGCTTGCCGATATCTCCGCGGGCAAGCGCGCCAAGAATTGCGTCCATCAGCGCGTGTACCGCGACGTCCGCGTCGGAATGCCCCAGCAGACCGAGCTCGCTTTCTATTTTCACGCCGCACAGAATCAGCTCGCGATTCTGCGCAAGCCTGTGAACATCATATCCGTGACCTATTCTCATATCTGCCCCCGTTGTCTTTGCCGAAACACCGCTTCCGCCGCCGCAAGGTCGTCGGGGCGGGTGATTTTCATGTTGCAGCAGTTTATCTCCGTAAGGTGAACGCTCCTGCCGCAAGCCTCAAGCAGCGAACTGTCGTCGGTAAGCGAGTTTATTTCTTCGCCGAGACTTTCAAGGCATTCGCGGTACAGCTGCGCTGCGAACACCTGCGGCGTCTGCGCGTACCACAGCGATTCGCGCGGCAGTGTGCGCCGTATTTCGCTGTCCTGCGCCACCTTTACCGTATCCGTTGCGCGGATTGCCGCAATAGCTGCGCCGTAAATCCTCGCGTCATCAAAAACGCGCTCCGCTTCCTCCGTGGTGATAAGCGGACGCGCGCCGTCGTGTATTGAAATCAAATCCGCTTCGGGCGAAACAGCCGCCAGCGCATTTTTAACCGAAGCCGCCCGCGTTTCACCGCCCGCAGTCACGGCTTTCAGCTTGGTAATCCCGAATTTCAGCGCGGTTTGGCGCATGATTTCAAGGTCGTTTTCGGGCGCTGCGATTATTATTTCGCCAACCTGCGCGGAGCGTTCAAAGCACAGCGCGCTGATTACAAAAACGGGGATTCCGTCTATGCAGGCAAGCTGCTTGTTTATTCCGCGCATTCTGACGGAAGAACCCGCGGCAAGTACGATTGCGGATATCATTCCGTAATCCTCGTAAAATTGCCGTGCAGCTTGAAGTAGTGCAGGTCGTTTTCAAGGCTTGTCAGCAGCCTTCTTACCATGGGGTCGTGAATACTGCCGCCGAATTCAACGTAGAACATAAAATCGTTGGGGTATTTCTTCTTTGCCTCAACGGGCAGCGGCTTACTCTGAATCTTGCTTAAATTCAGCCCGTTTACCGCGAACTTTGTCAGCAGTCTGTACAGCGAGCCCGCGCAGTTTTCCACCGAAAGCGAAACAGCGACGGTATCTGCACCCTCGTAGACCTCCATTCCGCGTGAAATGCAGATAAACCTCGTGCTGTTGTTGGGGTCGGAGGCAATACCCTTGCGCACGATTTCAAGCCCGTGCAGCTCGGCGCATTCCTCCGAGCAGATACAGCCAAGCTCATTGCTTGCGTTTTCGGAGACCATTTGTGCGGCACTTGCGTTGTTGTGATAGGGAATTACCGTAAGTGCGGGGCGGCTTTCGATGTATTCGCCGCACTGCCTGATAGCCTGCTCGTGTCCGAACAGGATTTTTATATCTTCCTCTTTGACGCCCTTTTTAGCGGCAAGCACATGGGCGCACTCAACGGTGCAGGTGCGGTCGATAAACACGTCCGAGCGCTCCAGCAGCTCCATACTTAACGTTACCTCGCCTGCGGTGCTGTTTTCAACGGGTACAACTCCGTAGTCCACGTCGCCCACTTCAACTGCGTGGTAGACCTCTGCGAAGCTTGCGAAAAAGCTGACATTTCCGTTAGAGAAAAACTTATTCGCCGCCGCATGACCGTACGCGCCGTTTGTGCCCTGTACCGCAACCGAGGGTCTGTCCTTGATTACCGAGGTATGCGCAATGGGGGTATCGGGCGTGATTGCGTTTATCTGCGAGCATTTTGAGATATCCATAATGTTCATAAACAGAAACGCTGCGCTCTTTTTCAGCTCCTCGGGTGAGTTTGCCTTTACCCGCTCGATTATTGCGCGCTCTCTGTCGCCCTGAAAAACGACCATGCCGTTTGCTGCCTTGTATTTTGCAACATCCAGCGTAAGCTCCATGCGCTGCTTGAACAGCTCCAGCACCTGCGCGTCGATTTTATCAATATCCTGTCTGATTTCCGATAAATCCATTATTCTTCCTCCGGTGCGCTTTCTACGGGTATTCCGCCGTTATCCTCGGGATTGGTCTGCTCGGGCTCGACGGTTTCGGGCTGCTCGGGCTGCGGCTCCTCGGTGTAATTTTCGGCTACAAGCACGGTGATTATCTCGCCTTCCTCAACATTTACAAGGTCGCCGGGCTCCTTGCTGCAGCGCGAAACATTGCCCTGTGCGGTTTCGTTGGTTCGCTCGGGCTTTACGGAATACTTGATGTTAAGCTGGTCGAGCACCTTGATGTAATCCTCCAGCGTTGAGCCCTCATACTCGGGCAGCGGCACAATGCTGCGCCCCTTGCTGACCTTAATCTCAATCTGTGTACCCTCTGTAACCATAGTACCGGGCTCAATGCTCTGGTCGTACATCATGCCTGCGCTGTAATCGTCGGAGTACTCGTAGGTGGGGATAAACGTGAAAAAGCCCTCGTAGCGTGTTACGGTGGTTTCGTAGCGGCGATTGGTGAAATCGGGCATGGTAATGCTGGGGCTGTCCACGGGTACGGATTCTGCGGGCTCGCTTTCTGCCGAAGAAGCCGAGGTTTGCGAGGCGGTGGTTGCGGTGGTGGAAGCCGTTGTCTGCTCGGGCTCGGGGGGCGTTGCGATTACAGGGTTCTTGAGCGTCTGCACAAACACGATTGCAAAGCCGATAAGCACGATTCCCGCGATTACCAGCACAGCGATTGTCTTGGCGCGCTCCTTGCGCTGCTTTTTCATACGTTTGAGCTGCTTTTGCGACAGCTGCTTTTCCTGCTCGGGAGCGGGCTGTCTGAACAGCTCTTCCACAAATCCGGTGATAGTCTGAATTCTGTTATCGGTAGACAGCGCCATGCCCTGCATGATTGCCGCGGACACATTCTGCGGAATGTTGCGGTTAATCATCATTGGTTCAAGCAGGCTGCCCTCGGTTCTTGCAATGGATTCTGCGGGGACGCAGCCCGTGAGAGCGCGGTACAGTACAGCGGCAATGCCGTAAACATCAGTCCATGTGCCGTTTGCGCCGTTAGTGACATACTGCTCGGGCGCGGCGTAGCCTGCAAACACCTCGCAGGCGATTTCGGTTTTGGTGGTTCTTGCGGCGGCTATGCTGAAGCCCGCCAGCTTAAGCTCCATTTTATCGGTGACAAAAATCGTAGAGGGGCTGATTCCTCTGTGAACCATGCACTCTGCGTGGACGAGGCTCAGGGTTGTAAAAATCGGCGGGAAAAGCTCCTTTGCCTGCTCCCACGTCATGCTGCCCGCGGAGTTTGCGAGGTAGGTTTTAAGCGAGATTCCGTTGATGTATTCAAACACGACATAAGCGGTGTTGTTCTCGGTGAACACATCCAGCACGGTTTGCAGGTGTGCCATCCCGCGGGACTTCATCAGCGTGCGGTTAAGGTCGATAAACTCGGAGAGGTAGGTTTTGTAAAGCGGCAGCATTTCGGGGATTACCGTAACAGCCTCCTCGCCCTTTTTGCGCTTGCACAGGGTATCGGGCATATATTCCTTAACGGTAACGCGTGTGCCGGTTGCGGTATCAAATCCGATATACACCGCGCCCTCGCCGTTGTAGCTTATAACCTTGCCGATGATGTACCGCTCGTTGAGCAGCGTTTTGGGCGCAAGGTAGCTTGGAATGTAGGGAGTATCTTCGCTGTATCCGCAGAGCTTGCAGGGACCGTCATAGGTTTTATCGTTCATGCAGCCCATGCACAGAGAGGTTTCTTGAAGCATATTTCTGACCTTTCATCGTGGGGAATACCCCGTTAATTTTACATAAAATCTGCGACTTGCATAGTACCGCAGATTATCATAGATATAATAATCATACCGCAAAACCGTCAAAATGTCAATGTTTATCGGCTCTGTAATCAAAATTGTTATCGTTTTGTAATCTTTTCTCGGCGTAATATACATACGCCGTATTTTATTGTTAGCTGTCGTTGTGGGATTCGCACAATGCAAATTTTCCCAAGTCGGGGCGAGGGGCAGGGATTGTGAGCTGCGGGGCTGCCGCAATCGGTCTGCGGGGGTGATTTTGATGTGCGATTGATATGCGTTGGCGGTACATCTTTTGGCTTGCATTGTCGCAATCGGTCTGCGGGGTGATTATGATGTGCGAATGATATGCGTTGGCGGTATAGCTTTTGGCTTGCGTTGTCGCAATCAGTCCACAGGACTGATTGCGAGGGGAGATTCTGCTAGGTTATGCGTTGCTGTTGGGGGGAAAACTCTTGTTTTCCCCCCTGTCCCCCCTTT
>JBJESB010000125.1:0-83825 GCA_051882575.1 Oscillospiraceae bacterium
CAGCAAGCCCAACGCGGCGCTGCTCATACTTGAAAGAACAGCGCTGTGCGTTCTGCTTGCCGTCTGCCCAATGATGTTTATACTTGCGGAGTATGAAATGCCGGTGAGCCTGCCGTTTGCGGCTGTTTTCGGAGCAGCCTTTGCGGCAGGATTATCGGTTGTTTTCGTATTTGTTAGAAAGCTGATTGCGCTGCCTGTTCTGGGCATTCTTGCAGGACTGTGGGTCTATTCGCAGTTTGAATGGATAAGCTCGCGGCTGATGTACTTTGCCGACGCGTGTATGCTGCTGGTTGAGGGCAGATTTCTCTATCCTCGGCAATACTTGCTGCATAATGAGATTCTGCTCAACGAGCATAATCCGCTGTATGTTGAGGGCGTGACGCTGGGCTGTGTACTGCTGTGCATTGTTTTTGCCCTGATTTGTGCGCTTTCGCTCAACGGAAAGCTCCGCGCATTTCCGCCGATAATAGCGTTTGCTGCGCTGTGCGCTCCTGTTCTGATTTCCGAAAGACTGGACTTTAATCCGTGGATTATACCCACAGTCGCATTGTTTGCGGCGTGTATTACAATCAGCCGCTGCTATCGTGACGGACTTGCGGTAAAGCATTTCGGGCATACAGCATACGAACGGCTTGTCAAGCAGGAAGAACAGCATTTTGTCGATAATACACGCAGAGCTCCTTTTGCAAAGCGGCTTGAAATGCGCACAAATTACTACTCCAAATACTTCTCTGCGGGAATGTACTGCGCGGCGCTGCTGTCTGCGCTGACGCTTGCGGCAAGCTCGTTTTTCGGCGAGGGTCAGTCGATAGATTATTCACCCGTTTACGAGTGGGTTATGAATATCGGCAGGGACAAAGGTACCGTATCTCCGTTTGAGGATGGAGTGGGCTCGGATTATTTCAGCTCGGAGCTTCCGGATTCGGGCAACGACCTCAGGCAGAGCAGCTCATTGAATATCATTTCACCCGGCAGGGGCGAGCGCGAGCTTCTGCGCGTAACCTACACAGGCGACCGCCCGATTTATCTGCGCGGCGATATAGGCGTAGAGTTCAACGGCAGCTCATGGACCTCGCTGTTTGAAAACGAGCCCGGTTCGTGGACAGGAACCGGGCTGAAAGAGCTTTATCGTCCATGTGAGCAGGAAGTCGCAAATGCCTTGCTGGATGTAGACGGGCATTCTAACAAGATTTTTTCGCGCTCCGATGTCAGGATTGAATACCTGACCGAAACGAGTATTGTTTTCCTGCCAAATTATACGGCGGAATACAATTTCTACTCCAACGATACCTTTAATATCTACGGCGACTTTATCGTGCGCGTAGACAAGAACTCGGGCAGCTATATGAATTCCGTTGATTGTACGGCTGTTATTCCCGATTATATCGGCACGGAAACCCATGCCGACGGCGTCGATAGCATCAGGCAGATTTGCAGCGCATACAGCCTCGCGGATATAATGATTGACGATATTTATTCAACCGTAGTTCCCTCAATGAACGGTACGCTGAACGTGTTCGCGCAGTATGAGCAGTTCGTTGACGAAACCTATACCGCTCTTTCGGACGATTACAGGCAAAAAGTGCAGTCGTTTATGAAAAACGCAGGTCTTTCCGAGCAGGTTCAGTCGCTGCGTACGGGTGAAAGCGGCGCTGTTGCCGATTATCGCATTGCGCGGTATCTGTCGGATTATCTTCGCGATAACTACACCTATACGCTTGACACGGTGAATTTCGGCGGCAATGCCGTGATGAATTTCTTAACCTATTCCAAGCGCGGACACTGTTCGCTGTACGCCTCGGCGCTGGCGCTTATGTTAAGAGCAGAGGGAATCCCTGCGCGATACTGCACGGGCTTTTTCGTCACTCCCAAAAGCGGCTCTGCGGGCGGCACAGAGGTGCTTCGCGAAAAGAACACCCACGCATGGGTAGAGGTTTATCTTAAAAATATCGGCTGGGTAACCTTTGACCCAACCAGCGCTTCATCCTCGTTCCCGGGCAATGCAGCCGAAGCAAGCGAAACCCGCGAGTCTGCGCCCAAGCCCGAAAACTCTCGCCCCGAAAGCCGCCCGCAGCAGCCGACTGTTTCGGGCAGCGATACCGAATCGGATACCGAAACAATCGAAGTACAATCCGCAGAGCCCGCCGATACGGGCGTGAATATAGCGCTGGTGCTGCCGATACTGCTTGCAGTGATTATTACGGCTGCTGCCGCATTCGTGATTGCAATGCTGATTCGCCGCGTGATTTTGCTCAAGCGAAATGTTCAGCGCAGACTTGACCGACTGTACACCGATTCACCCGAAAAGGCTGCGCGCGACGGCTATCACATTCTTCTCGGAATTTTCGAAGTTCTTGGCATGATTCCCGCAAAGGGTGAGCTTCCGCAGAATTTCTTCGAGCGTGCCGATGCGGCATACGGTACAAGTCTGGCAGAGCGCTGCAAGCTGCTGGAATCCATTGAGTTTGGCGGCAAAGCCGCATCCGACGAGGAGCGCGAGTACATTGCGCAAGAGGTTACAGAGCTGTACGGCAGGCTGACGAAATCCGCTAAAAAGACCGAAATAATAAAAATTATGAAAAAAATATTACGAACCGGTTAAATAGGTATTGATTTTTTTGGATTTGTTTGATATAATAATAATGAACCCCATTTCGGGAGATTAACCTAAGAGGTGCCTTACTATGAGACTTATTACTCGCTCCGACTTTGATGGACTTGCTTGCGGCGCACTTCTGCTGTGTGCAGGCGTTGTAGATAACTGGACTTTCGCGCATCCCAAGGATTTGCAGGATGGACTTGTTCCCGTAACGGAGAATGACGTGCTTGCGAATGTGCCTTTTGTTGAGGGCTGCGGTATGTGGTTTGACCACCATTCCAGCGAGGAAGAGAGAACAAAGTATAAGGGCAAGTATAAGGGCGAGAGCCGCATCACACCCAGCTGCGCTCGTATTATTTACGAGTATTACGGCGGAAAAGAGCGTTTCCCGAATTTTGACGACCTTATGGAGGCGGTTGACAAGGTTGACAGCGGTAATCTTACGCGTGAAGAGATTCTGAATCCCACAGGCTGGATTCTGGTAGGCTTCCTTATGGACCCCAGAACCGGTTTAGGCAGATTCAGGAATTTTACAATCAGCAATTATCAGCTTATGGAAAAGCTGCTTAAGTGCTGCGCCTACATGACCACGGATGAAATTCTTGCAATGCCCGATATCAAGGAGCGTATTGAGCTTTACAACGAGCAGACGGCTCTGTTCAAGGAAATGGTACATAAATACACACGCGTTGAGGGCAACGTAATCATCACGGATTTGCGCGGAGTATCGCCAATCTACACCGGTAACCGATTCCTGATTTACAGTCTTTATCCCGAGCAGAACATTTCCTGCTGGATTGTAGACGGTAAAGGCGGAAAGGGCTGCTCTTGCGCGGTAGGCTATTCTATTCTGAACCGCACAAGCCATGTAAATGTCGGCAGCCTTATGCTTAAGTACGGCGGCGGCGGACACATGGCGGTAGGTACCTGCCAGTTCCCCGACGATGAAATGGCAGAGAAGGTTCCCCAGCTGCTTAACGAGCTTGTTAATTACGACGAGCTGTACGGCGTAAAGTAAATGAATCGCGCTCCGAACCGGTGTTTGGGGCGCTTTTTGCATAAAATCGTTGATAATATCATGGAGGCAGAAATGGTAGTTAATAATGAGCTTTTGATTGCGCAGACGGCGCAGGGTGAGGAAATCTTCATGCACGCAGGCATGGCAAACCGCCACGGGCTTATAGCAGGCGCAACCGGAACAGGAAAAACAATCAGTCTTAAGGTGCTGGCAGAGAGCTTCAGCGATATCGGCGTACCGGTATTTCTTGCCGATATCAAGGGCGACCTTTCGGGCTTTGCAGAAGCGGGCGGCGCAAGCAAGCCTGTGGATAAGCGCGTTGCCCAAATGGGTCTTGAAAGCAAGGGATTTGTAAAAAAGAGCTATCCTGTGCAGTATTGGGATGTATTCGGCGAAAACGGAATACCCGTACGCACTACAATTTCGGAAATGGGACCCGTGCTGCTGGCGAGGATTCTGGGGCTTAACGATACGCAGACCTCTGTGCTGAATGTTGTATTTCAGATTGCCGACGACAATCAGCTGCTACTGATTGACACAAAGGATTTGAAATCCATGCTGAAATTTGTATCGGACAACAACAAGTCGCTTATGACCGAGTATGGCAATATTGCTCCGCAGAGTGTTGCCGCGATAGTCCGCGCGGTTGTAGCGCTGGAGGGGCAGGGCGGCAGAGAGTTTTTCGGCGAGCCTTCACTTGATGTTAAGGAGTGGTTTCGTACATCTACCGACAGCAGGGGCGTGATAAACATTCTGGATTGCGTCAAGCTGTCGCAGAATCCTGTCATGTACGGAACATTCATGCTTTGGATGCTGTCCGAGCTCTATGAGAATCTGCCCGAGATAGGTGATTGCGAAAAACCGCGAATGGTATTCTTCTTTGATGAGGCTCACCTGTTGTTCAGCGGAGCTTCTAAAGCATTGCTTGAAAAGGTAACGCAGGTAGTAAGACTGATACGCTCAAAGGGCGTGGGCGTATTTTTCATCACACAAAGCCCCGCTGATATTCCCGACAGTACGCTTGCCCAGCTTGGAAACAAGATTCAGCACGCTCTGCGCGCGTATACTCCCACAGAGAAGAAAGCGCTGAAAGCCGCTGCAGATTCCTATCGCGAGAATCCTGCGTTCAATACGGCAGAGGCGATAGCGGAGCTTGGCACGGGTGAGGCGGTAATTTCATTCCTTAATACAGACGGCAGTCCCATGGTGGTACAAAGGGCGTTTGTGCTGCCGCCGCAGAGCAATGTATCGCCGATAGACCCTGCAAAGCGTCAGAGCGAAATCCTGCGCAGCGACTTGTACCTGCGCTATAAGGATATGATTGACAGGCGTTCGGCGTATGAGGTGCTGGCAGACCACAATGCGGCGGTTGAGCAGCAGGCACTTCAAGCGGCTGAAGAAGCACAGCGGCTCAAGCAGGAGCAGGCAGAGGAAGCGCAGCGGGCAAAGGCGCAGCAAAAGGAGCTTGAACGTCAGCGCAAGGAAGCAGAAAAAGCGGCGGCAGCGGCAGAAAGAGAACAGCAGAGAAAGCTTAACAGTCTGAAAAACACAGCTGTACGCGGAGTTTCAAGCGTAGCGGCAGATTTGCTGATTGGAGGAAAAATCGGCAAGGGAACGCAGAAATCCATTGTTCGCGGAATACTGGGAACATTCCTGAAATAAACAAATCCGCCGGATAAAAAGTCCGGCGGATTTTCTTTATAAAGTACCGCGCATACGGTATTCCTTGTCCTCGTCAATCATTGTAAGCATAATGTCGAGGTATTTTGGGTCGAACTGCGTTCCGCGACCCTTTTGCATTTCGCTGTAAACATATTCGCGAGAGCAAACCGGTCGGTAGCTTCTGTTGGAAGTCATAGCATCGTATGCGTCGGCAATGCAGATAATGCGCGCAGCCTCGGGGATTTCATCACCTTTAAGACCGTCGGGGTAGCCCATGCCGTCGTAACGTTCGTGGTGCCACTTTGCACCGTCGGCAATGGTCGGAATCTCGCTGATGGTCGAAAGAATCTTTCCGCCCTCAAGCGAGTGCTTGCGCATGACCTCAAACTCTGCCTCGGTAAGCGTGTCCATTTTATTGATTATACTGTCGGGTACGCCGATAAGTCCGATATCATGCAGCAGACCTTCAAAGTATATCTCATCCTGCTGCACCTGATTCATGCCGCTTCTGCGGGCGATTTCACGGGAATACTCGGCAACGCGTATTGAGTGATTGCTGGTGAATTTATCCTTGGCGTCAACCGTCTGCGCCAGCGTGCGCATGGTCTGCACAGAAAGCCGCTCAAATGCCTGTCTGCCCTCGCGCGCTTTTCTGGTCTGCTTGCGAACCTCGCTTTGCAGGTGCTTTTGCAGCATATCAAGGTCAAGAATACGCATCATTCTCTGAATGAGAATATCCTTTACAAATGGCTTGGTGATGTAATCTACCGCGCCCGACTGCAGGCATTTAAGCTCAACATTCTTGTCGTCGTCGGCAGTCAGCAGAATTACGGGAATATCCTCGTACTGCGGTGTGGATTTCAGAATTTGCAGCATTCTTATGCCGTCCATATCCTGCATGTGCAAATCCAGCAGAATGATGTCCGTGTGCTGTTTTTCGATATGCTTAAGCAGCTCTGCGCCCGAGGACACCGTGTCAACAATGAACTTTTCTTTTAGCATATATTCTGCAATGCAGCGATACATAATATCGTCGTCTGCAACGAGAACTCTGGCGTTCTGTATGTTAATCCTTGTTATAACCTCATCCTGCGTATCGTCGTCAGAATCTGTATCCGCACTGCTTGCAGGCGTTTCTGCCTGCACGGGTTCGACAGTCGGTTCGGCGGGAACAGGCTTTGCAGCGGGATTCACTGCATTCTCGAGCTTTTCAAGAAGCGCCGCGTATTCTGTAAGAACGCGCTGCGTATTAGCCTTTATGTACTCGGTATCACCGGATTTTGCCGCCATTTCAAGCTTCTCTGCTTCCGAAGCCATATCGGCAGCGCCGATAGTTCTGGATGTACTTTTCAGCGCATGAACCTGAATGCGGTAGTTGTCATAATCCTCCGAATCAAAGTACTGCTTGATAGAATCTGTTTTGCGCTCGGAGAGGTAGGTGTTGATGATTTCCAGATAAAATTCCTCGCTGTCGCAGCAGTACATCATACCTGTTTCGGTATCAAGGAACGAAAGACGCTCCAGCAGACTGCCGGAATCTGCTGCGCTTTCGGGCGCAGCGGGCGGCGCTTCTATTATGCTTTGAACAGCGGGTGAGGACGGAATATTGCAGCTTTCGTAGCTTTCCTCGCTGTCAGCGTCGTAGATAAAGCCTGCGGGAAGGAATCGTCTGACCGTTTCGCACAGCTGCTTGCTGGTGACGGGCTTGGAAAGATACTCGTCAAAGCCCGCGTTAAGGTAGACCTCTTTTTCGCCGGGAAGCGCATTTGCGGTGATTACAATAATCGGAACATTCGGGCAGAGATTCTGCTTTTTGATTGTTTTAAGCGTTTCCATACCGTCCATAACCGGCATCATGTGGTCAAGGAAGATAAGGTCGTATTTGTTCTTGTTAATGAGTGCGAGCGCCTCAACGCCGTTGGTAGCGGTGTCTATAATAATTTTGGTATGCTTCAGATTACCCTTGAACAGGTCAAGATTCATAGAATTGTCATCAACAGCGAGAATCTTTGCGTTAGGGGCAGTAAACAGCGGCACCTTTCCCGAATTGTACTGCACGCTGGAGCCCGATGTGCGGAAAACACCCACCGGTTTTGGGTCAACCACCGTTTGCTCAATTCTGAAGCTTACCGTAGTACCCTTTTCGTACTCGCTTTTTACTATAAGCTTGCTGTCCATTTTTGCAAGCAGACGTGTAACAATCGTAAGACCCAAGCCAATTCCCTGAATGTTCTGCGTGCGTTTTTTATCCATTCGCAGAAAGCTCGAGGAAATTCTTGAGACATCCTCCTCTTTCATACCGATACCGGTATCCTTAATATATGCTGAAAGGCAGCCCTTATCCGTGCCGGTCTGTTCCCACGAAACACCGATTTCCACATATCCTGTATCGGTGTACTTAACAGCGTTTGAAACGAGGTTGTTAAAAATCTGGGTTATTCTGATGCTGTCGCCGTGAAGCATTGTGGGAATATCGGAGCTGATATTGGTTTTAAGCTTTATGTCCTTTTTCTCCGTGTAATACTCACCGTAGGTAATTACATCATTCAGTACGGATACAGCGGAGTAATCGGCATTATCAAGCTCCAGCCTGCCGTTTTCAATTTCGGTGTAATCAAGGATATCACTGACAATGGAAAGCAGTGTTTTGCCCGCAGACTGAACATTCATAGAGTATTGAATTATGTCCTTGTCCGAGCATTCACGCAGAATCATCTCATTATAGCCCAGAATCGCGTTGATTGGCGTGCGTACCTCATGTGACATTCCACTAAGAAATTCTGTTTTAGCCTGATTGGCTTTCTGTGCGGCGGCAGTAGCCTCTTCTGCTTCATCGCGGGTTTGTATCAGCTCTGCGTTTGTGCGCTGCAAAGCTTCGTAGTCGGGCGTTTCCAGCGAGAACATCAGCATCATGTAACCTACCGATACCGTGAACAGCACGAACAGAATATCGGGGAAGAACATCTGCACCAGCGGACCGATAATAGTGGTAATCGCATAGCAAATAATTGTAACCCTCTGGTTTGTGTTGAAGTTCTTGAAATTGGAAAGCAGAATGCCCGTTACTATAAAAATAAAAACGAACGGAACAACATACAGAACCATGTACAAGGGTCCGTGAACATATCCCTCTGTCGGAGAGAAATCAAACAGCCACTTTGTCGCAAAATTCAGTGTAAGCATCAGGAAAGAAAGAATAGCCAATACAAGCGATATCCGATAAATAACTGTCTTGCGTATGTCGCCCTTATTAACGCAAGCCAGGCTGTACATCATAAACAGAAATTCCATAGCAAGGTCCATGGCTAAATAGATGTAGTTAAGAATCATATTTATCCATGTAGGTATATACAGCGCATAGCTTATGGTTATTGCTGTGATAATGTCGAAAATGTTAGCAAACAGCAATAAAACTGCCACCGTTTTGAACAGCTTGTTTACCATTGATTTGGAATTGAACTGCAATCGTATATATACATTAAGAACAATCATATATATTACGGCTGACAGCTCAAAATAAATGTTATATTGTAAATTTTCCAGCATAATGTTCTCCTCAATAGCAAAGAGATAATGTTGTTATTCCGCTGCCCCGAGAATTTCCTGCGCCTTGTTAATCAGCTCCTGCGGCTTAAAGGGCTTTTTTATGTATGAGGTTACACCAAGCTTGATAGCCTCTTCAACGGTCTCCTTTGTTGCGGTAGCAGTAAGGAATACAACAGGGATATCTTTCAGCGCAGAGGACTGCCTGATGCTTGAAAGGGTGTTGAAGCCGTTCAGCAGCGGCATTTCGATATCAAGAAAGATAAGGTCTACCGGTTCGCTTGCGGGATTTCGCAGATATTCCAGCGCCGAAATACCAGAGTTCATTGTAACCACCTCGTACTCAAATTTCTTCAGAATAAAATCGCACATTTTGATTGTAATTGCGTCATCATCTACAACCATGATTCTTTTGCTCATAATAATTCCTCCAAACGTCGTGACGTCATTTATTTAGCAAGCTGCTCTCTGATTGCCTGAATCAGCTTGCGGTATTGCATAATACATTCGTTGTGGTATTGTCCGATAACCGCGGTATCACCATGCTTGAGGTATTTCTCCATGCTGTACAGCAGCGTTGAGAAGGACTCTGCACCAATAGTCATTGCCGAGCCCTTCAGCGTGCAGAGTATATCGCCGTACGCATTCCAGTTCTTGGTATCGTAAGTATCAATAAGCTGACGTATTTTATTGTTCTCCACGAACATCTCGAGAACCTTTTTGTAGAATCCCTCGTCGCCGCAGCAGTAGAAAATGCCAAGCTCGGTGTTAAGCAGGCTCTTTTCTTTATTCTGTGCGCCGTCGGCTTCGTTGGTTTCTTCTTTTGAGGTAATGGTAACAAGCCTGCCCGGAAGATGCCGCAAAAGCATATCCTCCAGTTCCTCGCTCTTGATTGGCTTAGAAAGGTAGTCTGCAAAGCCCAGCGCGCCGTATTTTTCCTTTGCTCCGACCATTGCGTTTGCGGTCAGCGCAATTACGGGTGTGTTTCTGTTGGGGCAGTCTGCCATTCTGCGAATCTGACTGAGTGTTTCAATACCGTCCATATCGGGCATAAGGTGGTCCATAAAAATGATATTGTACGGCTTTTTCCTTACAAGTCCCAGACACTCACGCCCGCTGTATGCCGTATCGCACTGAATCTGTGTTTTTTTCAGCAGACCCTTCATAACGTCAATATTCAGCTTAACATCGTCAACCACAAGAATACGAGCGTCAGGCGCCTTGAATTTCTCGCGATACTTCTTGTTTGCCTTTACCGTCTTGCCGCGGTTGCTTTCAAAGCTGCCGATAGCCTCATCCGAAACGACCTCCTGCGGCACTTCAAAGCTGAATACCGAGCGTTTGCCGAGCTCGCTTTCAACATGAATTGTACCGTTCATCATATCTACCAGCTGCTTTGTGATATTCAGACCCAGACCCGTACCCTCGATATGACGGTTATGCGTTTCATCCAATCTCTGGAACGAGGTGAAAAGGTGCTTCATATTTTCCTCGGAGATACCCATACCGGTATCCTCGACTGCTGCTTTCAGCATGATTCTGTTGTTTTCAAGCCTCTCACAGCCGCAGCGCAGCGTAATCTGACCCTTTTCGGTGTATTTAACGGCATTGGTCAGAAAGTTTATGATAACCTGCCTGATTCTTACCTCGTCACCCTTAAGCAGGTGCGGCATATTCTCGTCGTTCACCACAAACAGCTTGAGGTTCTTTTTCTCTGCGCGCAGAGATATCATATTGTAGCAGTCGTTGAGAAGCTGCGCAAGGTCATATTCCACGGGAAGAATGTCCATTTTGCCGGATTCGATTTTTGAAAAATCCAGAACATCGTTAATGATAGAAAGCAGCGACTGACCTGCGTTTTGAATATTAACCGCATAGCCGATTATAGCCTCGTCGTTGCACTCGCGCAGAATCATTTCATCCATACCCAGCACGGCGTTTATCGGCGTTCTGATTTCGTGCGACATATTCACAAGGAAGTTGCTTTTTGCAATGTTAGCCTTGTCCGCCGCTTCAATCGCAAGGTTAAGCTCTTCGTCCTGCTGCTTGAGCTTTTGGTTCTGCTTTTCGTAAACCAGACCCTGATATTTCAGCGTAATTCCGAGTATTACAGCGACGGAAATCATTGATTGAATAACATCAATCATAATATCACGCTCGGTGAGAACGGGAATAAATTCTGGGTGAAGGTATTGAATAACAATCAGCGAGGTTACCATTGTAAGATTAAGACCGAACATTATGTAGCAGCCAATGCCCTCGATAATCAGCCACGGGAACACCAGACCCATAGTGTACCAAATAGTCATACCGCTTCGGATTCCGCCGTAGAAAAAGTACATTGCGGGAAACATTACGAGGTTGATAATAATGCTTGTAAGGTAAGAAGCAACTATTTTCTTTTTCAGAACAACAGAAATATACAGCGTGATGCCTATAAAAATCACTGTTATGACATTCAGGATATTTCCAATCATGTTAAAGCCACAGGCAAAGGAAATAATGGTTGAGACAATGCAGCCTATCAGACCAAACGCAAGAATAGAGTTCTGAAGCTTGTGCTTGATGTCAAAGCTGTCGTCAAACAAAAACTTGTATATTTTCATTTCGGTAATTTTTCTCATTCGGATAGCACATCCTTTCGCTAAAAAATCAGGCATAATATACTTATTTTATTATAGCACAGCATACGGAAAAAAGCAACAACTTATTGAAATATTTCTTTGTGTGTTGAATAATTGCCATAATCGAAGAAAAATGTCTGATAAGGATTGACTTGAAACCAAAAAAGTGGTAAAATAATTGTAATTCACCACGAACGGAGGAAACGGCTTGAAAAAATCTTTGATTGTCTTTATCGTCATAGCAGTAGTTATTGTATATCTTATTCCTGCGGGCTTTTCGTTCATACTGGGAGGATTGTTAGGAACGACAGAAACCGAGCTTGCAACGAAGCATCAGGAGAAAACCTACGACCCCGGTTACACATATTCGGAACTCACGCGTGAGCAGCGTCTGGAGGATTTTGAATATTTCTGTGAAATGGTACGAACCTCTCTGCCTAATATCTATGATATGGATGAGCTTTACGGAATGTCTTTCTTTGACAGGATTCCCGAGTACCGCCGTATGGTTGAGGAGTGCGAAAATGATTACCGGTTTACCGCGCTTATGACCTATATGATAAACGACCTGCCCAGCGGTCATGCGTCGTTTATGCCGCCGGATTACACCGACTATTTCAGCGTGGGGTATTTTCGCACAGAAACGGTTGGTATGAAGCTGTCGGATAATCTTCGCGGCAAGCTGGAGGCGTACGACAAGTATCTTCGGCAGCTGCAGAAAACCTATGACGCAAAGAATTATAAGGCATACACGTTCAGCTATTTCAGCGGGGATTATGTCTGTCTTTCAAGCGGAGGCTTCAGTCATGCGGTGATTCAGTCGGTGAACGGCAAAAACGCAGCAGAGTATTTTTCCTCTGCCTATGCTGTGTCAGGTCAGCTGTTTTACGATGCAGGCACAAAAAAGCCTTACCGCGACCGAGTAGTGCTTTCCACCGACGGAACTCAACCCGTTGAGGTTACGATGAAGCTGCTTGACAATTCGGTTGTTACCGAAACGCTGTATATTGATTATGACTACTGCTATGCTGCGCAGTACGCGTTTTATTACGGCGAGCAGTATGTTGACAGCAACACCGACGAAATATTTGAAGATATACCCGACGCAACCGATGACGATATATCAATAATCACAGTCGAGGAGTATGACCTTGCCTATGTAATGTTAAGCAGCCTTGAATATTCAAGCGGCACGGCATTTACCGATAAGCTGAAGGAGATAAGCTCCTGCGAGAACATTATTATCGACCTTCGCGGCAACGGCGGCGGAGTATCATCATTCTGGGACAACTATATTTATCCTGCGCTGTATAAAGACGACGCTCATTTTGTTGCATCCGGAATAATGCCCGATAACGAATACACCGACAGACTTTTGCCGGGTTGGTTTGGCGGCGAATTCTCGCTGAAATTGAGCGGCATAGATTTTGAGAAAAACGTTGAACGTCCCGCTGAAATGTTCGACTGCAACAACGGCAAATACAAGAAATACACTTTCACGCATGATATGAAGGGAAATAAGGAGCTTAATTATTCCGATACCCGCAAGGTGTACTATATTGTAAATAATTACACCTGCTCTGCGGCTGATGAAATCGCGCAGATTGTAAAGGAGTGCAATCTGGGCAAGATTGTAGGCTCCAATACGCTGGGCGAGGGCAGAATATTCGGCGTGTGCAACGATTGGCTGCCCAATTCGCTGCTGATGTACAACTATTGCCCGTGCTACATTGTAGACAGCGAGGGCGTAAACAACGGAATTGTCGGTACAATGCCGGATATTTACGGCGGCACGACCGCAGAGGGGCTTATAGCCTCTGACCTGCTTGACGCGCAGGGAATAAATTCGCTTCATCCCGATAACAGGCTTGTCTGGGACAGAAACTATATGCTGATTCTTCGGGATATTGGCAATATAGCCGCTGACGCAGCATAAAAAACTAATCCCCGCTGAATAGTTCAGCGGGGAATTTTTATGAGCTTTCCTTTTGTACAAAGGTCCACGAAACGGTTTCAGAGGTAGTTTTCTTTCCGTTAAGAATATCAATCAGCTTCTGCGCTGCAATTGCGCCTATATTGCGGTTTTCGTAGGAAAGCGAGGTAATTCTCACAGGTGAAATTTCGCTTAAATTGCTGTTGTCAAAGCTAACGACAGCGATATCCTCGGGAACTTTTTTGCCGTGCGAAATCAGAAATCTAATCAGAGAAATAGCGATTTCGTCGTTATAGCAAACCACACCCGTAGCGTCGCCCAGACGTGAGAAAACCATGTCGGCGTCTGTGAAAAGCTGCTCCTTTGATTCGGTGGTGTACCAGATAACATTCTCATCGGGAACAATCAGCCCTGCGTCAATCATAGCCGAAATATACCCCGAGTACCTCTGATGCCCTTGAATATCATCGCTTTTGAAGTAGCCCGCGATTCTTGTGTGACCCTTGCCGATAAGATTCTGCGCCAGCATATAACCGCCGCTGTAATTATCTGCGCAGACCGAAAGCGTTCCGTTCAGGTCAGGGTAGTAGCTGTTAAAAAAGACTATCGGAATATTCTTCTGCATAAGCTTTTGGTACAGGTCGAAATTGGGATTGGGCATAGCGGTTTTTGTTCCTTCTATAAGAATACCCTCAATAGGCGTTTTCAGCAAATCCTCAAGAATCATTCGCTCGTTGCAGACGCGGTTTTTCGTTGCCGAAAGCACGGCGGAGTATCTGTTGGCGGAAAGAATCTCTTCGACGGCGCGAAGCTGAATAGGGAAGATGTAGTCGGTGATGTAGGTTGCAACAACCGCGATAATACCGCTTTTTTCGGATGACCTTTTGTGCGTAACAGTTGAGCCGCTGCCTTGCCTTTTTGTTATAAGGTTCTCGTTAACAAGCTGCGACAAAGCCTGACGGATTGTCTGCCTGCTTACAGAGTATTCAGCGGCAAGCTGCTCTTCTGTTGGAAGAACAGAGCCGTCGGGATATGTTCCGCTGATTATGCTGTTTTTTATGTTGGAAGCAACCGCTTCATATTTTTTCATGCGCTGTTCATCTCCGATTTTTTTCAAATAAAAATACAAATTGATATATATTTATCATACAACTTACATACATATTTGTCAAGTGGAAATGCGTAAAAAGTACCAATATGTTCGCGCAGCACAAGGGTTTTGTACAGAATAAACAAATTTTTTGTTAAATATATGTTGAAAATAAGACTTGTTTTTGCTTTGTTGTTGTGATAAAATTAGAGCAAGGTTGAAGCCGGTATAAATTCTCAAAAACTTGTATGCTTTTTGGAATTTGTATAGCAAAACCTACCGTCACGACAGTAACTTTATTACTTATTTACAGGAGGAATTCACCATGAAGATTCAGAAAATTCTCGGAGCCGCACTTAGCCTTGCTCTTTGCGCAGGCGCACTCGCAGGTTGCCAGAGCAACGCACCCGCATCCGGCGGCGCATCCGGCACAACAGGCGGCGACCTTATCAAGGTAGGTATCATCAATAATGACCCCAACGAGTCCGGCTATCGTACAGCAAACGATAAGGACATGAAGAACACCTTTACAGAGGCAAACGGCTACAGCGCACAGTTCGCATACAGCCTTAAGAATGACGAGCAGATTGCAGCAGCACAGAAGTATATTCAGGATGAGGTTGACTATCTGCTTATCTCCGCAGCAGGCACATCCGGCTGGGATTCCGTACTTAAGGACGCACAGGCAGCAGGCATCAAGGTAATCCTGTTCGACAGAACCATTGACGCAGACCCCAGCCTTTACGAGGCTTCAATTGTATCGGATATGGCACAGGAAGGTCAGACAGCCGTTGACTGGCTTGCTTCACAGGGTCTTGAAGAGTACAATGTAATTCACATTCAGGGCGTTATGGGCTCTGCTGCACAGATAGGCAGGTCCGGCGCGCTTGACGAAAAGGTAGCAGCTGAAGCTAACTGGAACATCGTAACACAGCAGACAGCAGAGTGGAACGCTGAAACAGCACAGCAGATTGTACAGTCTGTTATCGACAGCGGCAGCAAGTTCAATGTAATCTACGCTGAAAACGACGATATGGCAAAGGGCGCAGTTACCGCTCTTGATAAGGCTAATATCTCTCACGGCGTTGGCAAGGACGTAATCGTAATGGGCTTTGACTGCAACAAGTGGGCTCTTGAGGAGCTGCTTGCAGGCAACTGGAACTACGACGGTCAGTGCAACCCCTTCCAGGCTTCCTACATCAATGATATCATCAAGGACCTTGAGAATGGCAAGTCTCCCGCAGAGAAGGTTGTAATCATGCAGGAGAAGGGCTTTGACGCTACCAAGATTACACAGGAAGATGTAGACAACTACGGTATCTGATAACGGCGTTTTGAAGTGATATCAATTAGCTGAAATTAAACGCGGCTCGGTATATAGGATAATACAATCCGTGTACTGCGCCGCGTTTTCTGTCTTAATATCTCCAAAAAAAATGAACTGGAGGCGAACAAAATGGAGGAAAATGTTGTTCTTCATCTGGAGGGTATCTGCAAGGAGTTCCCCGGTGTAAAAGCGCTTCAGAATGTTGAATTTACGCTGCGCCGCGGTGAGATTCACGCGCTTATGGGCGAGAACGGCGCAGGTAAATCCACTCTGATAAAGGTGCTTACCGGCGTATATCAGAAAGATGGCGGCGATATTTTTATGGAAGGCAAGGCTGTGTCCATAAAATCCACGCAGGATGCGCAGAAGGTCGGCATAAGCACGGTTTATCAGGAAATCACGCTCTGCCCGAATCTTTCGGTTGCGGAGAATATGTTTATCGGCAGAACAAAGGGCGCATTCACAAACTGGAAGAAGATGAATACACAGGCGGGCGAGATGTTAAAGTCGCTGGATATTCCCGCGTCGCCTACGCAGCAGCTGGGTTCATGCTCGATTGCTGTTCAGCAGATGGTTGCTATTGCACGCGCGGTTGATATGGATTGCAAGGTGCTTATTCTGGATGAGCCTACCTCGTCGCTTGACGAGCAGGAGGTTGAAAAGCTGTTCAAGCTGATGCTGGACCTTAAGGCAAGGGGCGTAGGCATAATCTTTGTAACGCACTTTCTTGACCAGGTGTATGCAGTCTGCGATAAGATTACGGTACTGCGCGACGGCAAGTATGTGGGCGAGTATGACATTGCCGAATTGCCCAAGGTTGAGCTGGTTTCAAAAATGCTCGGCAAGGACCTCAACGACCTTTCTGACATGGAAAAGCCCGCTGCGCCCGAAGAGGATGACAATGGCGAGCCTGCCGTATTTGAGGCAGAGGGTCTGGTAAGCTCGGCAGGAATCAAGCCGTTTGATTTCAAGATTAAAAAGGGCGAGGTCAACGGCTTTACGGGTCTGCTGGGTTCGGGCAGAAGCGAATCCGTCCGCGCAATTTACGGCGCAGACAGTGTGCTGGGCGGTACTGTAAAAATGAACGGCAAGAGCGTAAAAATCAAAAAGCCGCTTGACGCAATGCGTAACGGAATAAGCTATCTTCCCGAGGACAGAAAGCGCGACGGTATTGTCGGCGACCTTTCCGTAAAGGACAATATTATACTTGCTTTGCAGGTAATGCGCGGAATGTTCAGACCTATCTCAAAGGCTGACGCAGCGAAATTTGCCGACGAGTACATAAAGCTGCTGGAAATTAAAACAGCATCTCCGGATACTCCGATAAAATCGCTTTCGGGCGGCAATCAGCAGAAGGTTATTCTGGCAAGATGGCTGCTTGCAAATCCGCAGTATCTCATTCTTGACGAGCCTACGCGCGGAATTGATGTCGGAACTAAGCTTGAGATACAAAAGCTGGTACTTAAGCTTGCATCCGAGGGCAAGAGCGTAACGTTTATTTCATCCGAAATCGACGAAATGCTGAATGTATGCTCAAGACTTGTTGTAATGCGCGACCGCAAGGCGGTTGGCGAGCTTAGCGGCGCAGATTTGACGCAGTCTAAAATTATGGAAACAATCGCAGGAGGTGAAAAGGTACATGAAAATGCTTGATAATCCCGCACAGCAGACTACGGGTCAGAAGATAAAATCGTTTCTGCTGAGTATTGTAAGAAAGCAGATTTTCATTCCGATAGCTGCACTGCTTATACTTGTTATTTTCAACCTTATCGCAGACCCGTCTTTTTTTGAGATTAAGCTCTCCCAGAACAGCGCAGGCGACCCTGTGCTTTCGGGCTACCTTATCACAATCCTTGACAACGCTTCGGAGCTTGCAATACTTGCAATCGGTATGACGCTTGTAACTGCCGCTTCAGGTGGACAGGATATCTCGGTCGGCGCAGGAATTGCGCTTGCGGGCAGCGTTGTACTTAGAGTACTCTGCGGCACGGATTCACGCCCAGAAACGCTTCAGGCGCCGATTATAGTAGCGTTTCTGGTTTCCTGCGTAGTCGCAATGCTGTTCGGCGCATTCAACGGCACGCTGGTAGCGTATTTCAAAATTCAGCCAATGGTTGCAACGCTGATTCTGTTCACGGCGGGTCGTTCAATTGCCGCATGGATTAACAACAACGAGCTTCCCATGATTAGCGACGCGTCTCTTGGCTATTTCGGCAACTTCTTCCCCGGAATACCGGTTCCTACGCCGATATTCATAGCAATACTATGTATGATAATAATAGCCTTGGTGCTAAGGTTTACAAAGCTTGGCTTGTTCACGCAGTCGGTTGGTATCAATGCGGAGTCCTCCAGACTTAACGGTATCAATCCGCAGTTTATCAAGTTCATCACTTATGTTATACTGGGCTTGTGCGTTGCGGTAGCAGGCTTTATCAAGGTAAGCCGATTCTCCACAATCAACTACTCCGTAATCGCAAAGGATATTGAAATGGACGCAATTCTTGCTGTTGCTTTGGGTGGTAATGCACTTAGCGGCGGTAAGTTCAATATGGCGGCTTCCATTCTTGGAGCGTATGTAATTCAGTTCCTTACAACAACGCTG
This sequence comes from Oscillospiraceae bacterium, assembly GCA_051882575.1. Classification (GTDB taxonomy): domain Bacteria; phylum Bacillota; class Clostridia; order Oscillospirales; family Ruminococcaceae; genus CAG-115. The sequence goes on from JBJESB010000125.1 coordinate 18,399, forward strand.
TTCAAGCTTAAGGTAGACGCAAGCGCGCTTCCTGCATATAAAGCGGTTGTGGTTATAATCCTTGTTGTACTCAGCGCACCTATCGTACGCGAAAAGCTCGGCGCACTGCGCAAGAAGCTTTTTGCAGGCAAGGCAGCAGTTAAGGAGGCGAAGTAATATGAATTTTCTGAAAAACGGTTCAAAGAGAATCTCTGATACAAATCTTCTCCTTATCATCACGATTGCAGTATTCTTTGTGATGTACCTATGCGCTGTGCTGTTCCTCGGCGCGGGCTTCCAGAAGCCGCAGACGTTCTTCAACATACTTAACGAGAACGCTGCGCTGATTATTCTCTCGTGCGGCATGAGCCTTGTAATGATTACAGGCGGTATTGATATTTCGGTGGGCATGGTAACGGCGCTTGTCTGCATGAGCTGCGCTGTAAATCTTGATTATCAGGGCGGAAATGTTTTCACAGCAATCCTGATTGCCCTCGGAATCGGCACTGCATTCGGACTTGTTCAGGGCTTCCTGATTGCATATCTCGATATCCAGCCGTTTATAGTAACTTTGGCGGGTATGTTCTTCGCAAAGGGCATGACCACAATCGTAAACGCAACGCAGTTCAATGTTGCCAACGAGGAGTTCAGGGCGCTGAAGGACACCAGAATCCCTGTGCCGGGTATGGGCTCTTACAATAAGCTGGGCAATTACGTTGACGCTTATGTTGAGATAGGAGTACTGGTTGCGCTGCTTGTGGTTGCAGTACTGTTTGTGGTGCTTCGCTGGAGCAAGCTCGGCAGAGGCTTCTATGCAATCGGCGGCAACAGCCAGAGCGCGAATATGCTTGGAATCAACGTAAAGCGCACAAAGTTCTTTGCTTACCTTTTCTGCGGTGTACTTGCGGGAATCGGCGGCTTTGTGTACTTCCTCCATGTAGGTTCTGGTTCGCCCTCACACGCAAGCGGCGCAGAAATGAACGCGATTGCTTCGTCGATTATCGGCGGAACAATGCTGACAGGCGGCTCGGGCAACATTATCGGTACGCTGTTCGGAGTACTCTCTCTGAGTACAATTAAGAACATAGTATCTTCGCTCGGACTTGATGACGCATGGTGGACAAACATTACCGTTGCGGCAATGATATGCCTGTTCCTTGTAATTCAGAGTATCGTTCTCTCACGCAAGAACAAGGGCAAGTCGTAAGCTGTAATAAACCGACAAATCCACGCTGAAAGCCCTTATATAAGGTGATTCGGCGTGGATTTTTTCGAGAAGGAGTGATAACATGAACAAGATATATTTTGTAACCGGAAGTCAGGACCTGTACGGTGAGGCTACATTGGCACAGGCGGCAAAGGACAGCACGGAAATGGCGCAGTATCTTAATGACAAGCTGCGCGGGGTTGAGGTAGTGTATCAGCCGGTTGTAAAAACTGCTGCCGAGGCTGAAGATATCTGCGTTGCTGCTTCTGCCGATAAGGAATGCATTGGCGTGATTATGTGGATGCATACATTCTCGCCCGCGAAGATGTGGATTAGAGCGCTTAAGGCTTTGCGCAAGCCCATGCTTCACCTTCATACGCAGTACAACGAAAAGCTGCCCTACGACAGCATTGACATGGATTTTATGAATCTCAATCAGTCTGCGCACGGCGACCGCGAGTTTGGATTTATCTGCACAAGACTTGGCATAAAGCGTGAGGTTGTTGTTGGTTATTATAAGCATGATGCGGTTATTTCAAAGCTTCAGCGTTTTGCCGACGCTGCTGCGGCGGTAAACTTCGGCAGAACCATGAAGGTTGCAATGCTGGGAAATAATATGCGTGATGTTGCTGTAACCGACGGCGACAGAGTTGAGAGCGAGATTCGCTTCGGCTGGAATGTGAATTATTACGGTATCGGAGATGTGGTTGAGCTTATCGACAAGGTGACAGACGCGGAGATTAACGCAAAGATGAGCGAGTACTCCTCAAAGTACACCATGAGCACCGATAACATTGCCGCTGTACGCGAGCAGGCTAAGTACGAGGTTGCACTTGAAAAATTCATTTCGAGCGAGAAAATCGGCGCATTTACAGATACATTTCAGGATTTGCACGGGCTGAATCAGCTTCCCGGAATTGCCGCGCAGAATCTTATGGCAAAGGGAATCGGCTTCGGTCCCGAGGGTGATTACAAAACAGCGGCTCTGGGCGCGGTTCTGTTCAAAATGGCAGAGGGCAGAAACGGCGCGACAGGCTTTATGGAAGATTACACTTATGACCTTACCGACGGCGAGCAGCTTGAGCTTGCTGCGCACATGCTTGAGGTTTCACCCGTGTTTGCCGCGTCAAAACCCGAGATACAGGTACACCCGCTCGGTATTGGCGGTAAGAGCGACCCTGCGCGCCTTGTTTTTGACGGAATAGAGGGTGAGGGAATTGCTGTTTCCATGATTGATATGGGCGACCGTTTCAGGCTGGTATGCGCAGAGATTACGCTGGTAAAGCAGCCCGAGCCTATGCCAAAGCTGCCTGTGGCGCGCCTTATGTGGAAGCTTAAGCCTGATTTCGCAACAGGCGCTGCGGCGTGGATTTACGCAGGCGGAGCGCATCATGCGGTGGTATCTACGGCGCTGACGGCACAGGATATTCGCCTGTTTGCAAAAATGACCGATACCGAGCTGGTAGTGATTGATGATAAGACCGATATCAACAGCTTTGAGCAGCAGCTTGAAATGCTTGACGCAATTGCAGCAATAAAGAGGTGAAAACATGACAATTTCAGAGAAAATCTCATCCGGTAAGACCTATCTGGGCATTGAGTTTGGCTCAACGAGAATCAAGGCGGTGCTGATTGACGATACCTTTGCACCCATTGCAAGCGGCGCTCACGATTGGGCGAATCGTTTTGAAAACGGCATCTGGACTTACTCGCATGATGACATTATCAGCGGACTTCAGAATTGCTATGCGAGCCTTGTCGCCGATGTTTCGGCAAAATACGGCGTTGTCCCCGAAACCTACGCAGCAATGGGCATTTCGGGAATGATGCACGGCTACATGGCTTTTGATAAGGAAGATAACCTGCTTGTGCCGTTCAGAACATGGCGAAACACCATTACCGAGCAGGCAGCCGCAGAGCTGTCCGAGCTGTTCGGCTTCAATATTCCGCAGCGCTGGAGCATAGCTCATTTGTATCAGGCAATTCTGAACAGCGAGGAGCACATCCCGCAGCTTGCACACATCAACACTCTTGCGGGGTATATTCACTACCTGCTCACGGGTAAGCGTCAGGTGGGAATTGGCGAGGCTTCGGGAATATTCCCCGTTGAAGGCGGCGGCTACAATGCACGGTATCTTGCAAAGCTGGATTCCCGCTTAAAGGAAAAAGGCTTCTGCGGCGATATTAGAACAATACTGCCCGAGGTTCTGCCCGCAGGCGCAAGAGAAGCCGCCCTTACAGAGAGCGGAGCAAAGCTGCTTGACCCCACCGGCAGACTTAAGCCCGGTGTTCTGTTATGTCCTCCCGAGGGCGACGCCGGTACCGGCATGACTGCAACAAACAGTGTTCTTCCGCGCACGGGCAATGTATCGGCGGGAACATCTATTTTTGCAATGCTGGTACTGGAGAAGCCCATGCAGGGCTATTACCCCGAGATTGACGTTGTTACAACACCCGCAGGCGCGCCCGTTGCTATGGTTCACTGCAATAACTGCTGTTCCGAGCTTGACGCATGGGTAAATGTTTTCGGTGAGTTTGCAGCACTCTCGGGTAATCCCATGGATAAATCTGCGCTGTATGAAACGCTGTACAAAAACGCGCTCAACGCCGACCCCGACTGCGGCGGCACGGTAGCGTACAACTATCTTTCGGGCGAGCCCGTGACAGGCGCGGAAAACGGCAGACCTATGTATTTCCGTACACCCGACGGCAGATTCAATCTTGCAAACCTGTTCCGCGCAGAGCTTTACAGCTCAATGGCAGCGCTAAAAATCGGAATGGATATTCTTTTTGAAAAGGAAAAGGTATCAGCCGATAAATTCACGGGACACGGCGGCTTGTTCAAGGTTGAGGGCGTTGCGCAGCAGTTCCTTGCAGACGGTCTGAATACAAGCGTTTCGGTGATGAAAACCGCAGGCGAGGGCGGCGCATGGGGCATGGCTCTGCTTGCAGCGTTTTCCGCAGACAACGAGGGTCTTTCGCTGCCCGATTATCTGGAGCAGCGCGTATTCGGCTCAATGGAAAGCAAAACCTTGGCTCCCGACGAAAGAGGAGCTGCGGGCTTTGCGAAATTCATCGAAAATTACAGAAAGGGACTTGCGGCTGAAAAGGCAGCAGCAAATTAAAAGGTAATACCATGCTTGAAAAATTAAAGCAGGAAGTATTGGAGGCTAATCTTCTGCTTCCCAAATATAACCTTATCACGTTTACATGGGGCAATGTATCCGGAATTGACCGCGAGAGCGGATGCTTTGTAATAAAGCCCTCGGGAGTACCTTACGAGGGCATGACCGCCGACGACATGGTGGTTGTGGAGCTTGCAACGGGCATGGTTGTCGAGGGTAAATACAAGCCCTCAAGCGACACGCCCACGCATATTGAGCTGTACAAGGCGTTCGAGGGCGTCGGCGGAATCGTGCATACACACAGCCGCTGGGCAACGTCATTTGCACAGGCGGGCAGGGGGGTAATCCCCATGGGAACAACCCACGGCGATTATTTCTACGGCGAGATTCCCTGCACACGCGCAATGACGCCCGAGGAAATTGCAGGCGAATACGAAAAGGAAACGGGCACGGTTATAATCGAGGCATTCAAGGGCATTGACCCTATGACGATTCCTGCGGTTCTTGTAAAGAGCCACGGACCTTTTACATGGGGCAAGGACGCACATGACGCTGTTCACAATTCCGTTGTGCTGGAAGAAGCGGCTTTTATGAACTATCATGCAATGACAATCAATCCCGAGGTTGGTTTCATGCAGCAGGAGCTTCTGGATAAGCATTACCTCAGAAAGCACGGAAAGAACGCATACTACGGACAGGGATAAAAGCGAATCGCTCTGAAAAAAGACTGCTATCTCAAAACGAGACAGCAGTCTTTTTATTTATCTTGAATTGTAATTTCGGGTGTGATAAAAAATACGCTTTAGGGGTGTTTACAAATCCAAGAAAATGTGATATAATTAGAAAAATTTATCGGGAGGAAAATATGAAGAAATCAGTACAAATCCTTGCTCTGGCGCTTACGGCAGCCATGCTTGCGGGGTGCAATTCCGCCCCTGAATCAAGCGCGCCCGCCGAAATTGCCGCAATAACCGAAGCCACAACCACTGCGGCTGAAACCACAACCACATCTGCGGAAACAACAACCGCCCCCGAGCCCGACCTCCCCGAAGAAACAACCGCGCCCGAAACCGAGAAAACCGAGCAGCCAACCGATAATACGTATGAAACAAAACCTGTTGAGAACACAGACCCCAGCAAGGTTGTCAACCCCTCTTTAGTAGGTCACGAGTATCAGAACCCTGATGGTACCTACTCTGCAGAACATGTAGCTGGTATAACAATACCTGGGACAAATGAGGAAATGACTGACTACTATGTGAAGGTTTTAAAGGAGAGAGGTAAAGGAAAATCAAACCCATCCAAGATACCTTACTCTGAGATAACGGTTGAAAACGCTGCAGAAGCATTCCCGTATTTAGGCGACTTCATTGGTTATGTTCCAGATTATATTGAGATATTCCCAGACATGACTAGAGAAGAGATAGAACTTGCAATCGGCATGAACTTTAATGGCTTGCCGCCTATGAACGCCGAAACTCACGAACACTACCTCTACAGTTCAGCAGAAGCTTGGGAAGCCGAGCTTGCCCGCCGCGAAGAAAACCGCAAGTGGCAAGAGGAAACCGGCAAACGCGCTGAAGAAGCCGTAGCAGATAAGGATCAAAAGATCGGCGACGGCAGCGCCAATGTCGATGATCTCACCGACGAACAAAAACAGCAACTTGATGATCTATTTAATTTCTAATTCATAACCATAACAAATCTAGCCCCTCGGCACAGCCGAGGGGTTATTTCTATTGACAAATTCACACTTGACAAATCAAGCCCCCGGCAAAAGCCGAGGGCTCTTCCATTTAACCCTTGACACACAACTGCCAAGGAATTTCCGACAATCTTACGGCGCTTTATAAGTGAAAGTGATTGTCAGATTATCTACTCTGTCTTTCTTGCCCAATGGCATAATCTGCGCAGAGCATCCGGTTGAATCGCCGTCGGGAGTTCTTGCGTCATCGGGCACCTTTGTAACCCATGCGTTGTAGAGATTTACACGCGTGCATTTGCCATCGTCGGAGCTTGTGTATTCCTTGCCCGCAAGCTCATATTTTTCACCGTTGATAAGCAGCTCGTCAATGGTAATCGTGTAGTCGGGGAAGAACTTCTCGCCGTTGTAAATTCCCAGCGCCGAGAAAGATGTACCCCAGGCAGCGCCGCTGTCTGTAAAGTCCAGTGATACCGTATATGTGCCCTCGCCGGTGATTTGAACGTTCTGTGCCTTAACACCCGCAGTTGCGCTTGTGGGGTCGTAAACATCACCAACGCTGTACGAAATGGAGTAGTCGTTGCTTGCAAACATAATCCATGCAATCGCCATATCATCCGACGGCGGCAGCTCAATAGAAGCCATCATGGAATTGTCTGCGTCCTCGTATGTTTTTTCAATGCGTTCCTTTGCGGCTGCTTTTACCTCATCAACGGGAGTACCCTCCTCGTTAGCGTATCTGCGCTCAAGAAACAGCTTTGCAAGCTCCTCGTTTGAGGTCTTAAGCTCGCGGCGCTTGTAGAAATTGCTGCAGTCCCATAATACGGGGCAGAAATCGTACAAATCGCAGTTATCAAGCAGATTTGCATAGAATTTCGGCGTATCTTCCTTTATGCCGCCGTTCTTCATCATAACGGCGTATTCGCCGATTACCACGCCATAGCCCTGCTCCGAGAACTTTGAAAGCTGCTCAAACAGAGTATTCATCTGCTCGTAGTTTTTAGGCGAGCCCCAAGAATTTACGCTGTCCGTGCCGCAGAAATCCCACGGAGTGTAGTAGTGAACCGAAAGCAGCAGCTTGCTGTCTGCGGTATCCTCGGGCATTACGAATCTATCGTCGCAGGTAAGCGTAATATCGGTGTTGTAGCCTGCAATCAGCAGAAAGCGGTCGGCATTTTTACCGCCAAGTCCGCGAATGGTTTTTACAAAATCGCTGTTGATTGCATTTGTCATCTCATAGCATTCATTCTTTGTAAGAACACCCTTTTCGCCCGTAACGTCAGCGTCGTTAAGACGGTCGCCGAGTTCCTCATTTGCAGCTTCAAAAATCAGCTTGTATGAATAATCGGCAAAATGTGTGCCTATCTGCGTCCACATTGAGCGGTACATATCCCACGCCTTTTCGCGTACACTTTCGTCTGCCGCTCCGAACATTCCCCACCAGCTTCCGTCCCAGTGGTCGTTGATGATAACATACATATCAGCGTCAAGAGCATAGTTTACTACCTCCTCAACGCGATTCATCAGACGCTCGTCGATTGTATAATCACCCGTTTCATATTCCATGCCGTTTGTCCAAGCCACGGGAATACGAATAGTATCAAAGCCCGCGTCTTTCATGCCCTGTATCATATCGGCAGTGGTAATAGGCTGACCCCATACGGTTTCGGAATATACAGGGTCGCCGCCGCTTAAGTAATTCTGATGATTGTAAGCCTCCAGCGTATTTCCGAGGTTAATTCCGTTGCCCATTTTTCTGATTACCTCAAGCGAGGTCAGGCTGTTAACTGTTTCAGCGGCATCTTCGATTTCGTTTACACCGGTTGTCTGCGCTTGTGATGTGCTCTGCGAATCCGAGCTTGTCGGGGCAGAGTCGCTGCACCCCGAAAGTGCCATTGCTGCTACCAGAACAGCAGCTGAAAATGCGGCTGTGATTTTTCTGTTGTGCATAATAATCCTCCGTTTGAATTTGTGTAATCGTTTTTACAACTGATTAGCAACATTTTAGCATGAAAATTTGAGAAAATCAATAGCATTCTAAAAAAATAATATAACAATTTTCCCAGCCGACTTAAATATATTACCAAAATCCGAGGTATTGCACAAAACATCAATTGTTCAAGCACGATTTGTGTATTAAAAATGAGCTGTTTCGGTATATCTCTGAAAGCACCACTGCATAATTTTTTGCAGCGCGTTTAGAAGAAATACTCGCAAAATGATACGAAAACAGCACATTTTTTGAAAAAAAATCGCATAAAACAGCGGTTTTGCTATTGACGAAACAGGAAAATGCTGTTATAATTATTATAACTATAATTATGTTAAAGATATAAACCCGAAAAGGGCTTAATTATGGGGGAAAAATGAAAAGAATAAAATGCGCGGCATTATGTTTTATGCTGCTTTTATGCGGCTGTTCTGCGGCAGGAAACGAATCCTCAAGCAGCCTGTTGATTGTTGACGCCGGGGGAGCGTCGATAGCCGACAATGTATTTACGCAGATATCAACCGTAACCTCTGCGACCGAACGTACAACCATAACGCAGGTTTCACATAATTCGCAGCCGGAGTACTCCGAAAGCGAGCATACCGATTCTACTGCCGAAAGCGAGCCTTACGAGCAGACCTCGCAGCCGATTGTTACCTCGCAGACAAGCACCGAAACAACTGTATCAACTACCTCTGCAAGCGCAACGCAAACAACTGCTGAAACCATTGAAACAACCGCTGCTGTGACCTCAACAACCACAACAACTCAATCCGAACCGGCAGATGAGCCTGTTGTGATTGAAACCGGTTTTGAAGCAAACGACTATCGCGCGCTGAATTATTCCGAGGTTAAGGCGGTCTGGATTTCATACATTGAGCTTGCGCAGCTGCTGACAGGCAAGAGCGAATCGGAATTCAGAAACAGTATCGGCACGGCGTTTGACAATTGCGTTTCGCTTGGGCTGAATACGGTGTATATCCATGCCCGTTCGCACAGCGACGCATATTACAGCTCCGAGCTGTATCCGTGGTCAAAGTATGTTACGGGTACTCTGAACTGTGCGCCCTCGTTTGACCCACTTAAAATTATGGTTGAGGAGGCTCATTCGCGGAAGCTTTCGATTCATGCGTGGATTAACCCGTTAAGAGCCTGTGCCGTTACACAGCTGAACAGCTACGGAGATTATCCGGTGGGAAAATGGGCAAGGTCCGATTCAACTGCGGGGAAGTATGTGGTTGATGTTAACGGCACCTACTATCTTAATCCCGCATACGAGCCTGTTATAGACCTTATAGCGCAGGGCGCTGCTGAAATTGTATCGGGCTATGATGTTGACGGCGTTCACATTGATGATTATTTTTATCCCACAACCGACGCCTCGTTTGACAGCAGCGCATTTTCTTCAAGCGGATATTCAACTATATCCTCTTTCAGATTCGCAAATTGCGATAAGCTGGTAAGCGCAATTTATTCTGCGGTGAAATCCGCAAACAGCACGGCTCTTTTCGGCGTAAGCTGTCAGGGCAGCGTTGAGAACAATTATAATCAAATGTATGCGGATGTTAAGAAATGGTGCGAAACGGCAGGCTATCTTGATTACATCGCTCCGCAGATATATTATGGCTTTACTAATTCCGCGCAGCCGTATGAGCGCTGCCTTTCACAGTGGAATGACATTGCAAAATCGGGCGGAATCCCGCTTATTGCCGGCTTGTCGGTATCAAAGATAGGTTACGAGGATACATGGGCAGGCGAGGGAAAATACGAATGGATTAACGACAAGAATATAATCTCAAGGCAGATAAACGCCGCAATGGAATGTACAGCCTACGGGGGAACGGCGCTGTACAGCTATCGCTCGATTTTCTTACCCGAAAGTGCCGTCAAAGCGCAGGTGGAAACCGAGATTACAGCGGTGAAAAAATTATATACAGAATAATATGGGGAAGAGAAATGAAAAAACTGCTTAAACGTATGATTGCTGCGGCAATTTCAACGGCAATGCTGATTGGCGGCACAGCCTATGCAGAACCCGTTGACAGTGAGGAAGAAATAGTCATGGACGCGCCCGAGTCTGCGGGCAGAATGGTATATCTGCCGAACGATATGCGCGGCGTTATGGTAACTCCCACGGTAGATTTTTATATTGATGCGCCCGCAGATGAACAGCTTGTAACAGAGCTTTCCGAAATGTATGAGAGCATTTCGTCCTTCGGAATGAATACCGTGCTGATAAATACCGACTATGAGGAAACGGCATTCTACAATCTCGAGATAAATCAAGCCAACACAGGGGTTCTTGGCGCTGCGATAAATCAGGCGCATGAGCACGGCTTATTCGCGTATGCTGTGCTTGATGTCAACAATCTGATTACGCGGCTGATGAACGAGGGCGGCGGTCTGAAGAAAGGCTTCTCTGCTGCTGTTCATAAGTTTGTTATGCGCTATTCCTGCGACGGCATTCTGCTGACAAATTACTACACTGCCGATTCGCCCGAGATGTTTTCGGAGTATATGCGTTCGGGCTCGGGAATAGGCTATGAAAACTGGCTTTACGAAACCAATCAGTATATCATCCGCAGCATTTCCGAGATTATCGCGCGTACAAACAATACAGTTGCCGTCGGTCTGCTGATAAACGATATGTGGGCAAATTACACCACAACCGACGGAGGTTCGGTAACAGCCGACCCGGTTCAGTCGCTGTATGACGGATTCTGCGATACAAAGGCTTATCTTGAAAGCGGCTATGCCGATTTTGTAATTGTCAAGGCATACGGCTCCACCTCAGATTCTGCTCTGCGCTTTGATAATGTAATGTCGTGGTGGTACGACCTGTGCGAAAAGAGCGGGTCAAAGCTGTATATGCTTCACCTCAACGAGAAAATCGGCTCGGGCTGGAACGAGGACCAGCTTTTGCGCCAGCTTACCATTATGGAGGATTACGAAAACGCAGGCGGCAGCGTGTTCAATTCGCTTGCCTCGCTTAAGGCTGACCCGCTGGGCTCTACAAAAACGCTGATGGAGTATTTCTCCGACAAAATCAACACCGATACCATTTTCAACGACCTCACCATGGTTTCGCCCTCGTCGTTAAGCTTTGTTACGTACGATGACAGCGTCAAGTTTATGGGTACGTTTGACGAGAATTTTGATGTTTTCTTTGACGGCGAAAAAATCCGGCTGAATGATGTCGGAAACTTCTATTTCCAGAAAGAGCTAAAGGTCGGCAGCAACAGCTTCACAATCGAGCATAAAGGAAAGCAGTATCGTTACAGCATAGAGCGCCGTGTTGATGTCCTGCGCTCAATCGAGCAGGAAAAGGATATCACAGTTGAAGGCGGTACAAAAATCGCTCTGGTAGCGGTTGCGTACAGCGGCGCGAGCGTTTCGGCTACAATAGGCGGCAAGACCGTAAAGCTTAAAGAAAGAAGCTCAGGCGGTGAAGACCTTGATGCAAACTCATCATACGCTAAATTTGTCGGCTATTACCGCGTAGGTGACGGTATTATCTCGCAGGAGCAGTATCTGGGAGAAATCAGCTTCTATGCTTCGTATAAGGGCAGCGAGGAGTACATGACAGGCGGCAGCGTTACAATTGCTGCGCTTCCCGAACCGCCCAAGGAGGATTTAGCGGTTGAGATTATGGATGACCAGTCCAGCGCGGGCACGGGCGAGGTTGTCGGAAGAATCGACCCTATCCTGACCGAGAGCGACAATGTTACATACATAAAGGTGCTGAATAATTTTACAACGGTTTTCGATGCAAAGACAACAGGCAATATGCCCTCACCGATTTTCTCGCAGCTTCCTGCGGGAACGCTTGATTACTACAAGAGCGCGTCGGGCGGATATATTACAACCACCTCGGGCAGACGCTTCAATGCAGCCGACGTTACCACATTCTATGATACGGGACTTGGCGAGAATGCTCTGGTTGTTAAAGAGATAGGCAACAGCGCGGGCAACAGCTTTATCAAGCTGGGCTTGAGATATCGTTCAAGCTTTAATATAGAAACGCCCGTTGATTATCACGAGGACCTTGACGGAATGTACGGCGTAAGCAATTACAATTCGTCGGTAGTGTACATAACCTTTGATAATATCACCAGCGTAACCAAGCTGCCGAGCTTTGATTACTGCACATTGTTCAGCGCGGGAGAGTGGGAAACCATAACCGATAACGGAATACCCAAATTCCGACTCAAGCTGACTCTGCGGCAGGCGGGAATATACAGCGGTGCAGCAGCAAGATATGATGAAAACGGCGACCTTGTATTGTCGTTTGCGGTTCCCACAGCAACGCTTGCTGGCAAGGTTATTGTAATCGACCCCGGACACGGTTATGGTAAGACCCCTGATAAGTTAGACCCGGGCGCAGTAGGCAATGTTACCGAGCAGTCTGTGAATCTTGCGGTTGCGATTCAGCTTGAGCAGAAGCTCACCGCAATGGGCGCAACGGTTGTAAGACTAAAGACCGAGAGCGAGTTTATTCTCACCGAGACCCGCCCGAATGTAGCGCGTACTTACGGCGCAGATATGTTTATTTCTCTGCACTGCAATTCGGTATTGAATGAAGAAGCGCACGGAGTTGAGGTATATTATTTCACGCCGTTCTCGCAGCCGCTTGCTTCGGGAATACAGGATTCGCTGTGTGCTTATTATGACAGCTCAATTTACAGCGACGGAACAAACAGCAACCGCGGCGAAAAGTACAGCTATTATTGGGTAACGCTTCAGCAGGATTTCCCGTCGGTGCTTGTTGAAATGGGCTTTATCTCAAATCCGTTTGAGTGCATGAAGATGGCAGACCCCGTTCATCAGGCGGGAATTGCGCAGGCAATTGCAGACGGCGTAAAGAGCTATTTTGCCCGTAGCGTACTCTCATACAGCGGCAGCGGCAGCGATGCTGTGCCCGATGATGTACCGTCAACGCCCGATATCCCCGTAACACCCGAACCGCCCGAAACTCCCGACACACCGGACGTCCCCGACGATAACCCCGACCCCGAATCTCCGGATGTTCAGGAAACCGCCGATGCTCCCGATGAGCCCGATGATGAGACCAAGGAAACCACAGAAACTCCCGCCGAATCCGAAGAACCGGATGATAATCCGTTCGGAGGAATACCGGTAATATAAGAAATTTCTCTGAAAAGTATAAAAAAATCTTGAAAAGTGGTTGAAATTGGGTAAGAAATATGTTATTATAAGGACATAAGGAGCAAAATGCTTCTTTTTAAGCACATTTTATGCGCAAGAAAATGAAAGGAAACATTGATTATGGCAAGAAGAAAGACAGCAGCTGTTGAAACAACAGTCGCAGAAGTAAAGGAAAACGTTGCTGCTGAAGTAAAGGCAGCTCCCGCAAAGGCAGCAGAGAAGAAGCCTGCCGCAAAGAAAACCGTAAAGACAGCTGAAGCAAAGCCTGCTGCAAAGGCAGCAAAGACCACAAAGTCTGCTGCAAAGAAGCCCGCTGCAAAGGCACCCAGAAAGGCAAAGCAGGTAACAATTGAGGATATCGTAGCAAAGCTTTACGCAAAGACCGATAAGGAAAAGGCTGCAAAGCTTGAGGGCACAATTGCGGTTGATATCGAGGTTTACGGCGCAATTAACGGTCATCTTTACCTTGAGGTAAAGGACGGCGCAGTAGCTGTTGAGCCTTACGCTTACGAGGATTACACTGTAAGAGCTGCAATTAACGCAGATGATGCCGTAGCATTTGTAAACGGCAAGCTTACGCTTGCAGAGGCGTTTACAAAGTCTCTGTATGCAGAGGGCAATATCGGCGCTGCTCTTAAGATTGCTGCTATTCTGTAATTGCAAGATTGAAAACTATGCGGCAGGCGGATTGTCTGCCGCATTTTTTTAGAGAGGATACCGGATGAATACAGTGAAAGGAATAAAAATGCTGAAAGTAACCGCTTTGATTCTTGTTGTTAATATGTTCATAGCTTCTCTGGGAGGCTGTGAAAACAACCCTGATTCCACCGACGCAGCCGATTCTGCTCCCACCGCGGGTGATGTCGTTAATGAGAAAGTTGAGTTATGCAATCCGAATGCGACACCCGAAGCGCAGCGAGTATATGAGTATGTAAATGAGATGTACAAGCAGAAAATCATCTCCGGTCAGCAGGAATCTACATGGATGGGAACGCCCGACTATGAGATGGAGCATATTCTTAAGGCTTCTGGAAAGCTGCCTGCTATACGCGGACTTGATTATATGCACATGGACTTTGACGGTGTAAACAAGCGCGCTGTCGAGTGGTGGGAAAAGGGCGGAATTGTAACAATCTGCTGGCACTGCGGCAGCGATTTCACAGGCGAGTGGACAGATTGTATGCAGGATGAAATCACCGATTGGGATAAGGCGCTTACAGAGGGCACACCGGAGTATGATACCCTGATAAAAGGCATGGATATGGGAGCAAAGGCACTGCTTGAATTACAGGAGGCAGGCGTTCCCGTGCTGTGGCGGCCGTTCCATGAGCTTAACGGGCATTGGTTCTGGTGGAGCAAGGGCGGCGCTGATAATTTTAAGACGCTGTGGAAGATTATGTACGACCGATATACAAATCATTGGGGCTTGAACAACCTTATCTGGGTGTTTGGGTATTCACATTCAAACGGAGTAATCAATCAGATGGAGGATTGGTATGTGGGTGATGAATACTGTGATATAGTAGGCGCCGATTCATACGATAAAGGCTCAAACGCCAAGCTGTATAACGCGGTTGTTAAGTTTATCGGCGACCGCAAGCCTGTTTGTTTCCACGAGTGCGGAACAATTCCCACGGTGAACGAGCTTAATAACGACAAGGCTATGTGGTGCTACTTTATGACATGGCATACAAGCTATATCACGGATGAAAATACTGCTTCGAATATCAGCGAAATATACAACAGTGACTATGTAATCACGCTTGACGAACTGCCAAGCTTTATGCAATAATACACTTTACATAAAAGACAATCCTGCTTCAATTTTGAAGCAGGATTTCAGCTTGTTGAAAAAGCCGCCCGTGAAATGCAAACCACGATTCACAAAATCGTAGGGGCGAACATTGTTCGCCCCTACATGACGTTTGCCGAAATTTCGACACCGCAGATGTGCCTTTATCGACAGCCTGAAATCCTGCTTCACTTTTGAAGCAGGATTTTGCTATATCAGAAGAATAAGTCCCAAGGCAATGATAATCTTCATATCAGCCTTTTCGTGAATCAAAATGATAATCAGTGCGGCAATCAGCAGCATATCTTTATCGGCAAGCAGCGTCTGCAAAGGATTTGCGCGGAAATCATTTTTGTGCGGACACTCCGTGATTTTCGGCTTGTGCGCGCATTGCGGACATTCCGGCTGCTCCGAATCGTGGCTGCAAGACGTAATATGGCTTTGCTGTTGTACGCACGATTCCGTGGAATTGCAGACAGCCTCAGCGTCACATTTCTGCGCTGCGCTGTTGAATGTCTCTACCGCCTTGTACAGCGGTGATTGTGAAGATTCCCAGACCATAAGCCCTCCTTACAGCAGCTTGCCCAGCATTCCGCTGTCCTTGATGATTGGCAGCAGCGCCATAATTTTCAGCAGCTTGACCGCAGTATCAACCTTTGCGCGGTTTTCCTCGCGCAGCAGCGGCTTCAGAGCAAGCAGAAGCTTTTCGTCGTCGCTTTGCTTATTCATGCTTTCAAGCAGTTCCATAATCCTGATAAGCATATCGGGGTCAATTGCGTCAAATAAACCTCCGCCTTGCTGCTGTGAGGATTCGGTGGTGTTGTCGTCATCGGTCAGCGCACGGAGAAGTTCATCAAATTTATCCATGAGCCGACCTCCTTTTTGCGGTTATTTCTGCCCCAGCATTTTTAATATATCATCGGGTGAGCCGGCTGAACGCAGCTTTTCCATCAGCGCCTTGTTTGAGAGAATCATGCGCAGCTTTTCCTTATCGGATTTGGAAAGAGACGCTGTGAGTGAGGTCATATCGCCGCGTTCCAAAGCCTTGCGCAGCTGCTCGGGCGAAGTACCCAGCTTTGCGCTTGCTGCTTGAATAAGCTTGTTGAAATCATTGTCGTTCATGCAAAAACCTCCTCAAATATGATTGATATGTGAAATTTGCAAAAACCCCTTTATTTCTTTCAGAGTTTATGCTATAATAAACTTAATTAGAATTTTACTTGTAATGAAAGGACTATCAAAGTATGAAAATAGTGGTTGTATCGGATACTCACAGAAATTTCACCGAGCTTAACGACGTTGTTGAAAGAAATCTTGATGCAGACCTTGTAATACATTTAGGCGACGGTGAAAACGAGTTCAGAGATGTGAGCAGCCTGCATCCCGAGAAAGCAATGATTTATGTCCGCGGAAACTGCGATTTCGGCGAGTACAAGGATGAGCAGATTGTTACAGCCTGCGGATACAAGATATTCTGCGCGCACGGTCATCTGCAGCATGTTTACAGCGGACTTGACCTGTTGGTTTCCGAGGCAAAGCAGAACGGCTGTAAAATTGCTCTTTACGGTCATACCCACCTTTATCGTACCGAGGTTATTGACGGCGTGTTTGTGATGAATCCCGGCAGTCTAAACGAGCCGCGCAATCATAACGAGCCGACCTACGGAATAATTGAGCTTACCAGCAGCGGAGATATCAAAATGAATCTTATCGCGCTGCCCGTTTCAAACGAATGAGAAACATCATTCATCTGGAAGAAACCGATTCCACCAATACATGGATAAAGCAGCGGCGCAGCGAACTCCCCGACGGCACGCTTGTTACCTCCGACCGTCAGACAGCGGGCAAGGGCAGAATGGGTCACACATGGCTGGATGACCGTGGGATGTTACCTATGTCGGTATTGCTGAAAGACCCTCCGCATCCAACCGAGATTACCCTGTGCGCGGCGGTAGCCGTTTGCAGGGCATTGGAAGCGTCATACACCGACAGCAAGCCGAAATTCGGCATAAAGTGGCCTAACGATATCGTGCTTGACGGGTATAAGCTATGTGGTATTTTATGCGAAAGCGCGTGTTTTGGTGACAGAATTGATATAATCTGCGGAATTGGAATCAATCTTTCGCAAAGCGCTGAATATTTTATGCAGGCGGGGCTGCCGCACGGAGCGTCTCTCAAAATGCTGACAGGCAGTGCGCCCGAGCGTGAAAACCTTGCGCAGCGCATTGCCGATATACTGACCGAGCTATGCGCTGCAGGCTTTTTGCCCGTGATTGACGAGTATCGTTCGCGCTGTGTAACTCTCGGAAAAGAGGTAAGGCTTATTCACGGCGGTTCCGAGCAGACCGCCTTTGCAAAGGACATAGCCGAGAACGGCTTTTTGATTTGCAGCACCGCGAGCGGCGAGTTCGAGGTAAATTCCGGCGAAGTAAGCGTTCGCGGACTATATGGGTATGCTTGAGGAGAAATTATGGTAGAGAACGAATTTAAGCTGATGCTTAACGAAGAACAGTACTGCCGCATAAAATCGGCATTTGAGTGGGATGACAGGGTAGAGCAGACAAACTATTACTATGATAACGCTTCTCTTGATTTATCCGAGCGGCATATTACCTGTCGTGTCCGCAGAATCGGCAGCGAGCATTTTCTTCAGATGAAGCTGCCAAACGGCGCAGCTTATTCTCGAATTGAGCTCGAGTCGCCGTTGGGCAATACTTTGCCCGAGATTATAACAGCGGATATGATGCAGAAGCTTTGCGGCGCGGAAAATCTGCCCGAGGTAATGCTGTTGGGCAGCCTTCAGACCACGCGCCTGTGCAAGCATTTTGAGGGCGCGGAAATCGACCTTGACAAGAGCGTGTATTTCAATCAGACCGATTACGAGCTGGAAATCGAGTTTACCGACGAACAGACAGCGCGCGATTTGCTTGAAAAAGTGAGAGCCATTGCCGAAATATCACAGTCCAATGAGGTCTGCCGCGGAAAAATCCGCAGATTCCTTGATGAGTATTTAAAGACAAAATAAAAAAACTCCGCGCCGTAATCAGCGCGGAGTTTGCTTGTGCCAAGCATCAGCAATCAAACGAGTACATTAAGAAGCTTGCCTTTACCGTCGGGAGAAGGCATATTATCCATCATATCTGTTATCAGCTTCATGCTTTCTTCGGTGGCTTCCATGTTCTTTTTCAGCATTCCCACGGAAAGTGAAGACTGAACATTAGACATAGCCATTGCCATAGATAACTGTGCAATTGAAGATTCCATAAACATACCTCCCTTTTATTGCTTATCTGTATTCTATCACAAACTCGAAAATTTGTCAAGATTTTTCATAAATATATTTTCTGATAAAGCTGAGTTATTTTTTTACAAAACATATTGATTTTTTTACGAATATGTTGTATAATATTACAAAATAAGATACATAAAAGGAGAATTCTGATTATGGATACAAACATACTTCTTGAAAGCGGCACAAATGAGCTTGAGGTGCTTGAGTTCAAGGTAGGGCAGCAGAATTTCGGCATAAATATCGCAAAGGTAGTGGAGATAATGAATTATCAGCCCATTATACCCGTGCCTGATTCCCCGCCCGAGTTTGAGGGTGTATTCACGCCGCGCGACAAGGTTATTTCTGTAATAGACCTGCATAAGGTGCTGAGAAAGGACCGCATTACCGAGGATACCAACCATGACCTGCTGATTATCTGCCACTTTAACCAGATGGATGTAGGATTCCATGTAACCAGCGTCAGCGGTATTCAGCGCATTTCGTGGGAGGATATCGAGAAGCCTCCGCGTATTTCGGGCGACGGCGCAAATAACATTGCAACGGGTATCGCAAAGTTCAAGGACAGAATCATACTTATTCTCGATTTTGAGAAGATTGTATCCGACATGAACCGCACAGCAGTGCTTGACACCACGGGAATACAGGCTGCTTCCGCCGATAAATCGGATAAGCACATTGTAATTGCAGAGGATTCGCCGTTCCTTAATACGCTGATTGTCAATACGCTCCATGAGGCGGGCTACAAGAATGTAATTTCGTTTGACAACGGTCGTGACGCATGGGATTACATATCGGGTCACAGGGAACTCAAGGGTGATATCCGCAGCCATGTTGCCTGCCTTATCACCGATATAGAAATGCCTCAGATGGATGGTCATCACCTGACAAAGCTCATCAAGGATGATTCATACCTGAATGAAATACCTGTATTTCTGTTCTCCTCGCTCATTAACGAGCAGATGCGCAGAAAGGGTGAGAGTGTAGGCGCAGACGCGCAGTTCTCTAAACCGCAGATTGCCGGTCTTATCCAGTACATTAACGACCACATCTGACCGGAATAGCTTCCTCCCATGGAGATACACCGGCGGTGATTTCAGTGGGAGGTTTGTTTTTCGTTTTACGGAGGTAAATCAATGCAGCAGCTAATTGACAGAATAAAAAAAGACGGAGTAGTCAAGGACGGCAGTGTGCTTCAGGTTGACAGCTTTCTCAATCATCAGATGGATATTGACCTGATAAACGAGATAGGCAAGGAATTCCGCCGTCGTTTTCCTGATGAAAGCATCAACAAAATATTGACGATAGAGGCTTCGGGCATAGGAATTGCTTGTATAACGGCACAGTATTTTCATTGTCCTGTGGTGTTTGCCCGTAAGGCGCAAAGCCTTAATGTTGACGGCGAGATTTTCAGCACGTCAATCAGGAGCTACACACATAACAGGCTGTACAATGTTATAGTCAGCAAGAAGTTTCTCACGCCAAACGACAACGTGCTGATAATTGACGATTTTCTATCCAACGGCTATGTGCTTGAGGGTCTGGTTGATATAGTGCGGGCAAGCGGTGCAAAAATCGCAGGCGCGGGTATTGTAATTGAAAAAGGATTTCAGCACGGCGGCGACAATGTAAGAAAAAGCGGTATCCGTGTTGAATCTCTGGCAGTGCTTGAAAGCATTGACGAGCACGGCTGTACCTTCAGCGAGTAAAAAACGGGCGGAAATAAGCGCAGTGCGCTTTGCTCCGCCTTTTTGTGTGAAACGAGGGAATATGTGGCTTGTATTAGCAATATGCTCTGCATTTTTTGCGGGAGTTACATCAATACTGGCAAAGTGCGGAATACGCCAAACCGATTCTGATATTGCAACCGCGCTTAGGACGATAGTTGTTTTGGTATTTTCATGGGGAATGGCATTCATAAGCGGCTCAATCGTAACAATAGGTGAGATTTCCGCGAAGTCATGGCTTTTTCTTGTGCTTTCCGGAATAGCTACGGGTGCGTCTTGGCTGTGTTATTTCAAAGCGCTTCAGCTGGGAAGCGTGAATAAAGTAGTACCGATTGACAAATCCGGCACGGCGCTTACGATAATACTCTCGCTTATTATCTTTCAAGAGAATATTACATGGCTTAAAGCGCTGTGCGCAGCAGCGATTCTTGCGGGCGCACTGCTGATGATTCAGAAAAAAGAGGAGAAAAACGAGAGCCAAAGCCGCGCATGGCTTTTGTTTGCGATACTATCGGCAGTTTTTGCAAGCCTTACGTCGATACTGGCGAAAATCGGAATCAGCAGTGTTGAATCGAATCTCGGAACGGCAGTCAGAACCGTTGTTGTGCTGATTATGGCATGGATTGTTGTCGGTGTCAAGGGAAATCTGCGTGAGGTCAGAAATACACCGAAGCGTGAGCTGGGTTTTATTGCGCTTTCGGGAATAGCAACAGGGGCTTCATGGCTGTGTTATTTTAAGGCGCTGCAGGATGGTCCCGCAAGCGTTGTAGTACCGATTGATAAGCTGAGCATACTTGTTACGATAGCATTTTCATACATAGTATTTAAGGAAAAGCTTACACGCCGCGCGTTGATTGGCTTGGCGCTGATAGTTGCAGGAACACTGTGTATGCTTATCTGACCGAGTACCCGACAAAAAAATCTTGACAAAGAAATAAGTATGTGTTAAAATAAAATTTACCGCTATGCGAGCGGTAAATTGAGAGGAAGGAAATAAGATGTCAGTTTTCGATATATTCAAAAAGCTTGAAAGCGAGCGCGCACCGCAGCCTACGGGTGCGGTTGAGTGGATAATAGCAGGCTTGGGAAACCCCGGGACAGATTATGAGAACACCCGCCATAATATTGGTTTTATGACGATAGATACGCTGTGTGAGAAACATAAACTCACCTGCAAAAAGCTGAAATTCAAGTCGCTCACCTGCGACGCAATGATTTCGGGCAAGCGCTGCCTTATTATGAAGCCTACTACCTTTATGAACAACAGCGGCGAGGCTGTTACCGAGGCAATGGCTTTCTACAAAATCCCGCCCGAGCGCACAATAATCGTATTTGACGATATTTCGCTGGATGTTGGCAAGCTGCGCATACGCCGCAAGGGCAGTGACGGCGGTCATAACGGAATCAAAAGTATAATCAGGCTCTCGGGCAGCGACCAATTCCCGCGGATTAAAATGGGCGTTGGCGCAAAGCCGCACCCTGATTACAGCCTTGCGGACTGGGTGCTGGGGCATTTCCCGAAAGAGCAGGGTGAGCAGCTGGAGCAGTGCATGAGCAATGCGGTTTGCTGCCTTGAGCTGATGGTTGACGGCAAAACCACCGAGGCTATGAATAAGTATAACTCATGAGCATAATAATTAAAGAACTAGAAAAGAATAGCCGCAAGCCCGCACTGGAGCTTGCATGGCGCGTCTTTCTGAAATTTGAGGCGCCGGATTACACCGAGCAGGGGATTGAAGCATTCAGAGCTACCCTTGATGACGACAGCTTTTTGTCGCAGCTTTCGGCGGTTTACGCCGCCTATGATGAATCAGAGCTTGCCGGTATGCTTGCTGTGAGAAAGCATGGAACACATATTGCGTTGTTTTTTGTTGAAGAAAAATATCAGGGTAAGGGCATTGGCAGAGCGCTTTTTCAGCGAGCGATTGCCGATTGCCCCGCAGATGAAATGACTGTAAATTCTTCGCCGTACGCAACGGAGATATATCATCATTTCGGATTCGTTGATGAACAGTCCGAGCAGGAAGTTGACGGGATTCGATATACGCCAATGAGGTTGAAAAAGAAATAAGGCAGAATAAGAGGTGGATTATGGATTTCTTTGTAAACGCAGCGCTTCAGAACAGTGATTACCGGAGATTATCCGAATATTTATCCGCAGGCAGCGGTCCTGCTGCGCTTGTTACGGGTGTATCGCATATCCACAAGGCACATATTATTGCCTCGCTTATTAGCAGAAAAGAGCTTCTGCCGCTGCTTGTAATTGCCGAAAGCGAGGGCGAGGCGCAGAAGCTTGTTAATGATATCAACACAATGTGCGGCGCAGAACGCGCACAGCTGTATCCCTCCAGAGAGTATTTCCTCGGAAATTACGAGGCTGCCTCACGCGAGTATGAGCAAAAGCGTATATTTACCTTGTCCTCAATGCTTCGCGGGGAATGTGATGTAGCCGTATGCTGTGCCGAGGCTTCCGCGCAGCTTACAATCCCGCCCGCAGAGCTTAAAAAGCGCACTACGGAGCTTTTTGTAGACAATGATATCGCACCTTCGGAGCTTGTGGAAAGGCTGATTTCGGGCGGATACTCCCGCTGCGATATGATTGAAGGACCTGCGCAGTTTTCCGTTCGCGGCGGTATTGTCGATATATTTCCGCCGAGCTCGAAAATGCCGTTCAGAATTGAGTTCTGGGGCGACACGATTGATTCGATATCCGAGTTTGATTTGGAAACCCAGCGCAGAACAGGCTCTGTTGACAGCATAAGCGTATCTCCCGCCGAGGAAACGTTGTTTGATTCGCCCGAGGTACTCTGCGAGCGCATTGAGGCTCTTGCGAAAAAGGTACGAGGCAAAAAGTCCTCTGAAACCCGCTCATGGCTTGATAATGACATAAACAAGCTGCGCAGCGGAATCGGACTTCACAGCCTTGATAAATACTTCCCACTGTGCTATGAGCAGGAGGCGACAATTTTCGATTACGCCGAGACCGTGCTTGTCTGCGAAAGCTTTACCACGCGCGAAAGCGCCCGTGCGGCTTCATTGCAGCATATTGAGGATTTGAAGCTTCTCACCGAGGAGGGCAATATATGCAAGGGGCTTGACCGCTTTATGCTCACCAGAAACGAGTTTCTGGAGCTGCTTGACTTGCGTTGCAGAGCATACCTTGATACCTTTATGCGCGGCGGCGACCTTAAACTCGGCACTATAATAAATGTTCACAGCGCAGCCCAGACTCCGCCGTGGAGCGGCGAAATCAAGCTGCTTGAAGAAGAATTGGGTGCATACGTCCGCAACAAGTATGCGGTACTCATATATGCAGGCACCGAAAAGGGCGCGCAGACGCTTGCCGAAGATTTAACCGAGGATGGTTTCAGCGCGTATTATTCCCACGAGCCCGAAAAGCCTGTTTTCAGGCAGATTATTGTAACCGACGGCACTCTTTCCGCGGGAATGGAATACAACGAAGCAAAGCTTGCGGTTTTGACCCATACCGCAGTTCACGCGGCGCGTAAGCGGGTGGTAAAAAAGAAGAACAAGGGCGAAGAAATCCGCTCGCTGTCCGATATTTCGGTGGGCGACCTTGTTGTACATTCCTCTCACGGCATCGGCTTGTTTGAGGGTGTTAAGAAAATCACCTCGGGCGGTATTTCCAAGGACTATATTTCAATCAGATACGCAGGCAATGATATGCTGTATGTGCCGGTAACGCAGCTTGATTTGGTTTCGCGGTATATCGGCACGGGCGATACAAGTACGGTAAAGCTGAACAAGCTTAATTCCGAGCAGTGGCAGAAATCCAAATCCAGGGCAAAGACCGCTGCAAAGGAAATGGCGTCCGAGCTTATTGCGCTGTATTCCAAGCGTATGAGCAGCAAGGGCTATCGCTTTCCCGAGGATGACGGCTTGCAGGAGGATTTCGAGTCGCATTTCAGCTATGTTGAGACCGATTCCCAGCTTCGCTGCATTGACGAAATAAAGTCCGATATGATGCGCCCTGTACCCATGGAGCGTCTGCTTTGCGGTGATGTAGGCTTCGGTAAGACCGAAGTCGCACTTCGAGCTGCGTTCAAGTGTGTAGAAGCGGGCAAGCAGTGTGCGATTCTTGTTCCGACGACCGTACTTGCTTGGCAGCATTTTCAGACTGCGTCAAAGCGCATGGATGGCTTTCCTATAAATATTGAGCTGCTGTCGCGCTACAAAACAGCAGCCGAGCAGCGAACAATATTAAGCAAGCTGCAAAGCGGCAAGGTAGACCTGCTTATAGGTACTCACAGAATAATACAGGATGATGTAAAATTCAAGGATTTGGGTCTTGTTATTATCGACGAGGAGCAGCGATTTGGCGTTGCGCATAAAGATAAGTTCAAAGAGGTATTCAGCGGGGTTGATATTCTTTCGCTTTCCGCTACGCCCATTCCGCGCACGCTTAACATGGCAATGAGCGGAATCCGCGATATGAGCGTGCTTGACGAGCCGCCGCAGGACCGACAGCCGATTTCCACCTACGTTATCGAGCACGACGACGGCGTAATTGCGCAAGCGATTATGAAAGAAATGCGGCGCAATGGACAGGTGTACTATATTCACAATCGTATTGAAACCATATACGCGGCAGCGGAGCATTTGCAGGCAATGATACCCGATGCGCGAATCGGTGTTGCGCACGGCAGAATGGGCGAAGATGACCTGCTTGAGGTGTGGCGTCAGCTGCTGGAGGGCGAGCTTGATATTCTTGTCTGCACCACGATTATTGAAACAGGCGTAGATGTCCCCAATGTCAACACGCTGATTATAGAAAACGCCGATTACATGGGACTTGCCCAGCTTCATCAGCTTCGCGGCAGAGTAGGCAGAACCAATAAGCGAGCGTATGCATATTTTACCTTCAAGCGCGGCAAAACTCTGACAGAGATTGCCCAGAAGCGCCTTGACGCTATCCGTGAGTTTACACAGTTTGGCAGCGGATTCAGAATAGCGCTGGCAGACCTTGAAATCCGCGGCGCAGGCAGTATATTAGGCGCAAGCCAGTCGGGGCATCTTGCTAATGTCGGTTACGATATGTATTTGCAATTGCTTTCGGAGGCGGTTCGAGAGGAGCAGGGCGAGGTTGATGTTCACAAGGAGGATTGCCTTGTTGATATCCGAATTGACGCGTTTATACCCGAAAGCTATATATCCAATCAGGCGCAGCGAGTTGATTGTTACCGTAAGATTGCAATGATACATTCGCAGGAAGACAGCATGGATGTAATCGACGAGCTGATTGACCGTTACGGTGACCCGCCGCCCTCTGTGCAGGGATTGGTAGATGTTGCGCTGTTCAGAAACATGGCGGCAGGCGTTAATGTGGTTGAGATAACGCAGTCGGGTGATGTGATTTCGTTCTTTGTAGCGAAATTCGATAAACCGCGTCTGGCGGCTGTTGCGGAGGAATACGGCAGCAGACTGCAAATCCAGACGGCAGGCAAGCAGCGTCTTGAGATTAAGCTGGACAAAAACGAAAAGCCGCTTAATGTAATGAGAAAGGTAATTACTCTGATGAACCATGCCAATATGACATAATGAAAAAAGCGCAGGCAATTCCTGCGCTTTTTTGATGTTTATTGTAATGAGGCTTTTACGCAGGCATCAACAATAGTACCCGCTGTTTGTGCCGCTTGTTCGATAGAAACCATGTCTTGGTAGGAGTAGTACCATTCTATGTAATAATTGAGCAGACCTCCCGAGATAAACGCTGACGAAAGCGTATTAAGACGGATATTGCCCGTTTCGCTGCTCATAACTGCCTCAATGTATGACCTGATTACCTTTTTTAGCCGTGTAAGCAGAACGCCTCGTGTATCTACCTTCATAAGATGAAAATAGTAGTCAAAATCATTAGTTACAATATTGTGGAAATCCAGAAAAAGCTGTCCGGTTGCAGCGGAGACATCATTGGTATTGAACCTTTTTACCATTTCGCCGATTTCCGTTACAAGCTCTGATTCGCATTCATCAAGAATGTCGGTAATGCAGCGGTAATGTGTGTAGAAGGTTCTGCGGTTGACGTTGGCTGCAAAGGTAAGCTCAATAATTGAAATATCACTGATATCCTTTTCCTCCATTAGCTTGAACAGTGCGCTTCTGATTGCCTTTTTTGTGCGGACAACTCTTTTGTCGGTTTCGTGGCGTGTAGCGGAACGCATATTAGTCCTCCCGAATAAGCAAAATGAGTATTGTGACTATATATTATTATAATTGCAAATCATTTTATTGTCAATAGAATTATTACACAAATCTGAATTATCTTTGATGTATATATTATCTACACAAAAACGCCGCTTAACGTTTGGAAATTAAGCGGCGTATTTTTGATTCTTACCTGATTCCGAATCATTGCAGATTATGCTTGAGCTTTATCTTCAGGGTATTGGGCAGTTCCTGCATAATTGATTCTCTGATTCTTTCGTTGGGATTAAAAATCACCTTAACCTTGCCGTATGACGAGTGAGAAGCAACAAGGTAGTAGGCGTCCTTTTCGCCGCCCGAAGAAGCAAACACGGTAGCGTCAGCCTTGATATCCTGTTCGGAGGGATACGGCGCAAATGCCTCTGCTCCGGAAAGGTCAATGGTAATCATTCTCTTGCGCTTACGCTTGCCGATAATCTTGTCAATATCCATTTCGTCGTTTGTGATTATATATTCGTACTCAACGTAAGCTCCGCTGATGTAATACACAGTTCCGGCGATAAGACCCACAGCAACAAGCACAAGCACCATAAATCCTGTGATTATTGCAAAAAACATAACCACTGATGCAAGAAAAATACCTCCTATTGAAATCAGAGCCAGCTTAGCGCGGTCGCCGTTTGTCGGCTGTTTGGCTACAAGCTGTTCAGCGATATTATCCATTTTTACATACCTTTCTTTTTATGAATTACTTATTAACAATATTAAGTATATCACAACTGCAATGAAAAATCAATACTTTTTATATAATTCGCATAAATTTCACAAAGAAATTTGTTCAAAATCTATCAGAGCATAAAAACTAGGTGATAATTTGAAGAAAGCTGTTGCAATTTTGATTGTTATTTGCTATAATAAAATGGTGCATTTATGTGCAGAAAAGACAGATTCTGAAAAGAGGAATACTAATGCCCTGCTTTCATAACAAAAAAAGAATTGTAATTAAAATCGGCAGCTCCACGCTTGCCTATCCCACGGGACATCTTAATATCAGAAAGTGCTATGAAATTATCGAAATTCTTTCAGACCTTAAAAATTCGGGCAGAGAGATTGTCTTTGTAACTTCGGGAGCGCAGGGCGTAGGCGCTGCGCTTGCAGGATTGCCCAAAAAGCCGACAGATATGCCGTCAAAGCAGGCTTGTGCAGCAATCGGTCAGTCTGAGCTTATGGCATTTTACAGCGAGAATTTCGGTAAGTTCAGCCATAAGGTTGCGCAGATTCTGCTTACGCGAGATGTTATCTCCAACAGTGAGCGCAAGTTCAATGTTGTCAATACATTCAATAAGCTGTTTGAAATGGGGATAATTCCTATTATTAACGCTAACGACGCTGTATCAATCAAGCAGCTGGATTTTGACGAAAACGATACGCTTTCTGCAATAGTTGCTTCACTGTGCGGCGCTGATTTGCTAATCATGCTCACCGATGTAGACGGACTGTATGACGGCGACCCGTCTTTGCCGGAGTCAAAGCTGATTAAGCAGGTTGATAAGATTACTCCCGAAATTCGCGAAATATCCAAGGGTGCAGGCAGCAGCTTAGGCTCCGGCGGAATGATTACAAAAATTGAAGCCGCCGAGATAGCAACCAACGCAGGCATTGATACCGTGATTATAAGCGGCGAGAAGCCCTCGCGGCTGTATGACCTGTTTGAAAGCGATGATGCGGTCTGCACATATTTTAAGGCTGAGGAGATATGATTGATGGAAATTCAGGAATATATTGAAGGTCTCGGCAGGAATGCCAAGGCAGCCGAAGCAGAGGTTACACTGTTAAGCGAAACGCAGAAGAATGCTGTTCTCAAGGCTATTGCTGCGGGATTAAGAAGCAATTCGGCGGAGATACTCAAAGCCAACGCCATTGATATCGCAGCTGCGGAAGCCGGCGGTATGAGCAAGGCAATGATAGACCGCCTTACACTCACAGCGGAGCGTATCGAGGGAATTGCGCAGGGCGTGGAAAAGGTAGTTTCACTGCCCGACCCTGTTGGCGCTGTAATTGGCGGCGGCGACCTACCTAACGGACTGCATATTGTAAAAAAGCGTGTCCCGATTGGCACTGTTGGCATAATTTTTGAATCGCGTCCGAATGTAACCGTTGACGCAGCTTCGCTGTGCTTTAAGGCGGGAAATACCGTGATTCTTCGCGGCGGCAGTGACGCTATAAATTCAAACAAGGCATTGGTAGGTCTGATGCGCAGCGCACTGGCACAATGCGGTCATAACGAGAACGGAATACAGCTTGTAGAGAATACCGACCGTGCAGCTGCTACCGCCATGATGAAGCTGAATAAATACATTGATTTGCTTATCCCGCGCGGCGGCGGCGGACTTATCCGCAGCGTAATTGAAAATTCAACCATACCGGTAATTCAGACAGGCGAGGGCAACTGCCATGTATATGTTGATAAATCCGCTGATGTTGATATGGCGGTAAGTATTGTAAACAACGCCAAGACCCAGCGCCCTTCGGTATGTAACGCAATTGAGAATATACTGGTTCACAGAGATATTGCTGCTGCGTTTTTTGCAAAGCTTGACGCGCTGTGGCAGGGCAGAGTATCGGTGCTTGGCGACGAGGCAACTGCCGGTTTTATCAAGGTTGACGGTATTGCTGATGATAATGATTACGCAACGGAGTTTCTTGATTATAAGCTGTCGTCAAAGGTCGTTGACAGCGTAGAGGAAGCAATTGAGCATATCAATCGTTTTGGCACTCGCCACAGCGAATGTATTGTTACCAATGATATCGCAAGCGCAGATTTGTTTCAGAAGAAGGTTGATGCCGCTGCGGTATATGTAAACGCAAGCACGAGATTCACCGACGGCTTTGAGTTTGGACTCGGCGCGGAGATAGGCATTTCCACGCAGAAGCTGCACGCTCGCGGTCCGATGGGACTTGAAGCGCTAACAACGTATAAGTATCTAATCAACGGAAATGGTCAGGTTAGAGGCTGACCTATCCCACGAAAGGAAAACAATGGCTAAGAAAAGAAAAAGTAATCAGCGCAGACCTCAGGCGCAGCAGCAAACCGGCGAGCGCATAATAGGCGAGCTTTTCGGTTCACTGGAAGAAGAACCGGATATTGAAGCGGATGTGGCGGAGCTTGGCGTAGATTCTGATGCCGGTGAAGAAAAAGCGCCTGCCGAAAAGCCCAAAAGGAAGCGTTTCTTCTTTGTTTTTGCGGTTTTTGTTATTATAATGGCAATCATAGGCTGCATATCAACCATAAGGACGGCTGTGCAGATTACGGCTCGTCTGGTAGATAATACCGCGCTGAAACAGGAACTGGCGCAGTTTATCTTTCCGGTGGTGGTAAATGATATTGCGCCCTTTGAAAGTGCGAGCGATATTCCGAATTCTTCCAAGGTTACCTGCGCTGTCTGGAACATTCTCATCAATAAGGATACCAAAAATTACGAGGCAAGTATGGGCGGTCTGACGATTCCCGAGTATGACGTAATGGCTTCCTGCAAGGAGATTTTCGGCAGCTCTGCAATGCTGGAGCATCAGACAGTAGGCACGGCAGAGGTACGCTTCACCTATGATGAGGAGAATCATGTCTACTATGCTAACAAGAACATTCGCTATTTAACGTACGCTCCGTATATTGTCAGCATGGATGAGAGCGATAACGGAACCTTTAAGCTGATTGTAGGCTATCTGCCGCCAACAGTTGCAACGGTGTCCGGACTTACCGGGGTTGAGGCTTCTCCCGAGAAATACATGGAATATACCATAAATCGTTGGGATGGCAAGACTACACTGCTTGCTGTTGCGTTTTCCGATTACAAGCCCGAAACTGATTAAAATTGCCGCAAGGCTGATTATTCAATAAAATCTAGGAGGAAACAAAATGTCTTTCAATTTTAAGAAAACAGCTGCTGCCGGAGCAGCTATTATACTTGCAGCGTCGATGTGCGGCTGTGCCGATACAGGATATATCGGAACAGTAAACGGTGTTAAGTACCGCACAGGCGTTTATCTTTCCGCATTGCTTACCGCTGCGGGAACTGCCCAAACCGAGGTATCAGAGGTGAGAAAGGAAGCCGGCGACACATCCGAGATTT
Source organism: Oscillospiraceae bacterium (assembly GCA_051882575.1). Classification (GTDB taxonomy): domain Bacteria; phylum Bacillota; class Clostridia; order Oscillospirales; family Ruminococcaceae; genus CAG-115. Next base: position 48,671 of record JBJESB010000125.1, read on the forward strand.
CAGATATCTTTGTGGAAACCATTGACGGCAAAAATGCAATTGATTGGATAAAAGAAGAAGCGTTGGCGTCTCTGAAGCGCAGCGCAGCTGCTGATAAGCTGTTTGCGGATAACGGACTTGAGCTTTCGGCAGACGAAATCAAGGGCATTAACGATGAGATAAATTCCATGTGGAATGATGAGAATTTCTATGCGCAGTACATTTATGGTGTTGATACTATGGGCGAGTACTATGATTCCATAGGTATCGGCAAGGAGTCTCTGCGCGATATATATACCAACAATGCAAAGCAGGAGAATCTGTTCATGCATTTCTATGATACCGACGGCGAGAAAGCGGTAAGCGAGGATGAAATCAATAAGCAGCTTACCGATACAAGAGCGTGTGTAAAGTACATTGAGCTTCCCTTTGAGGATAAGTACGGCATTGACCTCAAGGAAGAAGCGGAGATTCAGTCTGTAAAGGACAAGGCAGCCGATTATGCTTCGCGACTGAACAGCGGCACGGATTTTATCGAAATTCAGTATGAGCATGACCTTGCAGCTGCACAGAACGAAGCTGCTGTCAAAGCCGAGAACGAGTATGCTGAACTTAGCGAGACCGAGGGCGCAGAGGTTCCCGCCGACTATGATAAGTATATTCAGGATGCTATTGACGCTGCAACTGCCACTAAACATGAATCGGCAGACGAGCTTGATGTTGTAATCAGTAAGTCGGGCTCAAGCCTCAGCGAGGAGCTTACCGATTTTATCTGGTCGATTTCCGCCGATGGAAAGGCTGTTACATTTGAAACCGACAGCGCTGCTTATGTAGTGGTTCGCGAGGACATTACCGCGAAAACCTCCTGGAAGGAGCAGAACAGAACATCAATCCTTCACGAAATTAAGCAGGATGAGTTTAAGGAAATCCTTGACAGTGAGGGCAATGGTTTAGAGGTATCGCTTGACAGCTACCTTGTAGATACAAAGTACGCTCCCAACAAGATAAAGGGAATTGAATAACCTGAAGAAATTGTTTTGCCGCTTGCGCATTGCGCGGGCGGCAAGGTTTGTTATAAGGGAATCAGAGAGATATGTTACTGCTAAGTATGAATAATGTCGCAATGTCATTCGCTGACCGCGAGCTTTTTGCGAATGTCAGCTTTGATGTTTACGACGATGATAAAATAGGATTTGTAGGCGTTAACGGCTGCGGAAAAACCACATTGTTTCGCCTGCTTAAAGGCGAGCATACGCCCGATGAGGGAGGAATCCATATTGCGGGCAGCTGCCGCATGGGATTTATGGAGCAGTTTGCCTGCCGCGATAGTTCAAAGACGGTATTTGATGAAGCGCTGACCATTTTCAGCGACCTTGAGGATATGGAGCTGGAGCTGGAGGAAATCCACGATAAAATTGACGGCGGCGACCACGGCTCGGAAATACTGGAGCGTCAGCACAGGCTTACCGAGGAGTACGAGCGCAGCGGCGGCTTGACCTATAAAAGCCGTACTGCCTCTGCGCTGATGGGACTGGGATTTTCCGAATCGGATATGAAGCTTCCGACAAGAGTTTTAAGCGGAGGTCAGAAATCCAAGCTGCAGCTTGCAAAGCTCCTGTTATCGCAGGCGAATCTGCTGTTGCTTGACGAGCCTACAAATCATCTTGATATTAAGTCGGTGGAATGGCTTGAACGCTTTCTGACAGAATACCGCGGCGCGTATATTGTTATTTCGCACGACCGTTATTTTCTTGATAAGGTTACCAAGCGCACCATTGAGCTTGAAAATCGCACCGTATCTGATTACAAGGGCGGATACACACGCTTTTTGCAGCTTAAAGAGGAAGAAATGGAGCGCCGTCGTAAGGTGTATGAAAGCACGTTAAAAGAGATAGGCAGAATTGAAGGAATTATCGAACAGCAAAAGCGCTGGAATCAAGCTCATAATTATGTCACGATTGCCAGCAAGCAAAAATCCATTGACCGTTTGGAAGCAACCTTGGTTAAACCTGAAGATGCGCCCGATTCAATTCATTTCAGCTTCAAAAGCGCGGATAGCTGCGGAAATGACGTGTTTCATGCAGAAAAGCTTGCATTGAGCTTTGACGGAAAGCAGCTATTCCGAAATGTCACCATTGACATAAAAAAGGGCGAGAGGGTTTTTCTTATTGGCGGCAACGGCTGCGGAAAGACCTCGCTGTTCAAGATACTCACAGGTCAGTATCAGCCGGACAGCGGCGAGTTCAGTTTTGGAACACGCGTGCAGCACGGCTATTTCGACCAGGCACAGGCGGGATTGGATGACAGCAAGACAGCAATTGACGAGGTATGGGACTTGTACCCGCGTATGACCGAAACACAGGTTCGTACTGTTCTGGGCTCATTTTTGTTTAAGGGCGACGATGTATTTAAGCGTATATCAGAGTTAAGCGGCGGTGAACGTGCGCGAATTGCAATTCTTAAGCTCATGTTGTCGGGCGCGAACTTTTTGCTGCTTGACGAGCCTACAAATCATCTGGATATAAACTCGTGTGAAGCGCTTGAAAATGCGCTGCGCAGCTATGACGGAACGCTGTTTATTATCTCGCATGACCGTTATCTGATAAATAAGCTTGCAGACCGAATTTATGCGCTTACTCCCGAGGGTGTAAAGGAATACCATGGTTCGTATGACGATTACCTTGCAAAAGCAGAGCAGGAGCAGGGATTAAGCGTACAGTCCGAGAAGCAGGAAAAGCCCGCAAAGACTAACGATTACAAACAGCGTAAGGAGCGTGAGTCCGAACGGCGTAAGCTGAATACGCGCGTCGTGCGTGCGGAAAAAGAGATTGAGGAGCTTGACGAAAAAATAGCGGCTCTTGCCGAGGAGCTTTACGCTATCACCGATTATCAGTTAGCAATGGAGAAATCCAACGAGCTTGAAGAGCTTCGTGCAAGACAGGAGCAGGTAATGTCCGAGTGGGAAGAAGCGTCGCTTGCTCTGGAGGAGTTTGACTTATGACGAAGCAGATTAAGGAGTATCTGGATTATTTAGAGGGCTTTTTTGGTGCTGAACATACGCGCGAGGAATACATCAGAGAGCGCGGGTTTCTTTTGCAAAGAATAGCGTTTTATTCGCATGAGCGGCTTGTGCATTTGTTGGTAACTCTGGCATTTGCGATTATGTTTCTGCTCACTCTGTTTATGTATCTGGTCGTTGACGGAATTGGCTTGCTGATACTGTGCGCGCTGTTTCTGATACTGTTGATTCCTTATATTCAGCACTACTATTTTCTGGAAAACTCTGTTCAAAGGCTCTATACTTACTATTATCGCATAGAGCACCTTGAATAGAAAATCTTGATAAAACACTGTGCCGCCTTATTTGAAAGGGCGGCATTTTTTTATTACACAATCTCGCTGTGATAATTAAGGCATAAAAATTTTTGTGTCGAATAAAGCAAATTTTTTATCTTGTATTGACATCTTATTAGTATTTTGATATAATTTATATGAAAAAGTAGCTAAATACTTGGTAAATTATACTAAATTTCTATATAAAGTATTATTTTACAGAAATCGGAAAAGTACAGCGCGTAAAATTACACACAAAATTATTTTGTTATTCTTGTGTGAAATATAAGACGAATTCGCGCATTGTTTGGAGGGTAATCTTATGGAAAATGTTTGTAAATCCTGCCGAAAATATTATCCGAATAATGGTAGGCTTGTTTCTTGCCCAATTTGCGGCGACCCATTGGTTGATATGCCCGATAGCAAGAAATATTCACCATACTCATTCAACCCCGGAACAATGGAAGTTCTGCCGATATCGGTAAGCTCAATAAAGAAAAATGGAGCAAATAAATCTGCGAATCGTCGGGTAAGTGACAGCGGCTGTGATATCGGCGCATCCCGGACTACTATATCGTCTGCGCCTATGTCGTTTTCACCGTATTCTTCAGAGAGTTCTGTTTCTTCATTCCCTGCGGCACGCAAAAATACAGTAAATTCATCTGCACCCGTCAGGAGTGGAGTCGGTATCATAAATAATTACGAGCGTACTAATGTTGGAGAGCAGAATTTTTTCGAAAACGCTTCTTTATTTTTCAGAGGTCTGCATTACGGAAACACACGTCATGTAATCACATTTGTGGATGAGGGTGACAATAAGACTTATCGTGTGTGCTTTTACGGTGAATTTGTCGCTGCAGGTTCACCTATTCCGCAGGTTGGCGACCGCATTTCAATTGGGGGCAAACCCAGAGGTAATACATATTACACCGAGAATGTATATCTTGGAGAAGACGGCGCAAGCAGAATCAGGCTGAAGAATCAGACCTCGAGAAAACGCACTAATCCTGTTCCCGTTATAGTAATAGCTATTGTATTGCTGGTTCTGCTTTTGGCGGTAAATATTGTTTCGGGCGGCGGCTTGGGTATGTTGGGAGACGCTGTCGAGACGTTTATTATTACAACAATTGTTACGCTGATTCTTGGAATGCTTTTTCTTTCGCGTTATTTCAGATTCCGAACCATTGCGATAATTTCGTTTGTAATTGGCATTATTGTTACGATATTATCTTTTAATGTCGGAGGAATTGCGGCGTGGCTGGGAGATTTTATCACTGTGATTGTTGCAGGCGTACTCGTGCTTGGTCTTACAATATTCGGACTGTGGCTGATGATTTTCGGCGGCAGAAGGAGGTAACACCATGGCGGATAATATAACCGAAAACAGCCTGTTAGTATCAGAGGAGAAATATCATAGGGCATACAACGACGCGATTACTCATTTTAACTCTGTACAATACAAGATAGACCCCTATGGCTTAAACAACGAGTCGGTGTATTATATCAGGATTTTATCTGTTGAAAAGGCTGCGGAAATCAACCCTGCAATGGTAATCAGGGAGCAGATGCAGAAAGCTCTTATGGCGTTGTGGACTGTTGGAATGCGTTTCAATATGATAATAAATCACTGCGGCTCAACCGTGGAAATATATGTCGGAACGGTTTGCCCAAAAGGTAACTATGCCGCGCTGTTTGGTCTAAAAGATATATTTTCGGGAACTGTTCCCGGAATAGAGTTTGAAACAGATAATGCAAATAAAATAAAGGCATACGAGCTTAATCACTTTTTAGGCAGCTACCGTGATAAAAGCATTGGCTTTTTCGTAGGACATCCTGTTGTATGCGATTTGCCCGAGAGCAGTAAAGGTGTATCGGCAATAGATGAGATAATTTCCGGCAGCGAGGGGCGGGATTGGATTCTATGCATTTGTGCAGTTCCCGTGTCAAAGGCGGATACAGTAAATCGTCGAACCGATTGGTACGCAAAGCTTGCCGAAAGCAGCCGATTTACCAATGTCAGCTTTGAATACAATGTTGTGGGCAACAACCGTTCTATGAACGTTCAGGAGCAGTATCCGGGAACAGGCTTGTATAACGAGTTTGCAAAAAAGAATTGCAGCGAGTATGATGAGGCGGTGCAGTGCGGAGAGTGGAGCGTGGGTGCGTTTTGCGCGGCAAAAGATGACGCTTCAAGGAATGTTTTCGGCGGAATGTTCTCGGCTCACATGAAAAGCGGAACAGAAAAGATTGAGCGACCGTTCCCGTTTGAATACCGAACAAACACCGTAATGCAGTTTAAGGCTTCGTTGCAGGTGCCAAGCGATGACAGCACAACGAAGCTGTCAACGCGAGAGCTGGCGGCTATATGCGCCCTACCAGTGAGGGATACCTTTGGTTTCAGCGTTGCCGAACATGTGGATTTTGATATTCACAGAGGAAGTAACGGTAATCTGTCAATCGGAAAAATAGTAAACGGCAGAAATATTACCAACGCAGAATACAGAATTGAGCTGGATTCTCTCAATCGTCACGGATTGATAATAGGACTGACCGGAGGCGGTAAGACTAACACAGTAAAAAGCTTGCTTCACAGTTTTCATAGCCTGAATTGTCCGTTTATGATTATAGAGCCGGCAAAAAAAGAGTATTATGAGATTTATAACATGGGAATAAAAGACCTTCGGATATATTCTGTTGGCTCGTCTGAGGGTATTCCGTTATATATCAATCCGTTTGAGGTTGTTCGTGCCAATGGCAGAAGCGTTTCCCTGCAATCGCATATTGACGCTGTATTTGCAGCGTTTAAGGCGAGCTTTATAATGTACCCGCCAATGCCGTATGTGCTGGAAAATGCCATTTATGCAATCTATAACGACTATGGCTGGGACCCTGCAAATAATGTAAATCGTTTCGGCAGAACCGATTATCCGACGTTGGAAGATTTGTATTACAAGATTGAGCCGATAGTGCGCGAGATGGGCTATGACCAGAAGATGCAGAATGACTTGATTGGCTCGTTAACGGCTAGAATAAATTCTCTCCGAGTGGGCTCAAAGGGCGGAGTTCTTAATGTTGCAAGCTCCGTGAATATGGAGGAGCTGCTTGACGGCAACACCGTAATAGAGCTTGATGACCTTAATGACGAGGACGCCAAGGCGTTTATTATCAGTCTTTTGCTGCTGCAAATTCAGGAGTGCAGAAAGGTTCAGCCGACCACGCAGCTTAAGGTCAGACACATTCTTTTGATAGAGGAAGCGCACCGCCTGCTTAAGAATGTTTCGTCGGGAACGGGAGAGAATGCAGACCCGCGCGGAAATGCTGTGGAGTTTTTCTGTAATATGCTTGCGGAGATGCGCAGCAAAGGTCAGGGATTTCTGGTAATAGACCAAAGTCCCACTAAGCTTGCTCCCGACCTAATCAAAAATACCAATCTCAAGCTGATTCACAGGACAGTAGCGGGAGATGACAGGCATCTGGTAGGAAGCGCAATGAATATGACCGAAGCACAGGAGAGTTACCTTTCCTGCCTAAAGCAGGGCTATGCGGCGGTATATTCTGAGGGCGATAATCGACCGAAGGTGGTTAAGCTGCCGTATGCAGGCGATTACACAGCAAGGGATATAATTCTTGACAGAAGCTCTATTCTTGCTGCAACCTCAACTTTGTATAAATCCGGCGGCACGGCAAGCCCGTTGTGCTATGTAAATCAGAACAGCATAAACCCTATATGCCGTCATTGCCGTATGTGCTCCGAATGGATGAATCCGGAATCAAGATGCTCTGCCGACCGAAAGACTCTTGATACTTTAAAAAAGTCATATTCCCTGCAAGCGCATGAAGCCTTGAAGCTCATAAATTCATCCTTCGGCAAATCCGATATTATGAGAAAGTGTGCGATTGCGGCGTGGTTTAAGGCAAATGAGGCGGGGACTTCGGATTATAAGAATTATTCCAGAATACTTGATTTTGTAATCAGGAAATTGTTCAATTAACTTCAAAGAAAGGATATTGGTTATGGCACTGGATGAAGGCGAAAAGAGCGGCGGCGAGATATCCGACGGTGATTCTTCCGAAAGCTACGAAAGCAGCTCACAGTCTTTCAGCGGCGGCTCGGAAAGCTCGCATTTTTCCTCGACCGATTCGGAATTGGAAGCATCAAGCGATTTTTCGGGTGAAGAATCAATGGATAGTTCAGCATTTTCTTCCACGGATGTTCAGCTTGAGAGCGCTATGGAAGCCGGCGCTGCAAATAATTCCTCTGCGTTTGAATCATCTGATTCCGAGCTTAACAGCGCTTTTGAGGAAAGCGGAGAGAATAACGAGAATCCGTCCGAAAATCAGCAAGAGGGCAATGAAACCGCTGCGGCTGAAATGCCAAACGAAAATTCCGTTGAGAGCGTAAACGAGGAGCAAAGCAGCATTCAGCCGCTGGCAGATACCGAGGAGAATAACGAGTTTTTGCAGCCTCACAATGAACAGCTGTATTTGAATGACGAGCTGTCAGAAATGCGAGGCAATCCCGATATGGCGTTAGAAGCTATTGATAAGGATTCTCTCCGTGACAGAATTGAGCGCGATACTCTAATGGACGCTGATGAAGATATGCGCTCTCAATATGTTGATATAACCAAAGCAAAGGGCTTTTTGCAGGAGGAAATGATAAAGAGCACACTGAACAGTGATTTCGAGGTTTCCGATACCACTGTAAAGTCTGTTCACGAGGACGGCTCGGTAACATTTACCGACATAGAAGCCACAGCGAAACACGATATTGAGATAAGCGACGGCGTAGTCATTCACGAAGGTGAGAAGCTGGCTATTGAGTCAAAAGCGGGTGATGAGAGATATATTTCGTCACAGATTGACCATATCAATCAGCAGCTTGAGGGAATGCCCGAGGATTCTCACCGTATGCTGTTTGTTACTGCGGATGTAAACAATCTATCCGCGCAGGATAAGGAGCGTCTTGGCAAGGTGCTGGAAGATAATAATGCAACAATGAATGTTTTGCCGTATTATTCGTATGACCTTACCGATACAATCATGCACATGAGTGTGAACGGCGATATGCAGTCGTCTGAAAATACCGAAGAAATGCCTGCTGTGGGTAGCGATTCGGTTGAGAGCGGTGAAAGCGGCGAACAACCCGAAGAAAGAATATCTCTTGCCGATTTATTTGGCTCTGTTTTCGGCAAACACGAGGAATCCACTCAAACGCCCGAAACCGCAGCAGAGAATCAGATACTTCAGACGCCCGAGGATAATGAGCGCGCGGAAATGCCCGATGAGGACAGAGAAGCGATTATTGCAAGAGAGCGCGAACGCCTTGAAGCAGATACTCAAACAGTGCAGGAGCTGCTTGCAGAGAATAAGCCGCTTAAGGAACTGCCCGAGACGGAACGCGCAGCGGTTATCAATGTTGCAGTTGCCAAGGCTATGGAGCACGACCCATCGTTAACTCTTGACATGGCAGAGGAATACCGCAGCAGAATACAATTTGCCGAGCTTGACGAGGTAGCGGCAGACAACCATGTTGACGCTGATTATGCCAAAAGAATACAGGGCTATTATTCACCTGAAACCGGTCTGAAGATAAACGTTGACGCTTATGGCTCGGAAACCTCGGAAACTCTTGTCACGATAACTCACGAGACCCTGCACATGATTGCGCAGCGTTACAACGAGAATGATGAAGCCATACCCGGAATGACGGGATTAAAGCGCAGCGACCTTCCGCAAAGCGGGCGAAATGTGGGCATGAACGAGGGCACAACAGAGATGTACGCTTCGCGTGATATGTCAGAATTGCTTCCGAATCGTCAGGAAAGCAGTTATACCAGGGAAGTAGACATAATGCAGAAATATGAACCCATAGTCGGAGCCGAAAACCTGCATGAGGCATATATGGCAAGCGGGACTATGCCCTTGAAGGAAGATTTTGATACATATATGGGCAGCGGCAAATTTGATGATTTCTGTCGATTGATGGACAGAATGCATTCATCGGAAAGTAACCGCGATTTTGAAACGGCAGACAATATACATCGTGAGCTTGAGAAAACGCTCAACGAGTATGCCGAAAATAAGGAGAATTTCCACAAATGAATACAATAGAAGATATACTCAAGCAAATTGCGGAAGAAGCCTTTGACGGGATTTCTTCGGAGCTAATAATGATACGGTTAAGGTCGTTGTACGGGTATGCGCTTAAGTGCGCAGAGCCCGATAAACTGCAGAAAGTTATCGCTGACATAATCGGGTATGAGTCTGAAAATTCCCTTTCTACCATGCTCATTTTGGAGGCTTACGACTCCCTTTCTGTCGAGCGTATGCTATCTGATTTTTCGTCAGCGGCAATGTATTTTGCAAAAAACAGGGCTGATACAGGAACGATTTACTCACTTGCGGGCTATATGTTGAAGGGCTTTATGTTTTTCGTTGACAATAACGAAAAAGAGATAGAAGCATTGGGCGGATTCGGAACAGTATCGGAAACTCTGCTTGACTTTAACTATGCTTGCGCCGCTTCGGATAATCTAAGCCTTCGCATGAGGAACTATCTGCTGTGAATCTGCAATTGCTTATTAAGCTCTCGGAGTGCTGATTCGTTCCTGTCGAAACAGGTTGATTTGTCTGATAAAACATTGACAGTAGGGCAATTTTGCTGTATAATAAATATTAGAAATTGCGAAAAATTGGTTATGGATGGTAAAAAGAATGTTTGACTTCTATAATGAAATTGTGTCCGGATATTTCAGCGAATATGTTAATTTGCTGAAAGTGTGTCCGGTATGGTTAATATGGGTGTATTTCGGCTTGATGTTTCTTGCAGTGATTTACTCTATTTTCTTTTCAAGAACATTAAGCAGGGTTTTGTGGATTGTCTTTTCAATAACGCTCCCCTTTATTGCTTTTCCGCTTGAAATTATTCAGCATATCATCACTAATAAATTATCGGGCAAATATTTCAGCAACCGTATGAATAGCAGGGGAAATTACAGAGTTAATGTCAGATTGAGATTTTTTATAATTCCTGCCGCAGGAGCGCTGATTTTTGCTTTAATGCACATAGAGTATGAAGCTATTCTGCCTTATGACATTAAACAATATTTTGGAATGATGGCTTATAGAGTACCGTGGGTTCTTACAGGGGCATTTGTATTTTTGTTGGGGCTGTTTATAGTCAGCTACCGTATCAGCCGTAGCAATATTCGTTATCTGGATATATCAGTCAAAAATGCAAATGTTACATCACCTACGGGCGAGGTGATGTATGGTCACAAAATATATAATGCGTTTGGCGCTGATATCCCGACAAAAACCATTGATGAAATCATAAGAGATTATTATGCCGGTATTTACAGCACCAAGCACCTTACCGATGGATTAACTTTTGAAGTGGACAATATCAGATATGATGTGAGAGTACTGGACAGCAGAAGGTACAACCTTATCAATGATGTAGAATCTGTTGTTCCGTTTACGTCGAGTTACGGATATGACGTTGACAAGGTTACATATATTGATTGGGAAGTTGACAAGGACGGTAAATTCAAAAGTGATTCAAACGGCTACCGAAAGGTATTATGGCGTTCCTCACCCAAGCTGTTTCCGCTTATTATTGAAGCACTTACCTCTTTTTCGCTGATATGGGCAGTTCTTTCGCCCTCGGCTATTGCTATCCATATCGAAATATTAAAAGCTGTAATCGGCTTGTTTGGTAATTGATTCGGGAGGTAAGCGAAATGAATATAGGAATTGATTTGGGTACTACCAATACTCTTGCAGGTTACGTTGATGAAGCAGGTAATGTAAGAAAAATCTCGTTCAAGAACGGTAAGTCGGATAATCGCTGCCTGCTGCCGTCTTGCATTGCATACGACAGTGAAAAGGATGCAATACTGGTTGGTCAGGCTGCGTTAGATTTTGAGCAGGATAATCCGATTGGCGCACGGCGCTTTATCAGGGATTCAAAGTATTTTATGGGGGATTCAAAAAAGGTCTGGAGTATTGGCAAGCGGACATTTGACGCCGAAGGAGTCGCGACAGAGATTCTGAAAGAGGTAATGCGCGAGCTGAAAAGTCAGTTTCCAAACGAAAATGAATTTACGGCATTTGTTACCGTACCCGCGAGATTTGATACACAGGAGCCCAGACTTGCAACAAAATCAGCGCTTGAAAAAGCAGGATTCCTGCCTGCCAACGAGAATAATACCTTAACCGATGAGCCGATTGCCGCTGCAATAGCTTACAGCAAGGAATTGCAAAACGCGCGAAACATTCTGGTTGTTGATTTCGGCGGCGGCACGTTTGACTTATCCCTGCTCAAATCATCCATGGTAGGTCAGGCAGTATCGGCTGAAAGGCTGGAGCCCATTGCGTGGGGCGGCGATATAAAGCTTGGCGGAAATGATGTTGATAAGGTATTGTCAGCAATTATTGCAGAAAAGGTTTATGATGACAAGGGACTAGACATCAATATAGATTTCAGCGATTCGGAAAGTCTGACAAGATGCAGACCCGAGGTACTGGAAGCAGCAGTAACGGTTCACAATTATGTACAGAGCGCCGACGGCATAAAGAGCAAGCTATACAGCAGAAGAAACACCGAGGAAATGGTATATATCTCCGACCTGTTTGAAGACTATACTCTGAAAATGACCATATCAGCCGCATTGTACAAGCAGAAAATGCAGCCGATTGCCGACAGAATGCGCAAGTGTCTGGATAATATGTACAAATCGTTTAATATACTTCCCGAAACTACCGACAAGGTGCTGGTAGTAGGCGGTATGGCGCATGAGCTGTGCTTACTTGAAATATTAACCGATATGTTTGGCGAGGATAAGCTGGTTATTCCCGAGGAATCGCTTTATCTTGTAGCACGAGGTGCAGCTATCTGCAACAGCCGACTTAAGGTTCATGTAGATAATAAGGCTTATTCCTCAATAGCCGTAGTGGTGGCAACTCCCGACGGTAAGGGTCGCACTCTTGACGTTATAGTATCTGAAGGAATGACAATTTCGGATGATTTTGTTGTTTGCAGGAACTATATGCCTAATGTTGATAAAGCAAAGTATTTGCAGCTCAGCTTCATTGAGTACACAGGTAAGTTTGAGCAAAGCAAAAGCAATGCGTTTTATGATGTTGAGCTTGAACTGAATAAACCGCTGAAAAGAAACAAGCAGATAATTTCGGTGAAATACATTTTTAACGAGGATAAGCTGTTTATCATAAATGCGCAGCAGATAGACGGCACTGTTACCAGATTCAGCGTTAGACTGTAATACTTATTCAAATGCAAAAGGAGCAGCGGATATGTTACTTTCCGAATACAATAAAAAAGACATTTCGCAAAAGCAGCTAGCCGATATAATGGTGCAGATAATGAATATTTATCTGCATTCTACAATCGGTCATGGCGCAATATGCCCTGAAAACATAATGGTAAACACCGATACCATTACCGAAAGCATAGGAATAATATCATTTGCAGAGAAAAAAGGCTATTCTGATACTATATATCCCGTACCCGCAGACGCATCCGAGGAGAAGAATGACGTTTTTTGTCTGGGAATACTCGCCACATATTTTATGGGCGGAGAATTCGACCTTTCCGAGGCAGATTTGCTGTGTCTGAATGTGGAGGATGGCAAGCCGTATGTTCTTTGCGAGCCTGTTAGAAGAGACAATGAATTCTGCTCTCTGATATCAAGAATGACCGACCTTAACCCTGTTACCAGACCGACAATGCTTGAATGCCTGAAAACTATTGCGGCTTTTCAGGAGGGCGAAGCGCAGATTGTAATTGTGGACAGAAATACAGGCGAGGAGCTGGATTGTATATTGTGCCGGCTCAATGATGTCGTGTATAATTTTTACCCGCAGAATCTGTATGAATTTAATCGACGCAGATATATTCCCGAATCAATGCCGCATTCAGGCTATCTATCGGTTTATTATTCTGTTTTCTCGCAGAAGATTCCGTATTATGTAACACTGGACAGACCAAATCCCGAAAGCATGACTGTCAGCTGTAAAGCAAGCCGTCTGTGTATCGGAATAGATTTCGGCACATTTTCTAGCTCTGCTTCATACATAAACGCTTCGGGAAGAACGGAAAGCCTTGTATTTGACGGAACAGATTATACTCCCTCTGCTGTATTCTTTAATTCGGAATCGGATATGCTGTTTGGCAGCGAGGCAATGAGAAAAGGAATGCAGTACCCCGAGTGTCTGTGCACCGAGATAAAGAGAAATTTCTGTTCAGGCAAAACAATTAACGCAGTTTCTCATAAAAACGGTACCGCTATACAAAAGCCGTCGTCTTTTGTAGTAACGAAGTATATTGCGTACATAAAGTCGGAAATTGAAAAGAAGCTTGGAAGTACTCAAAATGCGCGTTTTGTGCTTACTGTACCCGCGTGCTATGATGCAGGTCAGAAAACAGCGCTGTATACTGCTGCATCACGCGTTGGGATTGAACCTGATATTCTCACCGAGCCTGAAGCAGCAGCAATATATTTTGGTGCTGCTTCCGAGAGCAATAGCAAGATTATGGTTTTTGACCTTGGCGGAGGCACTCTGGATGTGTCGATTCTGGTGAGTGAAATCAAAAACGGCAGAACCTCATACAGCATTAAGCGCAGAAACGGCGAGGAAGAGCTTGGCGGTGTTGATTTTACAAAAGCACTGTGCAGATATCTGTGCAAAAAGGTGTACAAAAAGTACGGTATTAACGTAGAAGCTGACAGTTATGAGGATACCGGCTTGGATATTCATCAGTTTGAGTATAATAAAAGAGTTATGCTTGAAACCGCTGAAATTATCAAGTGCGCACTGACGAGGTATGAAAAATATGAAAAAACAGTAGAGCTTTACAGGGCGGGAAATGTCTCGAAAACCGCTGTAAAAATCTCATGTGACAGGGATGATTATGAAATCAACGTTATTGATTCCACCGATTTTCTTGCAAGAATGAAATCGTCGGTCGGAAAGGCAATTACAGAATGCGGCTATACTCCCAATGACATTGATGAGCTGATTATTACAGGCGGAGCAGCGCAGACTCCAATGGTATTGAGAATGCTGTCGGATTTCTTCAAGGACTACAAATGCCGTATAAACTACATTGACCATTTCTCTGCTATTTCAAAGGGCGCGGCGATTTATGCCAATAATCTGGAAACAAATAATCATTCTGCGCAGGTGCTTCCCGAAACAGAGTATGACATAGGCTTGCTGGTAAGCGGCAGATTTGATTCGCATACAGTATTTGCTCCGCTGATTAGCGCGGGTACAAAGTTCAATGAAGGCATAATTCATACTCATGCGCACTGCAATCTTACACCCGAAGAAAAAGCAGGCAGATACTGCAAGCTGGTGCTATATCGCCGCCCCAGAGGGTTTGAGAGCGTAAACAGTCCGCTTGAACATGACGGAGATGTTATACGTCCTATCGGCGCTTTGTATGTTGATTCCTTTCCTGAAGCATTTGACCCGGAAAAGGGACGCGTTCATTTTACGTTAACACTCAATTCGCAGGAGTGCATTTCAGCGAATATTGCTTTCTTTATGCTTACAAAGAGCAGCGGTGGTTTGTTTGGCAGAAAAGAGATAAGCGAAACGAGAATCGGCTTGCAAACCGCTTTGTTTATACCCAACGGACAAGATGACTGATAAGATTATTCACACGCTTGCCGATAACGGCAAAATCCGTATTGGATGGTGCGTTGAGCGAACCAAGTGTCTGGGACCTTTTGAGAGATTTGCGCTTTGGCTTCAGGGGTGTAACAGAAATTGCACAGGGTGTATCGCCCCGGATATGCAGCCGCTGACAGGCGGCAGACAAGCAGATATTGATTATCTTGCGGAGCTTGTGATTAACTCTAAAACCGAAGGTATCACCATAAGCGGAGGAGAGCCGTTTTATCAGGCGGATAAATTAGTTGAGCTGCTTGATACTATAAAAAGCAAAATAAGAGATTTTGGAGTAATAATTTATAGCGGCTTTTCTTATAATCAGCTGATTAACAGCGGCGAGCAGGCTGTTCTGGATTTAATTCACCGCCATGTGGATTTGTTGATTGACGGTGAATACATACAGGCTCTTGATGACGATTTGGGTATCAGGGGCTCATCAAATCAGCGGCTTATATTTATGACTGAACGGTATAAGTTTGCTGAAAATGAATTGAATGACGGTCGTGCAAGACAAGTTGATTTTTTTATAAGAGAAAATAATAGGATTCAGATGGTTGGCGTTCCTTCGGAAGCTACGAAAACAGCGATAGCCAGAATCAATAATGCAGCGGCAATAATAGCTTCCGGGAAAAACAAAAAACATTCGGAGGAATAAACATGACAAAAGAAATGACCACGGCACAGTATTTCTGTGTAAGCTTTGACCCTGCTGTCGTCAGAATGTCGGTTGAGTGCTTTGATGAAGAAACGGGGAAAAATAATATCATTGAAAATGTTGAGCCGGAAAGCAAATATAATTTCCCTTTTATAATTCCGCGCAATAATTATCTTTGGATTTCAATGGCGGTGAATTACAATCAGGGATTGCCTAAAAAGCTGAATTTCGGCTATGTGAAAGTTACTTTTGCCGCAAAGACGCGTTCGTTTGAAGACGCAGATGTAAAGTGCGGAATTTCTTACGATTGTAAAACTATTCAGTCGGTTGAGACTTTGAGACAGGACTGCATAACCTTTACAGTGAGAGACGGAAAGGTCGATATACAGTATTCTCTTCAAAAGCCGGTGACGCAGACTGACAAACAGCCCGAATCCTTTGTATCATCCAAGACAAACAGTACGGATGTACAATCACAGACAATTCAGAAACCCAGTCTGCAAAAATCATCAGGTAAGAACGAGGATATTCTGCGGGATATCTATGCAGACCTTGAGATACTTAAGTACTATGCTGCGCATGACGCGGATAACAGTGTTTTTCAAAGCTTGAAAGCCGCAGCTGAAACCATAGAATCGGGCGGCAGTATTTCAATAGAGAGTGTATATCAGGCGGAAGAAAAGCTTGCAGAATTTATAACCGCCGATACAGAATTACTGCACAGATACAAAAATGATATTGAATGAATCATATCAATGAAAACCCGAGTTGGAGGTTGGTAGTATGGCAGATATAAACCAGTTAAGTGCGCAGGTACGGACGCTGGAAAAAGAAATATCAAGGCTTCGTCAGGAGGCTGCGCGTGAATCTGAACGGATATCGCAGGAAAGCAGGAATAATTTTCAGAGATTGAAGAGCGAGTGCGAGCAAATGCTTGCCCATGACAGGGAGACCACAGACGCTGTATATCAGGAGCTTCTTAACGACGCTGTACAGGATGTTCGTAATGAGGCTGCGGAAAAGCTAAAGGAAACGGAGCAGCGGTATTATGCTTTGAAATTATTTCTTGATGAAGAGCTTGCCAAGCAGCAGGAAGAAACCGAAAGCCTTAAGCAAATTCAGCGGGATTTTCAAAAGGAATACGAAACGGCAATCGAGCAGTCGCGGCAGCAGGCAGAAGCCCAGATAAAGAAGGCTAAAGCGATGTTATATGATTTCGATTCTACGGAGCCTTACGAATGGTTTCCGCCGAATAACAGAAATTTCTTTTACGAGCATCTTGAAACCGCTGTTCAGTTTTTTAACAGCGGTATCTATCAGGCGGCAATCGGTATAGCAGATTCCCTGATTTTATCAATCGAAATTGAGCGCAACAGAATCAATCATCTTTTGGACCGATGGATAAAGAATTATGTTGCCATGAAAACTATCATGGATTCCGAGAAAAAGCTGATTCAACAGGACTCGCGAAGGATTGATTGGATGGGTGACGTTTTACAGGCAGAGTGGAACTTATCCGATTCGTTGCCGGATGAAGTTATCAGTCAGTGGATTAACGGCGAGTACTTCAAATATATAAAAGCCTTTGAAGAGCTGTCAGACAAGCAGATTATAGAATTTGACGGCGCAGTTATCGATGTAACGGAGGAATCCAAAAGTCATCTGAAGCGATTGATGCGAGCCGCGAAATACAGCGGGGGATACAGCGCAGAAAGTATGTACAGTACTGCCTCAACTGCATCGGTCAGATTGTCGTACGAATCGAAGTACCTTTGTTCTATGCGCTCTCGTATTGCTTGTTATGATGAGAGGTGCAATATTAAGAGCCGGCTTGATGAATTGTTTGAGGAGATTGATTTCAGCAATACCATAAATCGTTTTGAAAACGACGACGCCAGAGAAATGCTCATTCTTTCCTATGAGAGTATCTATCGGGAGGACCAGATTGTATATATTTACATCATACCTGTGTTTTCCGAATTGAACAACAAATGGTATAACAATATCGGTTATTCATTTTCCCTTGATGATTATCAGCTGTGTAAAAAGATTGGTGATATGCTTTTCACAGGGTTTGTAAATTCAAACTCTTTATATGAGGAACCGGGTAACGGACTAACATCCGACCAAATTTCAGGCAGATTGAAACAAAGATTCAGAAGTGCCATAAACGGGCACAGTTAATAGGAGGTAATTTATATGAGCGGAGAAGCAGAGATTATTCCGGGCATTATCGGAGCTGCAGCAGTTGGTGCGGTTGTAATACCGGTTGTTGTTGGCGGCGCATTGATTGCAGGAACTGTTATGGCTGTAAGAGGTCTTGCAGGTGTTACAAAGGGCATAGCGACCACTGCGAAGAAAGCGCATGAGGAAAACGTCAGACGCAGGATAAATTCCACATATTCCAAGGCATCGGGTTTGCTTTCCGAAACGGCAGATATTCAGCATGAAATATATACTGCTATGGCGCAGGCGTCAGATTCTGTCTGCGAGTCATATACAAACACAATCAACAGCTTGGGTGAGCTTTTCGCTACAGAGCCGGATACCACTCAATTTATCGAGAGGTACGAATCCTCCAAGCGAGCTTTTTCGGCTGAATTTGAGGAAAGTATGTCTTTAATTGAAAAACGCTATGCCTCTCCTATGGAAGCGGCAGCAAATAAGACAAAGGCATTGCTTGAGACAGAACGCGCAGAGGTACTGGCGTCCATTGAAGAAATCAAGGGCGATATGTCCGCGCGCAATGAGAGAAGTAAGGCGGCTGCAGGTGAAATTATAGACAAAACCCGAACCCTTATCTGTGAGTTTGCTGAAAGTCATAAGGGAAACAGCCACGCTTCGGATTATTCTGTGTCACTTACGAATGCCCTCAATACTGCGATTGACAGATATAACAACGGACAGTATGAAGCAGCAATCATCGACGCTTATGATACTTATTCCAAATGTGTAACAACGGTAGAATCCTTGCTTGCAGAGGATACAAAGTGCGAGTTTCTTTATGAGAAATGTCTGGCGGCTATCACCGAATTGGAGCAGCACCTTGACAGCACTCATTTTACAGACTATGATTTCTCCGATACGGTAGACGGTCAAACCGTTACATACCGTGACCTTGATATGACACCGTATTATTTTGGAGCAAGGGAAGCGGTTCAGACTCAACTGGAGCAAATCAAGTCGCAGTTTTCGTCAAAGGATAAGTATGGTTTTACATCCGAAGAATTGACAGACCTTATTACCCTGACCGATAATCTGAATATTCAGTATATCAAGGATACAGCAACAGCTTATGAGAGATTGCATAACTACCTTGAGCGTATTCAGTATGCGGATATAATCTCTGCCACTTATATGGACCTTGGATTTGATGAGGTTGAACCCGATGAAACTGCATCACCGCTTGAATCGCTTATTGTACAAATGGTAGAGCCGTCAACAGGAGAGGTAGTCAAAATATATCTTAACGTAAATGTTGACGAAAACTCGCATATCTCCACGGGAATTGATATTCTCACTCATTCCGAGACGCTTAACGCATCGACCGAGCAGCAGCGA
Organism: Oscillospiraceae bacterium; assembly: GCA_051882575.1. GTDB lineage: Bacteria > Bacillota > Clostridia > Oscillospirales > Ruminococcaceae > CAG-115. The sequence continues at coordinate 67,902 of JBJESB010000125.1, forward strand.
AATGAACAGCGTGAAACTGTTTGCTCATCAATTATGAACAGTGATTTTGGCAAGAGAAAAGGTATTGTTGCCACACAGAGATGCAAGGGCGGAACGATAGGTAAAAACGCCTTTTAACGGAGGGATAGTATGTCTTCAATTTTTGAAAAGGTTTCTACCCGAATGTTCTGTATTTCGGGTGCACTCAGCGATATATACTGTACGCCTGATTTAAGAATTTACTCTTTTGAGGAGCTTCTTAATGAAAAACTGAAGTCATTAGGCTACAAATATGTAGTATTCTACTCGGGCGCCAAGAAACGAATGTTTGCAATTGACAGTGAGTGCGGCAGCAGGCTAAGTGAATTTACAACGAAGCAGCATAACTCCTCTGCACAGGAACAGGTGAAAAATCCTGCTCCTGCTCCCGCGTCTGTTAATCCCGCTTTATCCGTAAACGGAGTTCAACGGACAATAAGGCAGAGAAATGCTGATAGCGGCAAGCAGAAAAGTAATGTTTTCCATATCAAGTCTGACACAAATGCACCGGTTATGGCGAATCAGCTGATGCTTAATACAGATTTGGGCAAGAAAGCGCTGGTTTTTACAAGCTTGGATGATTTTCTTAACAGCTCCGAGGAGCTGCGCAGAGAGTTTTATGCTTATTTTGAGGATTGGAAGAGCTTGCCCAACGAGAATGGCAATATCTGCATATTTGTATCCAAAAGCATTAACTCGCAGAATCTCCAGACAGTGTTTGAAGGTCAAAGCGCAATAGCCCTTCGCTCACTCTTTATAAAGGGATTATCGTCGGGTACAGCGGAGTTTAATCATAATTCCAGCCTTATTATTGGCTCGCCGCTGAATGATGAGATACTTAATCTTCTGGAATATCTTAGAATTAAAGGATATACGTACACCTACCGAAATGAGAATAACGAGGATATTACCATAACCAAAAAGCTGTCTTTTAGTAAGGATAATCTTGACAGCTTATTAAGAGCACTTAGCTTTTTCAATCGTGAGTCCGATTACAGCGAGCTCAAAACAATGAAAGAGTCCATAGAAGCATTTATGCGGGAGAGCTCTGAGGAAAGGGTTCATATTACTCCAGATGATATTCCCAAAATATATGGACAGAAATCCGGCAGCTTTAAGGATGAAGATGACCCGCTTGAGCTGCTTAAAACCAGAGAGGGCTGGGAAGCGGCAGGTGAGGTAGTCGGCGGATTTATTGATAACTACCGCGCCAATTACAAGGTGGATTCTGATGTCGAGGAAATCAGAGATGGCTCATACATTGAAAGATTTGAGCCTCAGCAGAAGCAAGGTAATAGCAGAGTTAAGGTTCCAAACTTTGTATTACAGGGAAATCCCGGTGTAGGAAAAACCGAGATTGCAAACCTTATCGGAAGAATACTGCAAAGAGAGGGTATTCTTAAATCCGGACACACAGTAATCGGAACAAGAGATAAGCTGGTTGGTCAATATGTTGGCTCTACTGCCGTACAGACCGCCGCTCTGATTGAGCAGGCACAGGAGGGTGTGCTTTTAATTGACGAGGTATACACTCTAGCTGAAAAAGGCGAAGACGGCGGTTCGGGCTTTTGCAGCGAGGCTATCAATACATTAGTTGCTGCAATGACGAACAAAAACTATCATTTCTGCGTCATTTTTGCCGGATATGCCAACAGAATGGAAGATGTCTGGAAAATGAATGAAGGCTTGTTTTCTCGTTTTGGTGAGGCAAACATAATCACAATTGAAGAGTATAAGCCTCCGCTGCTTCAGAAAATATTTGAAAGCAGTGTAATGCGTCAGGATGACTCCTGCAAGCAGATTGTTATTTCCGAGGATGTTAGAGAAGGCTTGCCTGAATTCTTCAAGAATCTGTACAGCGACAGAGATGTGGTAAATTTCGGCAATGCAAGAGATATGAATAATCTGGCAGATACGGTAAAGCGCAGAGCAGGAATCAGGCAGCTGCATGACCAAGTAATTACCATTGAGCGTGTTGATTTTGGCGATAAAGCCAAGCTGTTTGAAAAGCGAGGATTTTCTACCACCGAGATTTATTCCAAGCTTGACGAATATATTGGCTTGGATTTCCTTAAGGATATGTTTAACGACCAGATTTCGCTTAAGGTAGAGTATGAAGAAAAACAGCTTGAGTATCCCGGTCCCTCACACATGATTTGGGCTGGTAATCCGGGAACCGGAAAATCAACTGCGGCGCAGCTTACAGCGGAATTATATCATTCGCTGGGTATTCTGGGCAGTGACAAGCCGATTTATATTGACGCTTCTAATCTTGTGGGACAGTATGTCGGTCACAGCGAAAAGAACATCAATGATAAAATGGATGAAGCAATTCAGCACCATACCATTCTTGTGATTGAGGAAGCATATCAGCTGGCAGAAAACGATTTTGGCAGAAGAATAATTGATGCCATGCTGAATAAAATGGAAGCCAACCGTAAGGATTTCAATGTAATATTCATTGTATATTCGAATAGGGTAGAGCAGTTTCTTAATTGCAACCCCGGTCTTGAATCCAGATTGCAGCGCTATGAGTTTAAGGATTATACGCCCGAGCAGCTGTTTGATATTTTCGCACTTATGTGTAAGAAAAACAAAGACGAGTTCAGCGAGGCTGCGGGAAAGGTTGTTTATTCTTTGCTTCAGAAGCTTTATGACAGTGGTCTTTCTAAAAACGGAAACGCCAGAATTGTTCGTAAGCTGCTGGATGAAATGCGCAGAAACCGTTATCGTCGCATACAGGAAAAGGTTAGCAAGGAAATGGGCTTGTCCACAAGCGAGATTGCGGTGATGAGGTCAATGGGCAAATTGCAGGTTCCCGAAGACGCTTATGTTTTTGAGCCATCCGATGTTCCTGAGAACTTTTTTAATGAGATGGAGCGTTTTCACGGCAAGAAGAAATATGAATAGGGTGATATAAAATGGCGTTTCGCAGGAATATAAAATGCGCAGCTGAACAGCGTTGTGAAATCTGTATGAAACCAAAAAGCAAAGGCAAGGTTATTGAGCTGTATAAGGATATACTTCCTATGGTATGCGACGAATGTTATGCCACATATTTTAAGGATGTTGAAAAGATGGAAACCAGCGCCGCAGTAAACAGCAGGCCTGCAAAAATCCATTCGGACAGGTATATGCTTAGACACGTTTTTAAGAGCTCGCTGATAAAGGATATATACCAGTGGCCGATAATTGGTGTGATAATTTGGGCGATTTGTTTTGTTCTGTCTTTGTCATATCCCGAAAATCTGGTTGCTCCCATTCCAATGTATCTTCGGCTTTCAATGATGATATATTCATTTTTTACGGCTGTTGAATTAGTAAATTCCATTCGTTTGCTGATATGCGGTCTATTGCGCGGATTGGATGTAGAGCGCAGAATATTATTAGTAATAAAAATCTTTCTTTATTTGGTTTGTTGTGCAGGTTCATTGGCATTTATACTTACATAAATATTGTAAAAAGAAAGGAACATGGTTATGAAGAATAACACAGTTAGAATATCTCTTCTTGGAGGTACAGGTAGCGGCAAAACCTCATTCATGGGAGGAATCGTACAGGCGTTGGTTGTAAATGCAGGAAGATACGGAACACAGGATGAAAGCTGTAATGTAATGCTGGAGCCTAAAAAATCAGTATCTTTTGATAACGATATCTTTAGTGATGAATTTGACCCCAGCACCATCCGTATTATTGAAGGCACGGAAGTAGGAAACGAGCTTTTGGAAAAGTACTACATGACTGATAGGTTTAAGCCTCAAACTACAACAGGCTATATTAGTGAATATGAGTTTGCTTTGACAATAAATTCTTATGAAAGCTGCAGAATGATTATTTCAGATTACGCGGGTGAGTTATTTTCCTCTTATGAAAAAAACCGCGAAAACTTTCCGGAGCTTGCGAAAAAGCTTGCTGAAAGCGATGTCCTGATTATTATGGCTGATGGTGTTGTAGTCAGCGATCACTATGGTCATGGCACCAATCTTCAGGAGTTCCTCACTGCAAAAACATTTAATATCCTGTTTCCTACTATTGTTGAGGTTGCTAAGTCCATAAACAAAAAGATGACGGTACTGATTGCTATTACAAAGGCAGACTCTCCGAGAATTGCAGCACAGTATAAGGCAGATAATTTTGAAGATACCAGCGCTATGCTTATCGAAAAAGCATATAAATCAATATATACAAAATGTGAAATCTGCGGCTGGAACTTTGGAATTATTCCGGTTTCGTGCGTAGGAGATAATACAACGAGAGTTGTAAATACCGACAGGCGTACATACGAAGAAATTATAGCCGGAGCAGACCTTAAGCAGAAGAATATTGATATTGCCATACTTTATTCATTGTATATTCATATTGAGGAAATGATTGATTATCTTGAAAGAACGCTGGAGCGTCTTAAGCAGGAAACAAAGCTGTTTTCTCATCCTGCCGGTTATAAAAAGGCTGATTGGCTTGTTAAAATATCCGCTTGCGAATCCAATATTAACATACTGAACTACTGCCGTAGAGTGTTAAAGAATCATACATTTTCTAATCTTAATGGCATAATTCACCAGAGACTGCCGAAGAATGCTATACCTATGAAGGTATAAAGGGGTTGAAGAATTATGATGTATGACGGTGTAAGCAGGGTAGTATTTCTAAACGAACCCGGCTCGGGAGTAAAATCCTTTGTCTGCTCGTTTGTAGATATATTTGCGAAATCCCTGTTTTTAGGTAAAACCCAGTTATCAATCAGTACAGTGGGCAGAGATGCCGCAATATTAAACGGCGCAGAGAAAGTTCAGGCACAGGCTGAAACGGCGTATTATGCAACCGATGTATTAACGCTGAAGAACGTGTTTTCCAACAATACATCAGAGTTTGATGATTGGTTTGAGTTTCAGATTAATATTGATTCTGATTTGTGCGGAAGAATCAGGTTTCTGAATATTCTTGGTCAGACTGATTATTATCGTTCAATTGTATCCGATTATGGCATGAGTATGGTGATTATCATTCTTGACGGTAAAAAGCTGTCATCATCCGACACAACAATTGACCTCAACGGTGTGTTAAAGAAGCTCAAAAAGTTAGCCGAAATACAGCCTAACGGTTATCCGTTCAGTGTGCTTTTTGCAGTTAGTAAGGCTGATTTGATAGGCGTGGATAACACACAGTCCGAGTCATTCTTTGAAAACAGCTGCGGATGTTGTAAAGAAATCATTGAGTATTGCAAGCAAAAGAAAATAAAATATCGCTTTGTTGCTTTTTCTGCTGCAAATAAAATTACCTCGAAGGTTTTCAACAGCCATGGTAAGATGATTAGTGACCCTGATTTTGAGCCTTGGAATATTGAAACGGTTGGCTTGTATATTATTTCAAATGCCCTTCCTACATTGCGAATGCAATACATGAATGAAAAGGCAAAGCTCATGTCATCTATTGAGGATAATAGAGGTATTTATAATTCTGATTCATTCAGAAGTACTGTTGAAGCCAGATATTCGCGCGAGCAGCTTGCTTTGCTTATTAAGAATCAGTATCAGCTTGACCAATATGTGAAATACAGCAGGCAAATCGTTGTAAGCTTAGCAGACAAGATATTTAATGCAAAATCATTGTAACAGGAGGTAAACTATGGAATGGGATTATTTTGTATATTCCAGAGGCGAGGACAGAACAGATGGTTATGCGCTGAGAATTGGACCGGATTATCTTCCGTTAAAAGCGTGTATAGCATTTCTTGATAAATCTCTTATCGACTCTGACAATTCATTTTGGTCTGAAAAGGCGAATAATCCGTTTGAGATATATCCCAATGCTAGAAAAGATTCCTTTGTATATATAAATGTTGAAAAGGCGAAAAGCTGTATTCTTATGAGGACGGTAGAAATTCTCTCACCTGATGGCGAGCAAATGTATGATTTTCAGGGAAGAGCTCTTTGGTCGTTAGAGGGTGTTTGTTGTCCCTATGAGCAGCGGTATGAGTTTTTTGCTGCGCTTCCGTCGTTGATTCTGGCATTGAAGCAGGATAAGGATATTCTTCATACTCACTTCCAGCAGGGAGATGTGAAGTATATCATACCCGACAACCTTGTATTTAACGCTTACGCTGACCTTCCTCTGCCTACGCCGTTTTATGATATTATTGAAGATGAAGCAGAGCAGAGGCTATTTCAGAACCTTACAAATTTAATATATTGCTCCGATGAGCCTTATTCATTTACCTATGGTGAGCTTGCAAGCGGATATTTAGCGCTGGTTGGTGGAATGTATAAAATTGACACAGCATTCAGTGTTTTTGATAATTCTGATAAGGAACCCGCCGACAACTTTTTCAATTCCTATGCACCAATTGCAGTTGAAAGAACGGAGCAGCCGCGAAGAGTGGAGCTGGTACTGGAGTGTGGAATACAGGCTGGTAAGGAAAAGGAATCATTTGTATGGAGAATCAGAAATGTTTCCGATTCTGACGCTCCGTATGAGCTTTATAGTGCTCCCGAGAGCTTTTCAGCAGAGAACGGTAAGCGAATGAGTGACCTGCTGGCGAAGGCAGCGGCAGCGCAAAGCTTTGCCAAGCAAATGCTATGGGAGCTTGACAATAAAAACGCATACAGATATTACAAGGAGGGATAAGCTTGAATACAAATGATGGATATAGCATATCGGTTTACCCTATTCAGCTATTTGAAGGAAAACCAATTATCAACTACCCAAGTATTTCTGATGATGAACAGCAGATTATTGCAGCTATCTATGGCAAGATAAACGAGAGATATGTGTCAAACGGACAAAAGGAACTATTAGAAGAAAGGTTTGAAAAGAATCTTTTCTTCTGCTGCTTGGAAAGCGGTGCGGCAATGTTCTCTTTTATTCCGGGAAAAAGCACTGTGTCAATGGCTGGCTTTTTTATAGAGAAACGCGACCTTAAAACTGCGTGGCGGCTTTTTCTTCCGTACTTTATCTATTTGTTCATAGCAGGAAATTGCTCCTTGGCGGAGGCTTCAGTATTTTATTTAGACAGTATACGAAATGATGCTCTGGATAGCATTGTTGGTATTAGCACACAGGAGAAAGCCTATGCTGATGAGATAATAAAAAAGGTGAGAACATATTGCGCTCCTATCAGCTTTTCTGCGACACAGATTCCGGAATCAATGATACTGGGAAATTTCGTGAATCTTGCTCCTGCATCTGCTGCGGGCAGTACCGGAAAAATGGTATCTCAAATTGTATTTCCGCCTGAAGCTGTTGCACAGGCAAATACCGGACTTATAAGTCAGAATAAGGAAACAATGGAAATCAGGTTTTGCCGCTCAACTGTGAAAAGATACAAGGAGCTCAGGCGAAACGAAATCAAATCTCTTTGTCAGAAGCAGTATCAGAAAGAAATGATGAAAGAAATCGACGATATTGACGATTCATTAGAAGCTGCTTGGTATTTCAACTACAGCGATAAATATTATATTTCTCTTGATAATGATATTGCTCGTATGATAGAGCAGCAGGGCGGTATGATATCATTTGAGATATTACATCAGCAAATGGCGAAAGCTATTGAAACTGTATCTTATCGTTGTATGGCATATCAGGCAGGAAAGCCGAAGCCTCAGTCTACTCATGTTGAAACCTATGAAGAGGTCATGGAGAGAATAGGTTCGCAGGGTATTCCACAGCCGTATGACGAGCATAGCAACACCACTTCCGGCGGAATGTCAACTGTATCAGCTCACAAGCCCAAAAATGACATTATTGAGCCTCCTGTTCAGCAGCCGAGCGATTATATTGCACCACCCGAAGACGAAAACGCTTCTGCAAAGGACAAACCCGCTCATAAGGGTGGTTTTTTCGGATTATTCAAGAAGAAATAACAGATTCCCTTATTTGGCATTTGTCTATTTTTGTGGTATTTAAAAAATTTAACCTCTGCGGATTTACTTGCCGCAGAGGTTGATTTATATTTAAGATTGTTGATGTAAAGAAGAATTACTTTTCAGGAGCCATCAGGCGAACCATAACAGCCTTCTGTGCATGGAGTCTGTTCTCAGCTTCATCAAATATTTCGTTTGCGTGCTGCTCAAATACCTTTGCTGTGATTTCTTCCTCGCGGTGAGCAGGCAGGCAGTGCATAACCATTGCATCCTGCTTAGCGGAAGCCATAACCGCATCATTGATTTGATAGCCCTTGAATATCTGCTTGCGTTTTTCGGCTTCACCCTCCTGACCCATAGAAGCCCAGACATCAGTGTACAGTACATCAGCATCAGCAGCTGCTGCAACAGGGTCAGATACAATTGTGAACTTATCGCCGTATGCATTAGCGAAATCAAGAACCTGACGGTCGGGGTAGTAGCCCTCGGGGCAGGCAAGAGAAACACTCATACCCATTTTAAGAGCGCCTACTGTGAGGGAATTCGCCATGTTGTTACCGTCGCCTATGTAGCAGAACTTTAAGCCGTCGAGCTTATTCTTGTATTCGCGGATTGTCATAAGGTCCGCGAGAACCTGACACGGGTGGCAGAAATCGGTAAGTCCGTTAATAATCGGAATAGAACCAAATTCAGCAAGATTTTCAACCTCGCTCTGCTCAAAAGTACGAATCATAATACCGTTGAGATAGCGTGAAAGAACGCGTGCTGTATCCTGTACCGGCTCGCCGCGACCTATCTGAAGCTCCTTGGAAGAAAGGAACAGTGCGTTGCCTCCAAGCTGGTACATACCTGTTTCAAAGGAAACGCGAGTTCTTGTTGAAGCTTTCTGGAATATCATACCGAGAGTCATACCCTTAAGGTGATTGTGCGGAATGCCATGCTTCTGCTCATATTTGAGCTGGTCGGCAAGGTTGAGGATATCAGTGATTTCCTCTGTGCTTAAATCAAGCATTTTAAGTAAATGTTTCATTGTATTATTCCTTTCTGTAAAAATTACGAATTAAGTAACGCTATAAGGATATCCAAACCCTTATCTATTTCATCGTATGTTATTGTAAGAGGCGGCAGCAGGCGAACCTTTGTTTTTGCGGTTAGCAGCAGCAGACCTTCATTTAACGCCGATTTTACAATATCGGCAGCTTTCTTGGTTTTCAGTTCAATTCCAATCATCAAGCCTATACCGCTAACCGATACAACCTCTTCGCAAGCCGAGAGCTTTTGGCGTATATATTCGCCTTTTTTTGTTACTTCATCTAAGAAACCCTCGGAGTTAACCTTGTTGAGAACAGCTAAACCTCCGGCACATGAGAGGGGATTTCCACCAAACGTTGAACCGTGCGTGCCTGCGGTCAGTACTTTTGCGCATTTTTCTCCCGAAAGACAAACGCCTATCGGAATTCCGCCTGCAAGACCCTTGGCAAGAGTTGTAAGGTCAGCTTTTTTTCCAAAACAGTCGCCTGCAAGGAATTTTCCTGTTCTGCCTACGCCTGTCTGTACCTCGTCGGCAATTGTAAGAACATCCTTTTCAGAGCAAAGCCTGAAAATCTCATCAACAAATTCCTGTTCAAGTGCGCAAACGCCGCCCTCACCCTGTACATACTCAAACATTACAGCGCATACAGTATCATCAAGCTTTGCGCGCAGGTCATCAATATTATTTGCTTCAACGTTGATGAATCCTTCTACGAAAGGGAAGAAGTAGTTGTGAAATACATCCTGACCTGTTGCGGAAAGTGTGCAGAGTGTTCTTCCGTGAAACGAATTTACCAGTGTGATAATGTTGTGTCTGCCTTTGCCGTACTTGTCGAAGCTGTACTTTCTTGCAATCTTTATGGCACATTCATTAGCTTCCGCACCTGAGTTGCCGAAAAACATATCGGTGTATCCGGCAGTTTCACAAAGAGCCTTTGCAAAATCAGCCTGAACCTTTGTGTAGTAATAATTCGACGTATGCTGAATATTATGCGCCTGTGCGCATACAGCCTCAACCCACTCGTCATTGCAGTAGCCGAGCGAATTTGTGCCGATTCCGCTGCCGAAATCTATGTATTGCTTGCCGCTTTCATCTGTCGCACATTCGCCTTTGCCCTTTTCAAGAACTAGGTCATATCTTCCGTAAGACGGCATTACATACTTGTTAAACTGTTCAATAGTACCCATAGTAATTCTCCTTTGTTACGGAACAATCATTGTGCCTGCGCCAATGTCGGTAAGCAGCTCGATAAGTATTGAGTGGGGAATACGTCCGTCGATAATACTGATATGCGGAACGCCCCTGCGAACAGCCTCAACGCAGCATTCAATTTTCGGAATCATACCGCCGGAGATAATTCCCTGCTTTTTAAGATAGGGAACGTAGCTTACGCCAACCTCGCGGATGAGCGTATTTTCATCGTCTTTGTCCTCCAAAAGACCGCGGATATCCGTCAGAAGAATCATGTTTGCTGCCTTTAATTCTGCTGCAATACGCGCTGCGGCTGTATCGGCGTTGATGTTATACACAGTTCCGTCCTTGCCGCGTCCCACGGTAGAAATTACAGGTATGTACCCATTATCCAGCGCATTCTCTATAATATCGGGGTTAATATGAGTAATTTCGCCGACATAACCGAGGTCAGGATTAAGCATTTCAGCCTCAATCATGTTTCCGTCAATGCCGCAAAGACCGATTGCCTTGCCGTTGTGACTCTGAAGCATAGAAACAAGGTCTTTGTTTACCTTGCCCGCAAGCACCATCTGAACAATGTCGATAGTTTCCTCGTCAGTGTAGCGCAAACCGTTTACAAACTTGCTTTCTTTGCCTGTCTTATTGAGCATTGCGTTTATTTCGGGACCTCCGCCGTGTACAAGAACGACCTTGATTCCGACCAACGAAAGCAGAACGATGTCCTTCATAACTGCTTGCTTCAGAACCTCGTTGGTCATGGCATTTCCGCCGTATTTTACAACAACGATTTTGCTGCTGTACTGCTGTAAATAGGGGAGAGCCTCGACCATTACATTGGCTCTTATATCATTTTCAATATTCATCTTTCCGCCCCCTGTTATGTGCGATATTCTGCGTTTATCTTAACATATTCAAATGTAAGGTCGCAGCCCCAAGCTATTGCACTGCCCTCACCGCTGTGCAGGTCAATAAGAATCTTGATTTCTTCTTCGGAAAGAATTTCCTTTGCTGCATCTTCGGAGAAAGTAATACCTGCTCCGTCAGTGCATACAGTGATTTTGCCCTTGCTGCTTGCAAGCTCAACAGATACTTTGCTGATATCGAAATCGGCATCTGCATATCCGATAGCGCAAAGAATTCTGCCCCAGTTTGCGTCTGCTGCAAACATGGCAGCCTTAACCAAACTTGAAGAAATTACAGACTTTGCAACTGTCTTTGCGGTTTTCTCACCGGGCGCACGCTGAACGATACATTCCAGCAGCTTTGTAGCACCCTCACCATCACGAGCGGTTTCACGCGCGAGATTCATCATAACCATATAAAGCGCGTTTTCAAAAACCTCGTAGTTTTTATCCTCGCAGATTATCTCGGTATTCTTTGCAAGACCGGATGACATCAAAACGAGAGTATCGTTTGTAGAGGTGTCGCCATCAACGCTTACCATATTGTAAGTGATTGAGTTGACCTTTCGCAAAGCTTTTTCCAGCAGCTCACGATTTATTGCTACATCAGTGGTTATAAATGCAAGCATTGTAGCCATGTTTGGAGCAATCATACCGCTGCCCTTTGAAATACCGCCTACATGACACTTTCTGCCTTCAATTTCAAATTCTACTGCAATTTCCTTTTTGCGCGTATCGGTGGTCATTATTGCCTCAACCGCATCCGAGCTTTTCTTTGCCGACAATTCCTTGGCAAGAGTAGGGATAACCGTCTTGATAGGTTTGATAGAAAGAGGCTGACCGATTACTCCTGTTGAACCGACAATAACATCATTTTCGTCAATGTCAAGAGCCTCGGCAGTAAGTCTGCACATTTCTTCGGCAATTTCAATTCCGTTTGCGTTGCAGGTGTTAGCGTTGCCGCTGTTTACAATAACCGCCTGTGCGTAGCCATCCTCAAGATGCTTTTGCGTAACAATAATAGGCGCACCTTTTACCTTATTTGTTGTATAGAGCGCAGCAGTTTTGCATCTCTCGGCGCAGTAAATCATAGCCAAATCACGTTTAGTTGTATTTCCTGCTTTGATTCCGGCAATAATGCCGCCTGCTGTAAATCCGGCAGCAGCACACACGCCGCCGTCAACAAATTCATATCCTTCAAAATTTACCATAGCTATCTCCTTTATACAAGACCCGTACTTTCGTCAACGCCCATCATAATATTAAGGCACTGAACCGCTGCACCGCTTGCACCCTTGCCCAGATTATCAAGGCGAGAGCAGATTATTATTCTGTCATCATTGCCGTTTACAAAAAGCTCCATCATATTAGTACCGCTCAGGTTATTTGCGCCGATAAAGCCGTCGGCAGGCTCGCCTTCGGGCATTACCTTAACAAACCTAGCGTCAGCGTAGTAATCAGCAAGTGCTTTTCGTACATCGCTTACGGAGTATTTCTTTGAAAGCAGCCTTGTGTGAATGGGCAGAGAAACTACCATTCCGCTGAAATAATCGCAAATCAGGGGATTGAATGCAGGAGCATATTCCAAACCGCAGATTTTCTGCATTTCGGGCAGGTGCTTGTGTGCCTGTGGAAGCGCATACTGTCGCGGGCTGTCAAATTCGGCAGGTCTGTCGGGGCTTTCGTATACAGCGATTGCTTTTTTTCCTGCACCGCTATATCCTGATACTGCGTGAACACAAACAGGGTAGTCAGCAGGCATTATTCCAAGCTTGACCAGCGGATAGACCATAGACGCAAAACCGCTTGCATAGCACCCGGGCACTGCAACCCTTGCGGAACTCTTGATTTTTGCTCTTAAATCCGCAGAAAGCTCCGGAAAACCGTAAGCCCATTCGGGATTTGTTCTATGCGCAGTGGAAGCGTCAATAATACGAACCTTGTCATCTGCAAGAGAAACAGCTTCAACAGCTGCTGCGTCCGGCAGGCAAAGGAATGTAAAATCCGATGCATTTATCAGCTTCTTGCGCTCATTGTTGTCTTTTCTTTTTTCTTCATCAATGCGAAGAAGCTCAATATCATTTCTGCCATTAAAACGCTCAAGAATTTTAAGACCCGTAGTGCCTTCCTGACCGTCAATATATACCTTAACCATTTGTAAGCTCCTCCAATTTTGCGCGTGTTAATTCAATCTGCTTCATAACACTTTCGGGAGCAGGTCCGCCGTATGAGCGGCGCTCCTTTACGCAGGTTTCAAGACTGATAGCGCTGTAAACATCCTCATCAAACAGTTCGCTCTGCTGCTTGTATACATCAAGCGAAAGCTCCTCAAGAGTGGTGTTGTTAGCAATGCAGTAAGCAACCAAACCGCCTGTAATCTTGTATGCAGTTCTGAACGGCATACCCTTCTTTACAAGGTAATCGGCGCAGTCTGTTGCGTTTATAAAGCCCTTTGCGGCAGCATTTCTCATATTATCCTTGTAGAGCTTCATGGTATCAAGCATAGGAATAAAGGTGGAAAGACACAGCTTGATGTTGTCAACCGCATCAAAAATAGCCTCCTTATCCTCCTGCATATCCTTGTTGTAGGCGAGAGGGAGACCCTTCATCATTGCAAGAAGGGTTACATTATCGCCAAGTACTCTTGCTGTCTTGCCGCGGATAAGCTCTGTTACATCAGGATTCTTCTTTTGCGGCATAATACTGGAGCCTGTCGAAAAATCATCGGAAAGCTCAATAAATTTGAACTCCCAGCTGCACCACATTATTATTTCTTCGGAGAAACGCGACAGGTGCATCATGCAAATAGAAATAGCGCCGGCAAGCTCAATGCAGAAATCCCTGTCGGATACTCCGTCAAGTGAGTTCACCATGGGGGCGTTCATTTCAAGCAGCTCGGCAGTTCTGCTACGATTGATATTGTATGTTGTTCCGGCAAGCGCACAGCTTCCGAGAGGGGAAACGTTCATTCTTTCAAGCGTATCGTCGAAGCGCTGAATATCGCGCAGCAGCATTTGCGCATAAGCCATCATGTGCTGACCAAAGGTAATAGGCTGTGCCCTTTGCAGATGAGTATAGCCCGGCATGATTGTTTCTGTGTTTTCTTCGGCAATTTTGCAAAGCACCTCTATCAGCTTAACAACAAGCTCTCTGATATTCCTTATTTCATCTCTGAGATAAAGTCTAATATCAAGAGCAACCTGGTCATTGCGTGAACGTGCTGTGTGGAGTCTTTTACCCACGTCTCCAAGGCGTTTTGTAAGCTCTGCCTCGATAAACATGTGTATGTCCTCCGCAACCGGGTCAAACTGCAATGCGCCGCTGTCGATATCTGCAAGAATTTCTTTAAGTCCGCCGATAATTTCCAGAGAATCACTCATACTTATTATGCCCTGTTCTCCAAGCATGGTCGCGTGAGCGATACTTCCCTGAATATCGTTTCTGTACATTCTGGCATCAAAGGCGATAGAGGAATTAAATGCATTTACTCTGCTGTCTACCTCTTTTGAAAACCTTCCTGCCCACATCATGTCTGCCATAACTTACCTCTTATTTTTTCAAAATGTTAAGAGCGGAAAGGCCACTTGTGCTTTCCCGCCCTTAGAAAGTATCTTACCGTATATTACTTGTTTCTTTCAGCGTCGAGAAGCGCCTTAACCTTGATAGGCAGACCGAACAGGTTGATAAATCCTGCGGAATCTTTCTGGTCGTAAACGTCATCCTCACCAAAGGAAGCAAAGTCCTCGCTGTAAAGTGTGTATGGAGATGTAACACCGGCGTTGATGATATTGCCCTTGTAAAGCTTCAGTTTTACGTCACCGGTAACGGTTTCCTGTGTCTTGTTAACGAATGCGTCAAGAGCCTCACGCAGGGGAGTGTACCATTGACCGTTGTACACGATTTCTGCATATTTCTGAGCAAGACCGTACTTATAGTGCTGGGTTTCCTTGTCAAGGCAGATGGTTTCAAGAACCTCGTGAGCGTGATAAAGAATTGTGCCGCCGGGAGTCTCGTAAACGCCTCTGGACTTCATACCAACAAGACGGTTTTCAACAACATCAAACAGACCGATACCATTTGCGCCGCCAATCTTATTCAGCGTCTTGATAAGTGTTACGCCATCCATCTCTTCACCATTGAGTGCAGTAGGAACGCCCTGCTCAAAATGGAGTGTAATGTATGTAGGAACATCGGGAGCCTGCTCGGGCGATACGCCAAGCTCAAGGAATCCGGGCTTGTTGTACTGCGGCTCATTAGCGGGGTCTTCAAGGTCAAGACCCTCATGCGAAAGGTGCCAGAGGTTCATATCCTTGGAGTAGTTGGTTTCGCGTGTAATCTTAATAGGAACATTGTGCGCTTCTGCATAGTCGATTTCCTGGTCACGCGACTTGATATCCCAGATTCTCCAGGGAGCAATTATCTGAAGGTCGGGAGCGAGAGCCTTAATAGTAAGCTCAAAGCGAACCTGGTCATTGCCCTTACCGGTGCAGCCATGGCAGATTGCCTGTGCGCCCTCGGCTCTGGCGATTTCTACAAGGCGCTTTGCAATAGGGGGACGTGCAAAGGAAGTGCCGAGCAGGTAGCCCTCGTATTTTCCGCCAGCCTTAAGTGTAGGAAATACAAAGTCATATACAAATTCTTTCTGAAGGTCCTCAATGTACAGCTTGGTAGCGCCTGTCTTCTTTGCTCTTTCTTCAAGACCCTCAATCTCTGCATCCTGACCTACATTACCGGCTACGCAAATAACCTCACAGCCGGGATAATTCTCGTGCAGCCACGGAATAATAATAGAGGTGTCAAGTCCGCCTGAATAAGCGAGAACAATTTTTTTAATTTCTTTTGCCATAAGTGAAAATCTCCTTTGATAAATTATTTACAATATTTATTATACATACTTTTTTTCAAATGTCAAGTCATT